>CAIQQQ010000438.1 GCA_903873995.1 uncultured Rhodospirillales bacterium
GCCCATGATGATCGGGATGTCGTCACCCGGGAACTGGTAGCTGCTGAGCAGCTCGCGCACTTCCATCTCTACCAGTTCGACCAGATCGGGGTCAGCGATGTCCATCTTGTTGAGGAACACGACCAGCGCCGGCACGCCAACCTGGCGGGCGAGCAGGATGTGCTCGCGCGTTTGCGGCATCGGACCGTCGGCAGCCGACACTACCAGGATCGCGCCGTCCATCTGCGCAGCACCGGTGATCATGTTCTTCACATAGTCAGCGTGGCCCGGGCAATCGACGTGGGCGTAGTGACGGTTGGCGGTCTCGTATTCCACGTGGGCGGTGGAGATCGTGATGCCGCGAGCGCGCTCTTCCGGCGCCTTGTCAATCTGGTCATACGCCGTGTACGTCGCGCCGCCGGTCTCGGCCAGCACCTTGGTGATCGCCGCCGTCAGCGACGTCTTGCCATGATCCACATGGCCGATCGTGCCGATGTTGCAGTGCGGCTTGTTCCGCTCGAATTTTGCCTTGGCCATCGTCGTATGCTCCGTGCCCGCTCAGTTTCGGGGTGTGGTTTTGTGTCTCAACTACCAGCGGTAATGGCTGAAGGCCTTGTTCGCCTCAGCCATCCGGTGGGTATCCTCACGCTTCTTCACGGCCGAGCCGCGGTTGTTCACCGCATCCATCAGCTCGTTGCTCAAACGCTCTTCCATCGTGTGTTCGCCACGCTTGCGCGAGCTGTCGATGATCCAGCGGATCGCCAAAGCCTGACGGCGCTCCGTGCGAACTTCGACCGGCACCTGATACGTGGCACCGCCGACGCGGCGCGAACGGACCTCAACGGCCGGCTTCACGTTGTCTAGCGCCTCGTGGAACATGCGCACCGGGTCGGCGGCGGCACCCCCACGCTTCTTCATCACCTCCAGCGCGCTGTAGACGATCGTCTCAGCGGCGGATTTCTTACCATCATACATCAGCGCATTCATGAAGCGCGTGATGACGGTGTCGCCGAACTTCGCGTCCGGCAGGATCTCGCGCTTCGTGGCGCGGCGGCGGCGGCTCATCGTCTATCCCCTCTTACTTCGGACGCTTCGCGCCATACAGCGAACGACGCTTGCGGCGCTTCGGCAGACCCTGGGTATCCAACACACCGCGCAGGATGTGATAGCGAACACCCGGCAAGTCCTTCACGCGGCCGCCACGGATCAACACCACCGAATGCTCCTGAAGGTTATGACCTTCACCGGGGATGTAGCTCACCACCTCGAACCCGTTGGTCAGACGAACCTTCGCCACCTTTCGCAGCGCCGAGTTCGGCTTCTTCGGGGTCGTCGTGTAGACGCGCGTGCACACGCCACGCTTCTGCGGGCAGCCCTGAAGGGCTGGCACCTTGTTGCGCTTGCGTGCCGGGATGCGGCCGTTCGCAATCAGCTGGTTGATGGTCGGCATACGCCCTCTTTCAATTCGAACAACGCCCAAAGACGCCCCAAAGACAAACCCCACAGAAGGCGGGACATCCCACCCTGCGGGGCCAAACCGACAAATGGCCTAAGCCCCAAATTGAGGCGGCGCCACCTGAACAGATGCCAAAGAAACACCCCCAGACGGGGTCAGCTAAGGGCGCGGAACTTAGGTGTGCCGGGGATGCGAGTCAAGCGAGCTTTCGGGGAGTTGTGGGAATAAGAAATGCCAGGGCTCTGCCCTGGACCCGCAAAGGGCAGAGCCCTTTGAACCCGTTCCTTGGCCAGTCTTGAGAGAGGGGGCATCCCTGACGTGTCGTTTGACGCGTCAGGGATGCCCCCTCGCTCAAGACCGGCGAAAACGATTGAGGTCCAGGGGCTCGGCCGTCACGCGCGAGCGTGCTGACGCACGACGGCGGGTCCAGGGGCAGCGCCCCTGGCCTTCCTTGCTTCCACAACTACCCCCGAGAGATCGCCGGACTCGGGTCCAACGGCACGGCGCGCTGGGCGTCGCGGCCGGCGGCGATGCCGCGGAGGCGGTTCATCACGGAGCCTGTTCCGGCGGGGATCAGGCGGCCCACGATGACGTTCTCCTTGAGGCCCACGAGGGTATCCACCTTGCCTGCGGTTGCGGCCTCGGTGAGCACCCGTGTCGTCTCCTGGAAGGAGGCGGCCGAGATGAAGCTGTGGGTCTGCAGCGAGGCCTTGGTGATGCCCTGGAGCACGGGCATAGCCACTGCCAGCCGCTCGCCCTCGTTGGCGCGCTTGCGGTTCTCCAGATCGAAATCGACCCGGTCGACCTGCTCGCCGGCGAGGAAGGTGGTGTCACCAGGCTCGGTGATCTCCACCTTCTGCAACATCTGCCGGACAATGACCTCAATATGCTTGTCGTTGATCTTCACGCCCTGTAGCCGGTACACGTCCTGGATCTCGTTGACCAGGTAGTCCGACAGCGCCTCGACGCCAAGAACCTTGAGAATGTCGTGCGGCACGCGCGGCCCGTCTACCAGTGGATCGCCGCGCCTGACGAAATCGCCTTCCTGCACCGAGACGTGCTTGCCCTTGGGAACCAGGTATTCGGATTCTTCAAGGGTTTCGTCGTTTTTCACCAGCACGCGGCGCTTGGCCTTGTAGTCCTTGCCGA
>CAIQQQ010000439.1 GCA_903873995.1 uncultured Rhodospirillales bacterium
GCATCCTCTCGGTCCCGCTGTGGACCTGGATCTCCCGCCGGATCGGCAAACACCGCGCCTGGTGCTGGGCGATGATCTGGACATGCGCCGGCTTCTTCCCGGTGCTGTTCCTCGGCGCCGGTGACACCAACGCGTTCCTGCTGGTCTGTCTTGCCACCGGCATGGGCCTCGGCGCCGATCTCGTGCTGCCGCCGGCGATGCAGGCCGACGTGATCGATCTGGACACGCTGACCAACGGCCAGGCGCGTGCCGGCCTGTTCTTCGCGGCCTGGACGATGGCGCAGAAATCCGGCGCCGCCCTGTCCGCCGGCATCGCCTTCGGTCTGCTCGACCTCGCCGGCTTCTCCGCCGCCGGGACCAACGGGCCGGATCAGATCGTGGCCCTGGTGGCGCTGTATTGCGGCGTGCCGGTGATGCTGAAGCTGGTCGCCATCGCGCTCGTGTGGAACTTCCCGATCGATGCCGCCTCCCAGGCGCGCACCCGCGCAGCCCTTGATGCCCGCGCCGGCCTTCGGACCGCCGGATGATACCCGATCGTCGCGGCGTCCGGGTGGTGGGCGATGTGCACGGAGATGCCAAGGCCTTCGCCGCCGCCTTGGCCACCGACCTGTTCGTGATCCAGCTCGGTGACCTCGTCGATTACGGCCCGAACAGCGGCCGCGTGCTGGCCATGGCGTTCGAGATGCTGGACACCCAGCGCGGCCTGTTCCTGCTCGGCAACCACGACCACAAGCTCGCCCGCGCGCTGGCCGGCCAAGAGGTACGCATGGACGCCCATCTGGCTGCCACCCTGAGCCAGCTCGATCCAAACATGCGCCTGCGCGCCAGCGCCGAATTCGCCCGCGCCCCGGCCTGGCTGGTGCAGGGCCCGCGCGTCTTCGTCCATGGCGGGTTTCACACCGGCATGCTGGAGGAGGCGCCACCCGCCATGCCGATCGGCCGCGTCGGCGGCGTGCTGTCGCGCGCGCTCTATGGCGAGCCCACCGGCCGCACCCAACCGGACGGCTATCCCGAGCGCTCGCTGCGCTGGGTGGATCGGATTCCACACGGATTGACGGTCTATTGCGGCCATGACCGTCGCAGCACCGACGGACGGCCCTATATCAGGCACGGGATGCTCGGCGGCACGGCGGTGTTCCTCGACACCGGCGCCGGCAAGGGCGGTCATCTGTCCTGGATCGACCTGCCGCCGATCGACACGAAGGGATGAACCCGATGCGCGCGATGCTTGCTGTTCTGCTGCCGCTCTGCGGCTGCGCCTCCATGACCATCGACCAGTTCGCGGGTGCCAAGCCCGAGATGCGGCTGGAGGAATATTTCAACGGCCACTCCACCGCCTACGGCCTGTTCTTCGATCGCACCGCCGATCTGCGCCGCCAGTTCAAGGTCGAGATGAACGGGAAGTGGGATGGCACGGTCCTGCATCTGGACGAGGACTTCACCTATGACGACGGCGAAAAGCAGCAGCGCCGCTGGACCTTCCGCAAGACCTCCGACACCACCTGGGTCGGCACCGCGCCGGACGTGATCGGCGAGGCGCATGGCAAAATGTCCGGCAACGCCTATGAGATGCATTACACCGCCGATGTGAAGCGCGGTGCGGACAGTTCCATCCGCCTCGATTTCGACGACTGGCTTTTCCGCGAGAGCGACAGCGTGGTGATGAACAACGCCCGCGCCACCAAATTCGGCCTCGATGTCGGGCAGGTGCAGCTGGTGTTCGTGAAGTAGCCCTGACCGATGACGCCCGACCCGGATGTGACACTCATCGTCCTGGGCACCGCCCAGGACGGCGGCGCCCCGCAGATCGGGCATGACGACGACCCGGGCTGGATCGACCCGGCCCGGGCCCGGCTCGCCGCTTCGCTGGGCCTGATCGATCACGAAACCGGCCAGCGCTTTCTGATCGACGCAACACCGGATATCCGCGCCCAGCTCCGCCGCCTCAACCAGGCCGCGCCGCAGCCCCTCGCCGGCAAGGCGCCGGACGGCGTGTTTCTCACCCACGCCCATATCGGCCACTACACCGGCCTGATGTTCTTCGGCCACGAGGCGATGGGCACCAAGGAGCTGCCCGTTCACGTGCTGCCCCGGATGGGCGCGTTCCTGACAGGGAACGGCCCATGGAGCCAGCTCGTCCGCTACCGCAACATCGCACTGCATGAGATGACCGACCGAACGGCGGTGAAGCTCGGCAAACTAAGCGTGACGCCGATCCTGGTCCCCCATCGCGGCGAGTTCTCCGAGGTCTGCGCCTTCCGCATCGACGGGCCGAAGCGCCGCGTGCTGTTCATCCCCGACATCGACCGCTGGGAGGACTGGGATGCGATGGGCGTGCGCGTGGAGGACGAGATCGCCAAGGTTGACATCGCCTATCTCGACGGCACGTTCTGGTCGGGCGATGAATTGCCAGGGCGCGACATGACGAAAGTGCCCCACCCCACCATCGAAGCCTCACTGGCCCGGTTCGAGGGCCTTCTCGCCGCGGAGCGCGCCAAGATCCGCTTCACGCATCTCAACTGGTCCAACCCCGCGCGCCACGGGGGCCATCCGATCCGGAGGCGCATCGAGGAAGCCGGATTTGCGATTGCCGAGGAAGGCGAGAGGCTGGCAATCTAGAGCAGCGTCCGATCGAACTGAGCCGCTTGCGGCTCATTCGAGCGGACATAAGCTGCTCTAGAGTCTATGTTTTCTAGAGCACGACTTTCGACCGATTGGC
>CAIQQQ010000440.1 GCA_903873995.1 uncultured Rhodospirillales bacterium
AATCGACCCTCCGCGCAATATTCGAATTCCCAAGGGACTCCGGGTATTCATAAATGTCGTAGAGTACCGATTGAATCGATGAGTGTTGCGCAAGAACTGTCAATCCGACAGACGCCAAGAGCGTGATGACCGAGGGTCGAATCACCGAGAGGTCTTAATCACGCGATAAAACATAGGGCTAGATCGGGATGGCGTCGCCTGTCAGGCGTCATCCCGATCTAAACTCGGCTACCTGCCGTTCAGCAACCCTCCGCCTGCCATTCCAACCGGCTGCCTGGAGATCGAACTGGTGATCCAGAAGTGCCATCCGCCGGCTTGGACAGTGGACTGCCGGAAGACCAGGCGCGGATAAACACCCCGCCGTCGTGTCCGATCGCCAAACCCGCACGATCGGACCTGCACGATCGGACCTGGACGATCGGACCTGGACGATCGGAGCAACAGCTATTGGGCCGTCGGATGTGCCGACTTCTCCGCGGTTCGTTACGCCTCGTCTTCCACCCGGTTGACCAGCAGCCCCACGTGGTCGATTTCCACCTCAACCACATCCCCGGCCTTCAGCCAGAGCGGCGGCGTGCGTTTCGAGCCGACGCCGCCAGGGGTGCCTGACACGATCACATCGCCCGGCTCAAGCCGCGTGAAGCTGGAGCAATAGGCGATCTGGGCGGGGATATCGAAGATCATCTGCGACAGCGTGGCGTCTTGCACGACCTGGCCGTTGACGCGGGTCTGCAGGCGCTGCTCGCTGAGCGGGCCCACTTCGTCGGGCGTGACCAGGCAGGGTCCGAAGGCGCCGGTGTCGGGGAAGTTCTTGCCGGGCGTGAACTGGTGGGTATGGCGCTGGAAATCGCGCACGCTGCCGTCGTTGTAGCAGGCGTAGCCGGCGACATAAGACAGAGCGTCACCGGCATCGATGTAGCGACCGCCTGTGCCAATGATCACCGCCAGTTCGCCTTCGTAGTCAAAATCCGTGGACAGGCGCGGGCGCAGCATCGGCGCCTTGTGGCCGATCTGGCTGTTGGCGTAACGGGCAAAAATCGTCGGATGATCGACCACGCTGCGGCCGGTTTCCTTGCGGTGGGTTTCGTAGTTCAACCCGACGCAGAGAATTTTGTCCGGGTTGGGGATCACCGGCAGGAAGGCAATGGCGTCGAGCGGCAGACGTGGCGCGGATTGGGCGTGCGCAACCGCCTCGTCGAGCTTGCCTGCTGCAATCGCCGATTTGAGATCGGGCATGAACGACCCCAGATCGGCCACGTGATCGTCGGTGACGAGGCCCCAGCTTGCGGTGCCGGCGTGCGTAAAACTGGCGAATTTCATGTCAACTCCGTGGACTTGTGGTTGAGACGCTGGCGAAGCTCTACCAACAGGGCCGCGGCAGCTTGGGGGTGACGCAACGTGCCAAAGACGTAATGGTCTGGCCGCACCAGGGCTGCGACGCAATCGCGCTGCGCAAACCAGGCCGCCAGCACGGACTCACATTCCTCGACGTGACCTGGGCCGATCAGAATGGGTGTGATGCCCTCTACGCTGGCCATCCGGGCGACGTCTGCCGCCTGCGGGCCGATGGCCGCGGCATCGACCACCAGACGAAAGCCGGTGCCACAGACACGGTCGAGCAAGGCGGTGCCGCCGTCATGCCGCACCAATGGTTGCGGGAACAGCAGGCCGCGATGCGGCTGATCCGCAAGGTCTGACAGCAGACCGCAGCTCAACGGGGGCACGATGTCCTGGCGGGTGATGGTGCGCGCGGTGCCGCCGCCTTCCGCGAGAATCTGTGCGTCGCGCTCCCGCGCGAGGGTCACATCGAGCTCGCAGATGACATGGCCGATCGCCTTGATCCGCCCGGTCAGCGCCCGCACATGCGCGCCGCGTTCCTCACCATAGCTGTCGAGCAAGGCGCCACCGGCCTGGCCGCGCAGCACGGCGATCAGTTTCCAGGCAAGATTGGAGACGTCGCGCAGGCCCTGGCACATGCCTTGGCCGATGAACGGCGGCTGCTGATGGGCGGCGTCGCCAGCCAGGAACACCTGCCCCTGTCGCCATCGATGCGCCACCAGCGCGTGGAAGCGATAGGAGTTGGCGCGCCAGAGCGTGCCGTCATCCGGCGTGAGCCAACGCGCCAGCAGACGCCAGACCTGGGCGGGGTCCTCCATGGCGAAACGGTCCTCACCCGGCAGCAGCATGATTTCCCAACGCCGGTGCAGCCCGGGGCAGATCAGATAGGAGATCGGCCGGGACGGCTCGCAGAACTGGGCCGAGGTCTGCGGCAATTTGGCCGCGGTGTCGGGGTGGATCATCACATCGACCACCAGCCAGGGCTCATCAAAGACGAGGTCGTCGAGCACGATGCCGAGCGACTGGCGGACGAGGCTGGACGCGCCGTCGCAGGCGATCACGTAATCCGCCCGCACGCGGCGCGTGTCCCCATCAGGGCGCCGCAGATGCAAGGCGACATCCGTCTCGGACGGCTCCAACCGCAGCAACTCGGTGCCGAGCGCGATTTCGACGCCGGGGAATGTGGTGGCGTGCGCGCGCAGCACGGCTTCCACCGCCGGCTGGCTGAACACCATGCTGGGCACATAGCCCAGCGGATAAGGCGGCGGCACCATGTCGATGCGGCGGATCAACTGGCCGTCAGCCCCGTAATGCTGCGAGGCAGTGAACGGCGCGGTATGGGGCAGCACGGCATCGGCGATCCCCAGATTGTCGAACAGGCGCATGATTTCATGATCAAGTGCGATGGCCCGCGGCTTTGGATAGATCTCGGTCGATTTGTCGATCGCCAACGTGGTGACGCCGGCCTGGCCGAGCAGGTTTGCCAGCAGCGCGCCGGCGGGGCCGAAGCCGATGACGGCGACTTGCACATGAGGAAGGTCTGACATTGTCCCGCTTTCAGGCGAATGGCACGGCGAGCTGCGCCTGTTTGACATGCTCAGGCTTCGGCGGCGCGATACCCCAATGATCGGTGCGACCCTTGGGCCAGACCCATTCGTCCGGGCCACGGAACCGGTAGCTGTCATCGACCTGCAGAACCTCGGCGGTGTATTCCACCACCACGCCGAGCGGATCGAGGAAATAGGCGAACACGTTGTCGCCCGGCCCATGGCGGCCGACACCCCAGCCAATGGCGTGGCCGTGATCCACCAGCCGGCCCGCACCGCGCATCACCGATTCAAGATCAGGCAGCAGGAAGGCGATATGGTTGAGACCGTTGACCTTGGCCTCGGCGATTACAACGGCGTGGTGGTCGGCGTTGCAGCGCACAAACGCCATCAGCTTGGAGCGGTCGGTAAGCTGGAAGCCGAGCACGGATTGGAAGAACCGCGACGTGGCATCGACATCGGTGCTGTTGATGTTCACATGCGCCAACCGCAGCGGAAGATTGGCGACGCTGGCGGCCTCGGCATGGCGATGATCCCCGTGGACAAAGCGCAGCATCAGGCCGTGCGGGTCGCTCAGGGCGATCGCCGTGCCGCCGGCCGGATCAGGATCGGCCTGCCCTACTGCGCAGCCCTGCTGGCGGGCGAGGTCGGCCACGACAGCCAGATCCGCGTCCCGATCGGCGCGAAAAACGACGGCGCGCAAGGCCACGGCCCCGGCCTCGCGCAGCACCAGCACGTGATGATCATCGCCCGCAGCACGCAGATAAAGCGCATCGGCGGTCCGCTCGGCCACCGTCAGCCCCCAGACGCGCGTGTAAAAATCCTCCGACGCTGCAAGATCGGGCGTATCGAGTTCGACGCTGCGCAGAGCGCAGATGGGAAAACGGGTCATGCTGTCTGTCCTGTGGGCCGATCGAGAAATCGGAGCGCGTTGGAGCGAATCAGCCGTTCCTGGATGGCTGGGTCGTCGAATGCCGACATCACACGATCGACCGGGGTGCGGTCGTGGAAATTGAACGGGTAGTCGGTGCCGAGCATGACCTGGCTGTCGCCGAACAGCCCGGTGAGATAGCGCAACGCCGGTTCGTCAAACACCAGCGCATCGAAATAGAGCCGGCGGGCCTGCTCGGCGGGCGATTGCAAGAGGCGCTCGCCCAGCAGGGGAAACACTTTCGCGCCTTCCGTCAGCCGGGGCAGCAGGAGACCAAGCGTGCCGCCGCCATGGCTGAAGCCAATCCGCAGATTCGGGTGACGCACGATCAGATTGGTCGTGATCACCGAGGCCGCAGCCAGCCCGATATCGCTTGGGTACGCCAAAATCTGCTGCAACGCAGGCGGTCCGATGAGCCGCTCCATGCCCGCCGGACGCAGCGCGTGAACGAAGACGGCCGCGCCCAGCTCGCTGCAGGCCGCGAAGATGGCATCGAACTCCGGCGCACCGATGGGCCGCCCGTTGATGTTGCTGCCAAGCTCAACGCCGGCGAAGCCCATCGCCATCAGGCGGTGCAGCTCTGTCAGCGCCAGGTCCATGTCTTGCAACGGCACCGCCCCAAGACCGATGAGCCGGCCGTTGGAGGCGGCCACCATCTCCGCGATCTGGTCGTTGATGTAGCGCAACAGCTCGGCGGCGGCTGGCGCCTCCATCCAGTACGACAGCAACTCAGGCATCGGCGAGATCGCCTGCAGCGACAGCCCCATCTCCGCCATGTCAGCCACCCGTTTGGCGGTGTCCCATGCCCGATCGGAGACGGTGCGGTAGATTTTGCCGTTGATCATCACATGGCGGTGGCATGCCTGCGCCTCGGCCATCGCGGGCCAATCCGGCGGCACCGGCGCGCGCAGATAACGCGGGAAATTCTCTGGGACGACATGGGCGTGCACATCGACGCCGCAACTGCACCGCGGGGAAACCTCAACCATACAGCACCTTCGGCAGCCAGAGCGCCAGACCCGGGAACAGCAGCAGCAGCACGATCAGCAGCAGCGGGGCCAGCAGGAACGGCAGGATGCCGCGATAGATGCTGCCGATGGTCACATCCGGCGCCTGGGCCTGGATGACGAACAGATTCATGCCCACCGGCGGATGGATGAGGCCCACCTCGACGACGATAACGACAATGATGGCGAACCACACCGGATCGTAGCCAAAGCTTTTTACCAACGGCAGAAACACCGGCACGGTGATCAGGATCATGCCGATGCCTTCGAGGAAGCACCCCATGACGATGTAGGCCACGATCACCAGCGCCATCACCGCAAGGCCAGGCAGCGCCAAGGCCTGCGCGGCGAAGGCCAGCAGCGACGGCAACTGCGTCTGGACGATCAACGACGAGAACACGTTGGCGCCGATGATGATCGCAAACAGCGAGCACGAGGTTTTCACGCCCGAGGTCACGGTGGCCAGCGCCTGGGACACATTCAACCTGCCGCCGAGCACGCCGAGCAACATCGCCCCGGCCACGCTGATCGAAGCCGCCTCGGTCGGGCTGAAGATGCCGGCATAGATGCCGCCGATGGTCACGCCGAACAGGGTTACGAACTGCCATGGGCCCAGCACGGCCGCAAAGCGCGCCCGCATGGGCGCGGGCGGCGCCAGCGGGCTGTCGTGCGGCCGCCGATGCGCCATGACCACAGCGACCAGGATATAAAGCAGCGTCAGCAGCACGCCGGGGATCAATCCGGCGGCAAACAGCTTGGGCACGGATTGCTCGGAAATCGCCGCGTAGATCACCAGGATGATCGACGGCGGAAACAAAATGCCCAGGCTGCCGCCCGCGGCGATGGCGCCGGTGGCCACCGAATCGGCATAGTCCGCACGCCGCATCTCGCCTAGGGCGATGCGAGTCATCGTAGCAGCCGTCGCGATCGACGAGCCGCACACCGCGCCGAAGCAGGCGGAGGCCAGAATGGTGGCAATCGACAATCCACCGCGAATGCCCGACAGCATCACCCGCGCCGCCTTGAACAGATCCGCAGACAGACCGGTGGTGGCAGCGACACCGCCGGTGATGATGAACAGGGGCACCACAGAAAGCGTGTAGATCGAGGCGGCATCGAACGGCGTGGTGCCGAGCAGGGCAAATGCGCTGTCCCAGCCGCTCAACGCGACATTGCCGCCAAAGCCGACCAGCACCAGCGCCGCCCACACCGGAACGCGCAGGAACAGCAGGCCGAACAGCACGCCGACGCTGAGAGCGCCGAGCAGAGGCGGCGTGATCATCGCCCTCTCTCCCCAACCCAGGCCATGAAGACCGCGCAAAGAGTGGCGCCGGCCGTGCCCGCGAAAGCGAATGCCCAGACGATCCAAACCTTCAGGCCGAGCTCGATCTTGCGATCGCCATAGCCATAGGCCTGCATCGCCGGATCGATCATCGCCCACAGCATCAGCCCCAACGCCGCGACGGATGCGAGATCGCCAAACCGCGACAGCGCTCGCTGCAGGCGCGGGCCGCACAGATGATCCACCAGGTCGATAACGATATGGCCGCGATCCAGAAACACCAGCGACAGGCCGTTGAAGACCAGCAACACCAGCAGGCATTCGACGATGTCGTAGGCGCCGTGGATGGGACGGCCAAACCCATAGCGCAGCACCACGTCGGCGACCGTGCTGACAACGATGATCACGGCCGAGCCGATCGCCAGTATCGTCTGCACAGCCCGCACCGCCCGCAACACGGTAGGCAGTGCGGTTGGCGGCTTAACCGACATAAGCCGCGAGGAACGCGCGCGCTGGCTTGCCGGACGCTTCCAGCTTGACCAGACGCTTTTCCAACAAAGGTGCGACCGCGGCACGGATCCGCGACGCCTCCTCGGGCGGCAGGGTGGTGATCTGCACGCCATGCTCCACCATGTAGTTACGGCCGGCGGCTTCGGCGTCGTCCAGCGCCGCGCCAAACCGTGCCGCCATCGCCGGTCCGGTCGATTGGGTGATCAGCGCCTGCAGATCGGCCGGCAGGCTGTC
This sequence comes from uncultured Rhodospirillales bacterium, assembly GCA_903873995.1. Taxonomy (GTDB): domain Bacteria; phylum Pseudomonadota; class Alphaproteobacteria; order Acetobacterales; family Acetobacteraceae; genus CAIQQQ01. The sequence continues at coordinate 6,850 of CAIQQQ010000440.1, forward strand.
GAACTTCCTGGGGTTCATCACGGCCGCAAACGTCGCCGTGCTGACACCCGGCTCCAGCGAGAATTTGCAGACCGTGCCCAGATCGAAGCTCTGCGCGCCCTCATAGGGAAAAGTCGCGCCATCGATGATGCCCTTGGCCAGCCCGTCCTGCGTCTCACCCGGCGGCACCGCCAGCGGCACGGCGCCCAGTGCTGTGACGATGTCGGCGAACTGCTCGCCGGCATAGCGAATGCGCAGACCGCCGAAGTCCTCCAGCCGCCGCAGCGCCACCTTGGCGGTGTGGAATTTGAGCGGCGACGTCACCATCAGCCACAGCGTTTTCACACCGCGGAATTCCTGGGCAAGATAGGCGTCGAATTGCGACGTCAGACGCCGCGACATGATCTGGCAGCTCGTGCCCTCTTTCGGGACGACGAATGCCTCGCTGATCACCTCGGTCAGCGGATAGCGGCCCGGCGTGGCGCCGGTCAGCCCGATGGCGATGTCGGCAATGCCGTTGCGGGCGAGATCCATCTGGCGCGGCGGCGGGCCAAGCTGGGAGGCGGGGTAGAGCCTCAGTTTCAGGCGGCCACCCGAAGCCTGCTCCAACTCATCGCTCCACAGCAGGCACTGCTTTTGGAATGTGTGGTTGGGCGGCAGAAAGTGCGAGACCTTCAGCTCAATGGGTACGGCTTGTGCGCGAGCGACGCTGCTGCCTGCGACCGAGGTTGCAAGCGTTGCGGCAGCCACCGCCACCGCACGACGGCGCGTGAACGGAATGGTGTTGTTTGGCATCGTTTCCCCCGAAGGCAGCGCTGGAGTCCTGGACGTGACAGCGATCGGCGTCAACCAGAAATTATAAATTACGCTTAGAAACTTTATTTCCTCGATAAAACCGCAAACCATTCAGGCTTATGCAAATCTCTCGCCCGGAAAAACCGACGGGTCCGCCAGAATGACGTCGGCGCTGGCCTGGAAATGCGCCACCAACAGGCCCACCGCTCGGTCGGCATCACCATCCACCACCGCGCGCACGATGGCCTCGTGCTCCTCGAACAGATTGCGGGTCGGAAACGCTTTGCGGGCGGAGAGCTGGCGATAGCGATAGAGCAGATCGACCTGCTGGTCGCAGTAGGTGATCAGCCAGCGCGAGCCGCAGCCAATGATCAACTGGCGATGAAACAGCCGGTGCAGCCGCTCCCATTCCGGATTGCTGTCCAGTCCGGCGTCGCTGAGCGAGCGCCGCGTCTTGGACAAACGATGCCAGGCGAGCACCACGCCTTCCTCCCAGTCCGCGGAGCCGGTTTGCATCGATTCCCGCAGCGCGCGTTCTTCAAGCCAACTGCGGGTCTTGGTAAGTTCGCGCAGTTCATCGACGCTGATCTCTGTGACTGTGAATCCGCGCTGGTCGCGCAAAGCCACCAGCCCTTCCGAGGCCAGCCTGTTGAGCGCCTCTCGAATGGGCGTCTGGCCGGATTGATAGGCCGCCATCAGAAACTTCAACTGCAGCTTCTGCCCCGGTTTCAGCCGACCTTCCAGCAAATCGACGCGCAGCCGATCGCACAGCGAACTGGCCTGCGTTACCGCCAGATCCATTGGCACGACAGGCTGGAATTCGTTCATGGGTCTATCCGGTTCGATTTTGCCGATCACCGGCGATTGGCATGCGCCAACGAGGACTATTCATCATATTGCACAAAATCCAGACTATTTTACAAATTTCGTCTGAAAACGCGAGAGAGCGGTCGGGACATCCGCAAAATGGATCGCGTCCCCAGACATAATACTGGCGTTGTGGGTCTGTCGCCCGCCGGAGGGCGTTGGTGCATTCACTCCGCGGGATGGAAGGGTCGGTCTCGCATCTAGTGTCCCGCACCAGAAATTCGCAA
>CAIQQQ010000441.1 GCA_903873995.1 uncultured Rhodospirillales bacterium
AGCGGTGCCACCGGTACCTTGGTTCCCGGCAATTACACCATCGCCTATGTCAACGGCACACTGACGGTGACACCCATCGCCCCTCCTGTGGTGGTGCCTCCGGTGGTGGCGTAGGTGATCTGGAAGGATCCGGCGGCGACTGCGGGACCAGCAGGATGTATTTGTCCGTGCCGGATTTCTGGTTGAGCACGATCACGTCGGTCGCGGCGACGGCCGAGTTTGTTACGGTCATGCTCTGGTAGGTCGCGCTGCCGGCGGCGGACAGGAGCGTGATCGCTCCGGTCGGTGTGTTGATCGTCACGCCGGTCGTGCGGCTGGCTTTGTGGGCGAGCCAGGGGGCGCCGCAGAGATCGCCGATGGCGTAGATGCCGGGCTCGCCAGTGCGGCAATATTCGTCGATCACGACATGGGTGCGATCGACCTTGATCTTGGTGCCTTCCAGGCCGATGCCCTCGACATTGCCAACGATGCCGACGGCGGAGATCACTCGATCGACGGTGATCTCCTGGCTCTTGCCGGCAATCTCGATCGTGGCGGTGACGCTGTCGGCGTGTTTCGTAAGACCTTTGACGCTGGCGGAGGTGAGGATCTTCATCCCCTGTTTCTCGAAGCTCTTGCGGGCGAAGGCGGAGATCTCGGCGTCCTCCACGGGCAGCACGCGGTCCATGACCTCCACCACGGTCACCGCGGCACCCATGTTGAGATAGAAGCTCGCAAACTCGATGCCGATGGCGCCGGAGCCGATGACCAGCAGCGATTTCGGCATCGCCGTCGGCACCATCGCCTCGCGGTAGGACCACACCAGCTTGCCGTCCACCTCGATCCCAGGAAGCGTCCGGGCACGGGCACCGGTGGCGAGGATGATGTTGGGGGATGTGAGGGTGGCGACCGGCTTGCCGTCCTTTTCAACTGCCAGCGTGTTGGGGCCGGCCAAACGGCCATGGCCGTCGATCACGGTGACCTTGTTCTTCTTCAGCAGATGCGCGACGCCGGAGGAAAGCTGCCTGGCCACCCCGCGCGAGCGCTTCACGACGGCGGCCAGATCGAAGCGGATATTGTCGGCCGCGAACCCGTAATCCTTCAGATTGTGCAAAAGATGATTGATCTCGGAGCTGCGCAGCAGCGCCTTGGTGGGAATGCAGCCCCAGTTGAGGCAGATGCCGCCAAGATTCTCACGCTCCACCACGCAGGCCTTCATGCCGAGCTGCGCCGCGCGGATCGCAGCGACATAGCCGCCCGGTCCGCCACCGAGCACCACCACATCGAAGTTCTGGTCAGCCATGGTCAGGCCTCCTGCTGTGCGAGTTTGGCGATTTCGGCGACGTCCAGGCGCTGGACCGTCCATTCATCCATCGGTTTGGCGCCGATCGATCGGTAAAACGCGATCGACGGCGCATTCCAGTCGAGCACCGACCATTCCATGCGGACACAGCCGGCTTCCTGCGCACGGCGGGCAAGGTCGCGGAAGATGGCCTTGCCGATGCCGTGGCCACGATGGGCGGGCTGCACATAGAGGTCCTCCAGATACAGGCCGCGCTTGCCGAGGAATGTGCTGAAGGTGTGAAACCACAGCGCGAACCCCACCGGCACGCCGTCCAGCTCGGCGATCAGGGACGCGATATGCCCCCGCGCGATCGCGTCGGCGAAATCCGCCTCCGTCGCCACCGCCTCATGCAGCAGCTTTTCATAGTCCGCGAGATCCCGCACGAAGCCGGCGATCAGGCCGGCATCGTCTGGTGTGGCGTCGCGCAGGACCAGCGAGGCGGTCACAGCATCAGGCTCAGCGGGTCTTCCACGATCTTCTTGAACTCCGCGAGCCATTCGGCGCCGAGCGCGCCGTCCACCACGCGGTGATCGACGCTGAGCGTGCAGGTCATGACCGTCGCGATGGCAAGCTGCCCGTCTTTCACCACCGGGCGCTGCTGCCCGGCCGAAACGGCGAGAATGGCGGCCTGCGGCGGGTTGATGATGGCCGCGAAGGTCGAGACGCCATACATCCCCATGTTGGAGATGGAGAAGCCGCCGCCCTGGAACTCCTCGGGCTTCAGCTTGCCGGATTTGGCGCGGGCGGCGAGGTCCTTCATCTCGTTGCTGATCGCAGCCAGGCCCTTGAGATCGGCCTTGCGGATGATCGGCGTGATCAGCCCGTCGGCGATGGAGACGGCGACCGAGATGTCCACGTCATCATACAGGATCGTGGCGTCCTCGGTGTAACTGGCGTTCACCTTGGGCACACGGCGCAGCGTCGCGGCAGCGGCCTTGATGACCAGATCGTTGACCGAGAGCTTGAACGCACCCGCGCCATCTTTCGGGCTCTTGGCGTTCAGTTCGGCGCGGAGCTTGAGCAGCGCGTCGATCTCGATGTCCATCGACACATAGAAATGCGGCACGGTGGCCTTCGCCTCGCTGAGGCGGCGGGCGATGATTTTGCGCATCGAGCTGTTGGGAATGGCGGTGTGCGGCGCGGTGATGACCGGCGCCGGCGCCTTGGGGGCCGGGGTCGCCGGGGGGGCTGCCGCGACCTGCGCCGGGGTGGCTGCCACGGCCGACGCGGGGGCGTCCGGGGCGCCCTTGTGCGCGGCCTCTACATCCGCCTTCACGATGCGGCCGCCGGGGCCGGTGCCGGTGAGGCCGGCGAGATCGATGCCGGCCTGCTGCGCCATGCGCTTGGCAAGCGGCGAGGCGATGATGCGCGCGCCGTGGGTTGCCGCCGGTTGGGCCGGGACTGTTGCTGGCGTTGGGGCCGCAGGAGCTGCGGGGGCAGATTTCGCCACCGGCGGGGCGGCGGCTGGCGCTGGCGCGGCTGCCTGTGCGGCGCTGGCCGTCTCGCCCTTCTCCACCAGCACGGCGATGGGCGCGTTGACGGCCACGCCCTCGGTGCCGGCTTCGACCAGGATCTTGCCGAGAATGCCCTCATCGACCGCCTCGACCTCCATGGTCGCCTTGTCGGTCTCGATCTCAGCGATCACGTCGCCGGCCTTGATCACGTCGCCCTCGGCCTTGAGCCAGCGGGCGAGCGTGCCTTCGGTCATGGTTGGGCTCAGCGCCGGCATCAGGATGTTGGTGGCCATGATGTGTCTCCTTGCCGTCGCTCAGACGATTTTCTGGACCGCGGCCACAACCCAGTCGGGTTGCGGCAGGCAGAGCTTTTCCAGGTTTGCCGCGTAAGGCAGCGGCACATCCAGCCCATGCACGCGCACCGGCGGCGCGTCGAGCCAGTCGAAGCAATGCTCCGTCACCTGCATGGCGATCTCCGCACCGATGCCGGCAAACGGCCAGCCCTCCTCGACACACACAATGCGGTTGGTCTTCTTCACGCTGGCGACGATCGTGGCGATATCCAGCGGGCGGATCGTGCGCAGGTTGATCACCTCAGCCGAGATCCCCTGACCCGCCAGCGTTTCTGCGGCCTTCATGGCGACACCGACCATGACGGAGAAGGCGACGATCGTGACGTCGGTGCCCGCGCGCTCCACCTTCGCCTGGCCGAGCGGGAGGATGAAATCCTCGTCGATCGGGCATTCGAAGGTCTGGCCATACATGATCTCGTTCTCGAGGAAGATCACGGGGTTCGGGTCGCGGATCGCCGCGCGCAGCAGCCCCTTGGCGTCCGAGGAATTCCACGGTGCGACAACCTTCAGGCCAGGGCAATGCGCGTACCAGGAGGCGTAGCACTGGCTGTGCTGAGCAGCCACGCGGCTGGCAGCGCCGTTGGGTCCGCGAAAGACGATCTGGCAACCCATCTGGCCGCCGGACATGTAAAGCGTTTTGGCGGCCGAGTTGATGATCTGGTCGATGGCCTGCATCGAGAAGTTGAAGGTCATGAACTCCACGATCGGCTTGAGGCCGTTCATGGCCGCGCCCACGGCCATGCCGGTAAAGCCGTGCTCGGTGATCGGCGTGTCGATGATGCGGCGGGGGCCGAACTGGTCGAGCAGGCCTTCGCTGATCTTGTAGGCACCCTGGTATTGGGCGACCTCTTCGCCGAGGAGAAACACGGTCTCGTCGGCCTTCATCTCGGCGGCCATGGCGTCGCGCAGCGCCACACGCACCGTGATCGGCTTGGTCGGACCCCAATCGCCCCCATCTCCGGCTGGCGCCGGAGATGGGGGCGGTGCGACGACCGGGGCCGCGACCGGCGCTGGAACGGGAGCAGGTGCGGCGGCTGGGACTGCGGTTGCGTCAGTCTCACCGGCGAGTTCGGCAATCGGGGTGTTCACGGCCACGCCTTCCGTGCCTTCCGACACCAGGAGGCGGGCGATGCGGCCCTCATCCACGGCCTCCACCTCCATCGTCGCCTTGTCCGTCTCGATCTCGGCGATCACGTCGCCGGCCTTGATCATGTCGCCCTCGGCCTTGAGCCAGCGGGCCAGCTTGCCCTCGGTCATGGTCGGCGACAGCGCCGGCATCAGGATTTGCACGCCCATCGCTCAGACCTCCACCAGAACATCGGTCCACAGCTCGCCAGCCTCGGGCTCCGGGCTCGCCTGCGCGAACTCCGCGGCCTCCGTCACGATCGCCTTGACCTCATCGTCGATCGCCTTGAACTCGGCCTCGGTCACGCCAAGCGCCTCCAACTGGTGGCGGGTGTGCTCGATCGCGTCATGCTTGCTGCGCATCTCCTGCACCTCGTCGCGGGTGCGGTATTTCGCGGGGTCCGACATCGAGTGGCCGCGATAGCGATAGGTCTTCATCTCCAGCAGGAACGGACCCTCGCCGGCGCGGCACGCGGCGACGGCCTGCTCCGCCGCCTTGTGCACGGCATCGAGGTCCATCCCGTCCACAGCGATCCCCTTGATGCCCCAGGGGGCACCGTTCTGGCTGAGATCATGACTCGCCGTGGCGCGCTCGACCGAGGTGCCCATGCCGTATTTGTTGTTCTCGATGACGAAGATGCAGGGCAGCTTCAACAGGGCGGCGAGGTTGAAGCTCTCGAACACCTGGCCCTGGTTGGAGGCGCCATCGCCGAAATAGGTCACCGCCACGCGGTCGTTCTGGCGATACCAGTTGCTGAAGGCGAGGCCGGCCCCGAGGCTCACCTGGGCGCCGACGATGCCATGGCCGCCGAAGAAGTTGCGCTCCTTGCTGAACATGTGCATCGAGCCGCCCTTGCCGCGGGAATAGCCGCCGGCGCGGCCGGTCAGCTCGGCCATCACGCCGCGCGCCTCCATGCCGCAGGCCAGCATGTGGCCGTGATCGCGATAGGAGGTGATGACCTCGTCCCCCTCGCCCAGCGCCATCTGGATGCCGACCACCACGGCCTCCTGGCCGATATAAAGATGGCAGAACCCGCCGATCAGACCCATGCCGTAAAGCTGGCCGGCCTTCTCCTCGAAGCGGCGGATCAGCAGCATGTCGCGGTAGCCGCGCATCTGCTTGTCGCGGGGCAGCCCGGTGGCCGGGGCGGCCTTGCCTCTGGCCCGCTTTTTTGTCTCTGCCTGCGCCATGACGCCGCTCCCTGTGCCTGCGATGGCCAACACCTAACGGTCCGCATACCAGGCCGCAAGCATGGCGCGGGGCAGAAAACCGTTTTGCTGCAACGCAATAGCAGCCCTTAACCAATATTCGGTTAAGTCTTTGAAGCCATGGCATTCCGCATGCTGGCTCTTGAGTTGGCCGCGGTTTCTTGCTGAAACCGGGTTCGCAGGCTTCGTTTATGTCATCTGATCGCAATGGCGCGCAGGAATGTTCGGCGCGCAAGCAACGGATGGCGGGCGGGAGAGGATCGCGGCAGGGTTGCGCCAACATCAAGGATTCACCCGTGACATTGCCGCCTGCCTTTCACCGCCTCGCCGCCGCCAACCTCGCCGCCCAATGCGCCGAGCAGATCGGGCTTGCCGCCACCCCCATGATCGCCGTGCTGGCCTTGGGCGCGGGTGCGGCTGAGACCGGGCTGCTGAGTGCGGTGCAATCCCTGCCCTTCCTGTTGCTGTCGCTGCCGGCCGGCGTGATGGCGGACCGGATGCGCCGGCGGCGGCTGATGGGCTGGGCGGAGTTGCTGCGGGCCCTGGCGCTGTTCTGCCTGCCGCCGCTGCTGTGGGGCAATGCGCTCACCTTGCCGTTGCTGGCCGCGATCGGCGCGTTGACGGCCACAGGGACGGTGGTGTTCAGCGTGGCAGCACCTGCCTTGGTGCCTGGATTGGTGGCGCGCGCGGGGCTGGCTGCAGCCAATACGCGGCTGGAACTGGCACGGAGCCTGGCCTTCACCGCGGGGCCGGCGTTGGCCGGCGGTCTTGTTGGCTGGTTCGGCGGCGACTGGGCGTTCATTCTGGCCGGGCTGCTGTCGCTTGGCGCCTGCGTGCTGCTGCGTGGCATCGCCGAGGCGGAACCGGCCAGCGGACCGCGCCGCCACATCCGCGCCGATCTGGCGGCGGGGCTCGCCTTCGTGCGCGACCAGCCGCTGCTGCGCGCGATCATGGCGACGGCGGTGGTGTGGAACTGCGCCTGGTTCTGCCTGCAGTCGGTCTATGTGTTGTACGCGGTGCAGCATCTTGGTCTGGACGCGGCGGCCGTGGGCCTGACGCTCGGGGCCTATGGCGCGGGCATGGTTCTGGGGGCGGCCGTGGCGCCGATGATTTCACGGCGGCTGGCCGTGGGGCGGTTCATCGTCTGCGGCCCGCTTGGGTCCCTGGCCGCGGCGCTGGCGATGGTGGCGAGCATCGGGCGGCCCGGTCTGGTCTGGCCGATGGTCAGTTATTTCCTGTTCGGCTTCGGGCCGATCCTCTGGACCATCGGACAGACGACCTTGCGCCAGGCGGTGACGCCGCAGGCGATGCTGGGGCGGGTCTCGGCGCTGTTCATGATGGTGGGCTTCGGCGCGCGGCCTTTGGGCGCGGCGCTGGGCGGGCTGGTGGGGGAGATGGCGGGACTCGGCTGGGCAATCGGTCTTGCGGCAATGGGCTTTGGCGTTCAGGCGGTGATCGTTCTGCTGTCGACGATTCCTGGGCTCAAGGCCCTTCCGGAACCGGCGTGATCAGAACAGCTTCTGGCCGGGCGGGTAGTAGAAGATCAGGTCGTTCGGACCGGACCAGTTGAGCATCGCGCGCACGCGCTCGTCGAGCAGGTCCCGGTCCAGGCTTTGCGTGCGCAGCGCAGCCACGCGGCGCTGCCAGACCGCCCGTTCGGCTTCGGTCACCGCGAGTTCGGCGTGGCGCTGATCCAGCATCTGCTGGCGGAGTGCCAGCGGATCATGGGCGGCGTCGCCGACATGGGTGTTCGACCAGAAATAGAAGCTCAGCGCCAGCAATGCGCAGGCCGGTATCAGCCGGATCACGCCACGCTTCAAACCCCGCCAGAATCGCATCGCACCGCCCTTCGTCCACATATTTGGAGTACCACAGGATTTCCTGGTCTGCACCAATTCCGTCACTATGATGCCGGGATTTCGCCGCGATCCGGCGATTAGATCCTGCCTGTCCGGCATGGGGCCGGCAATCGCGGGAAAGACTGAGATGACAGCACGCGGATGGATATTGGCTGCCTTGGGCGCCACGGCGCTGCTGGCGGCCGCACCGGCGCAGGCCGAGTGGTACGGCGGATATGGTGGCCACGAGGGCGGCTGGCGCGAGCGGGCCTGGCGCGAGCATGAATGGCGGGAGCGCGAGTGGCGGGAGCATGAATGGCGCGAGCGCCACCGTCCCGTCTACTATTACGCGCCCCCGCGCTGGTGACCGGCCTTAGGCTTTCAGGATCGAGCGTCCGGCATAGCGGGCGGTGGCGCCGAGAAGCTGCTCGATGCGGATGAGCTGGTTGTACTTCGCCATCCGGTCGCTGCGCGACAGGCTGCCGGTCTTGATCTGGCCGCAATTGGTGGCAACGGCGAGATCGGCGATGGTGCTGTCCTCGGTCTCGCCCGAGCGGTGGCTCATCACGGCGGTGTAGCCGGCGCGATGGGCCATCTCGACCGTCTCGAGCGTCTCGGTGAGGGTGCCGATCTGGTTCACCTTCACCAGGATCGAGTTGGCAGTGTGTGCGGCGATGCCGCGCGACAGGCGGGCGGTGTTGGTGACGAACAGATCGTCTCCGACCAATTGAACCTTCTTGCCGAGCACCTCGGTGAGGTGCAGCCAGCCGGCCCAGTCGTCCTCCGAGCAGCCATCCTCGATCGAGACGATGGGGTAGCGGGCGCAGAGATCGGCGAGATAAGCGACCATGCCCGCGGCATCGAGCGTCTTGCCCTCGCCGGCCATGTTGTAATGACCGTCATGGAAGAACTCGGTGGCCGCACAGTCGAGCGCGAAAGTCACGTCCTCGCCAGGGCGGTAGCCGGCGGCCTCGCAGGCCTTGGCGATGAAGCCCAGCGCCTCGTCGGCCGATTGCAGGTTGGGGGCGAAGCCGCCTTCGTCGCCCACGTTCGTGCTGTGGCCCGAATCGTGGAGCTGCTTCTTCAGGGCGTGGAAGATCTCCGAGCCGATACGCACCGCATCCGCCACCGAACTGGCGCCGACCGGCTGGATCATGAACTCCTGGATGTCGATCGGGTTGTCCGCGTGCTGGCCGCCATTGATGATGTTCATCATCGGCACCGGCAGGGTGCGGGCATTGACGCCGCCGACATAGCGATACAGCGGCATGTCGAACGCGTTGGCAGCGGCCTTGGCGACAGCCAGCGAGACGGCGAGAAGCGCGTTGGCACCTAGGCGCGATTTGTTCTCGGTGCCGTCCAGCGCGATCATCGTGCTGTCGATAGCGACCTGCTCGGTGGCGTCAATGCCGCCGATGGCATCCAGGATCTCGCCCTGGATGTTCTGGCAGGCCTGCAGCACGCCCTTGCCGTTGTAGCGGGCCTTGTCGCCGTCGCGCAGCTCAACCGCCTCGTGGGCACCGGTGGAGGCGCCGGAGGGGACGGCGGCGCGGCCAGTGGCGCCGGACTCAAGGATCACGTCCACCTCGACGGTGGGATTGCCGCGGCTGTCGAGGATCTCGCGGGCGACGATGTCGGCGATGGCGGTCATTGGGGGCTCCGGCGGTTTTGGTGCGCGGTGCGTAGCATTGAGGCGGGGGACGCGCCAGATCGGGGGTCAGACGTCTGAGAGCAC
>CAIQQQ010000442.1 GCA_903873995.1 uncultured Rhodospirillales bacterium
GGGCGGCTGTTCGGGCTTGCGCCTGATTGCGAGATCACGCTGGAGGCCAATCCCACCAGCGTGGAGGCCGGCCGGCTTCAGGCGTTCCGGGCGGCCGGGATCAACCGTATCTCGATCGGGGTGCAGAGCCTTGATGCGGGCGATCTGGCGCGGCTGGGGCGCCAGCATTCGGCCACCGAGGCGATCGCGGCGCTTGAGACGGGACGGCGCATCTTCCCGCGTCTGTCCTTCGATCTGATCTACGCGCGGCCCGGCCAAACATTGGATGCATGGCGGGCCGAGCTGCGCCAGGCGCTGTCTCTCGCCGCCGATCACCTGTCGCTCTACCAGCTCACCATCGAGCCGGGCACCGTCTATGAGGCGCTGCATCGGCGGGGGGAGATCGTGCTGCCGGAGGACGATCTGGCGGCAGCGCTCTATGAGGCGACAGGGGAGGAGGCGGCGCGGTTCGGGCTGCTGCCGTACGAGGTCTCCAACTACGCCCGCCCGGGCTCGGAGAGCCGCCACAACCTCGCCTATTGGCGCTACAGCGACTACGCCGGCATCGGCCCCGGGGCGCACGGCCGGCTGACCCTGGACGGATCGCTGGTGGCCACGCGCCGCCATCGTGCGCCAGAGCCGTGGGCCGAGCGCGTGGCGGCGCTGGGGCATGGCAGTACGGCAGAGGAGATCGTGGCACCTCGGGATCGCGGGCGGGAGATGCTGCTGATGGGTCTGCGGCTATCCGAAGGGATCGATGCCGGCCGGTTCGAGCAGCGGACCGGACTTACTCTGCTGTCTGCGATTGACGGCGACACGCTCGCCTCCGCCGTGGAGGCCGGCTATGTCACGTGGGATGGTCGGCATCTGCGCGCCACATCGGACGGACGGCTTCGGCTCGATGCTCTGCTGCCTGCGTTGGTGATCTGACGGGCGATTGACGGATTACGATTCTGTGTAGAATTCAGCCTTGGCGTGCCACATGTGCCGCCGCGAGAGGAAGATAACGATGCTCCGTCCTGTCGCTTTGTTCGCGGGCGTGATCGCGTTTGCGGGCCTGCTGTGCCGGCCGGTTTTTGCCGAGGCTTTGCCGGCCTATTCGCCGACGGGACCGGATGCCGCGGCCTATGGTGAGGCGGAGGGGTACCCGGTCGGGTCGATCAAGACGATGGGCAGCCAGCGCACGATGGTGGGCGCCTACAGCCATGCCGACCAGATCCACCCTGCCCGCGTCATCGCGTCGCCGGCCGCTGCCAGCACGCTTGATCGCGCCCCGCAGGAACTGACGCTGCAGTACAACGATCTGGGGCAGACACGGGATCTGGAGGACTATCTCAGCCGCCAGCCTGTGACCGGCCTGCTGATCATGCAGGGCCCTACCATTCTGCTGGAGCATTACCGCTACGCCCGCACCGAAAAGGACCGCTTCACAACGCAGTCGGTCGCCAAGACCGTGGTGGCGCTGCTGCTGGGCACGGCGTTGGCCGAGGGCGAGATCCGGTCGATCGACGATCCGGTGCAGGCATATGTGCCGGAGCTGGCAGGCAGCGAGGCCGGGCGGACGCCGCTGTCCGCCTTGCTCTCCATGAGCAGCGGGCTGGCGTTTCATGAGGCGTACACCGGCAAGGACGACATCGCCAGGCTCGGCCGGGCCCTGATGCGGCCGGGCGGCCTGGGGGCCCAGGATGTCGGGGCGATGTTCAACCGCCGCGTGGCCGCACCGGGCCTGATGTTCAACTTTGCCGGGCTGGACACCGAGTTGCTGGGGATCACGGTCGCGCGGGCAACGCACATGACGCTGTCGTCCCTGCTGGAGACGCGCATCTGGGCGCCGCTCGGCGCGGAGGCGGCCGCGACCTGGACGCTCGATGCGAGGGGCGCTGAGGTCCCTTACTGCTGCATCAGCGCGGTGCTGCGTGACTGGGGCCGGCTGGGCGCGATGCTGGCGGCGGACGGGATGTGGAACGGGCATCAGATCATCCCGCGCGATTTTCTGCTGGCAGCCACGCAGCCGCAGGCGCCGGCCCAGACGGCGTCTCCAACCAGGCGGCGGCTGAACTATGGCTATCAGGCCTGGGTGCTGCCGGGCGAGCGGCGGCAATTCATGCTGCGCGGCATTGCGGGCCAGGTGATCCTGATCGATCCAGCGAGCCGGCTGGTGTTTGTGCAGACCGCCGTGCGCAAGACGGCCACGGACCCAGCGGCCGAGGCGGAGCTGTTGCGCCTGTGGAACGCCCTGGTGGCGCAGCAGCGTGACCAACTGCCATCCAGCGGCTAAGACTCGCAGATCGGGGGCCGCCGGCCCCGCCTGTGACGATCGATTGCGCCAGGAGCGCCCCATATGAGCTGGCTTACGGAATATGTCCGCCCTCGTATCCGCACCCTGCTGGGCCGGCGGGATGTTCCGGACAATCTTTGGGTTCAATGCAGCGCCTGCCAGCAGATGATCTTCCATACCGACCTGGAGAAGGCGCAGAAGGTCTGTACGAATTGCGGGCATCACATGCGCTGCACGGCGGTCGAGCGGCTGCGCTTCACGATGGATGAGGGCTACACCCGTATCGAGCTGCCCAAGGCGCCAGTCGATCCGCTGAAGTTCCGCGACAGCCAGCGTTACGCCGACAGGCTCAAGACCGCGCGGGATTTGACGCATATCGACGAAGCGATCTTGGTGGCGCATGGCACCATCGGCGGGCAGAAGGCGGTGGTTGCGGTAATGGCCTTCGAGTTCATGGCGGGCACGATGGGTGCTGCCGTGGGCGAGGCCATCGTTTCCGCGGCGCGGCTTGCCGTGCTGCAGGACGCGCCGCTCGTGATCTTCACCGCGTCCGGCGGAGCGCGGATGCAGGAGGGGGCGATCAGCCTCATGCAGATGCCGCGCTCGGTCATCGCCTCGCGCGCGGTGAAGGAGGCCGGTTTGCCGTTCATCACCGTACTGACCGATCCCACCACCGGCGGCGTGTCCGCGAGCTTCACGATGCTGGGGGATATCCAGATCGCCGAGCCCAACGCGCTGATCGGCTTTGCCGGCCCGCGCGTGATCGAGCAGACGGTGCGCGAGAAGCTGCCGGAGGGGTTCCAGCGCGCTGAATATCTGCTGGAGCACGGGATTCTGGACATGGTGGTGAAGCGCTCCGACATGGCCGAGACGCTGGCGCGGGTGATCTCGCTGCTGCGCGTGAAGGTGAAGGACGCCGCCTAAGGAGGGCCTGATATGGGCGAATCACTTTCACGGCGTGCCGCCTGATGGGCGACAACCCGCCTCGGGGGCGGCTTGCGGGTGTTGTAGAGCGACTGCACCGCCTCTACCCGCGCATGATCGATCTCAGCACCGAGCGGCTGATGCGGCTGCTGGGGCAGCTTGGCGATCCGCAGCTGCATCTGCCACCGGTGATCCATGTGGCCGGTACCAACGGCAAGGGCAGCACCTGCGCGTTCCTGCGCGCCATCGGCGAGGCGGCGGGGATGCGGGTGCACGTGTTCACCTCCCCGCATCTGGTGCGCTTCAACGAACGCATCCGCATCGCAGGGCGCCTTGTGGACGATGACACGCTTGAGGCGATGTTTCACGAGATCGAACGCATCAACGATGGCGCGCCGATCACGGTGTTCGAGGTGCTGATGGCCGCGGCCTTCACGCTTTATGTCCGCACGCCGGCCGATCTGTGCGTGCTGGAGGTGGGCCTGGGCGGGCGGCATGACGCCACCAACGTGATCGCGCGCCCGGCCGCCTGCGCCATCGCCTCCATCTCGCTTGATCACCGCGAACTGCTGGGCCCGACCCTGGAGCGGATCGCGGGCGAGAAGGCCGGCATCATCAAGCCGGGTGTGCCGGTGGCGACGGGCGCGCAGCCGGGCAGCGTGCTGGATGTGTTCTATGCCGAGGCCGCGCTGCACGGCGCCACCCTGCTGGCGCGTGACCTTGCCTGGACGATTGGCAACGAGGGAGCCGGCCTGCGGTTTTGCGACGCGACGGGGGAGCTGGCGTTGCCGCCGCCCTCCCTTCCCGGCGCGTTCCAGATCGACAATGCCGGGCTCGCCGCAGCCGCGATCCGGGCCGCCGCGCTTGGCATTCCTGACGCCGCGATCGCCGCCGGGATCGGCACGGCCATCTGGCCCGCGCGCATGCAGCGCCTGCGCGGCAGGCTCGCGGCCTCTCTGCCGGCGGACTGGGAACTGTGGCTCGACGGCGGCCATAATCCGGGCGGCGGCGTGGCACTGGCCGGGCACATCGCCGGCTGGACTGACGCGCCGACCTATGTGCTGGTCGGCATGAAGCAGTCCAAGGACACGCGGGAATTCCTCCGCCCGTTGCTCCCCGTGGCTGCGGGCCTGTGGGCGGTGTCCGAGCCTTTGCAGCATTCGGCGCTGCCGGTGGAGGCGATCGTCGCGGCCTCCGGCGGCGTGGCGCAGGTGGGGCCGACCATTGCGGAGGCATTGGCCCGGCTGCCGCGGGACCGCCGCGCCCGCGTGCTGATCTGCGGCAGCCTCTATCTGGCCGGCGAGGCGCTGCAACTCGACGGCAGCAATATTGAATGAGGGCGAACGCCATGCTCACGATTGCCAAGCCTGACCCCCAGGACCGCGCGGATTGGGAGCGGCTGTTTCGCGGCTACATCGCGTTCTATGAGCGCGTGCTGGCGGACGAGGCCTATGACCACGCCTGGCGGCAGTTCCAGGACGCCACGCGCATCCATGCCCTCGGTGCGAAGCTGGACGGGCGGCTTGTGGGCATCACGCATTTCTTCATTCACGCCAACACGTCCGGCCCCGATGTCTGCTACCTGCAGGATTTGTTCACCGACAACACTGTGCGAGGCCAGGGCATCGGCCGGGCGCTGATCGCGGCCGTGAAGGACTGGGCCAGCGCACAGCGCTGCGCGCGGCTTTACTGGATGACTCACGAGACCAACGCCACAGCCCGCGCGCTTTACGATCGCGTGGCCGAAAACCGTGGATTTGTGCGCTACCAGATCGAGCTTTGACCCGGATCAGAAATCCAGATCGGCGTAATGATCGGGGGGCACGAACCCCG
The DNA here is from genome assembly GCA_903873995.1 of uncultured Rhodospirillales bacterium. Classification (GTDB taxonomy): domain Bacteria; phylum Pseudomonadota; class Alphaproteobacteria; order Acetobacterales; family Acetobacteraceae; genus CAIQQQ01. Next base: position 5,015 of record CAIQQQ010000442.1, read on the forward strand.
AGACGCGATCGTTCAGCAACGGGCGGAAGCTCGGGCGGGACTTCACCCGGGCGTACCAGTCATGGACGTGGGTGTTCGTGCTCCAGTCGATGTCGTTGGTGAAGTCGATCACGCTCAGATGCGCCGCTGCCGCCAGATCGGCCAATGAGAACGCATCGCCCGCCAGAAACGCCCGCGTCTCGGCGAGCCAGCCGAAATACGCGATATGCTCCTTCAGATTCGCCGACGCCTGTCGCAGCGCCGTGGCATCCGGATGCCCCTGGCCGCTGATGCGCTTGAGGTATTTCTCGGTGACATAGACGTTGGTGACCGCCTGGGCGAACGGCCCGTCGATCCATGCCGTCAGCCTGCGAACCTCGATGCGGGCATATCGATCGCCCAGCAGATCCACATCCGGATACTCGTCATGCAGGTATTCGCAGATCACCTGGCTGTCCGGAATCACCCGCCCGTTGCCCTCCACCAGAGTGGGAACCGTGCCGGCCGGGTTCATCGCCATATATTCGGGCCTTAGATCCCATGGCTTTTCCGTGCGCAGTTCAAACGGCAGCCGCTTCTCTGCCAGAACGAGACGCACCTTGCGGCAATACGGCGACAGCGGAAGATGATGAAGGAATCGCATGGTCCCTGTATGCCAGCGGGACTCAGCATCGCCAAGCGGGCGACGCTGATCTGCCCTCAGGCTCGCAAGGCCTCCGTCTCGCTCAGCGGCACCGGCAGGTAACGGGCGTATTCCTTGGGCACCACCTGCCAGAACTTGGGGAGGGTGCGATCCCAGTCATGGGCGAGCATGCGGGCGTAGCGGCTGTTGGTCTCGTCGGCATGGCGGCTGACGAGGCCCTTCAGCAGATCGGCCCAATGCGGGTGCAGCACGCGCTGCCATGTCAGCGTCTCGGCGTTCACCCGCAGCGCGAACTGGTCGTTCGGGTCGTAGATGAAGGCCTGTCCGCCGGTGAAGCCGGCGCCGAAATTGTCGCCGATGGCACCGAGGATCACGACGACGCCGCCGGCGAACTCTTCGCAGCCGGCCAGGCCGGCGAGCGCTTCGCCGTCCGCAACTCCGGCGCCACCGCCGTCGTCGA
>CAIQQQ010000443.1 GCA_903873995.1 uncultured Rhodospirillales bacterium
AGGGCGAATTTCAGAATCAGTCGACACTAGAAACAATAGGTTAGTGGCCCGCTTTACCAGGAACTCGCCTTGCGAATTTCTGGTGCGGGACACTAGCTAAGACCACCCAAAACCAAGGGAGCCCGCCATGTCCGCACCAGAGATGATCGCAACCGAAACCCGCGGCCGCGTGGCCATGATCACCCTCAACCGGCCCAAGGCGCTCAACGCCCTGTGCGACCAGCTGATGGCCGAACTCGGCGCAGCCCTCCTCGCCTATGACGCTGACCCCGCGATCGGCTGCATCGTCCTCACCGGCTCGGACCGTGCCTTCGCCGCGGGTGCCGACATCAAGGAGATGAAGGAGCGTTCCTACCCCGCCGTCATGTTCCAGGACTTCATCGCCCCGTGGGAGACGGTGCTGCGCGTGCGCAAGCCCGTCATCGCCGCCGTCGCCGGCGTCGCCCTCGGCGGCGGCTGCGAGCTCGCGATGATGTGCGATCTCATCATCGCGGCCGACACCGCCCGCTTCGGCCAGCCCGAGATCAATCTCGGCGTGATCCCCGGTGCCGGCGGCTCTCAGCGCCTCACCCGCGCCATCGGCAAGTCAAAGGCCATGGATCTGATCCTCACCGGCCGCATGATGGACGCCGCCGAGGCAGACCGCGCCAACCTCGTAGCCCGCGTGGTCCCCGCCGCAACCCTGCTCGACGAGGCCTGGGCGCTCGCAGACAAGATCGCCAACCAGTCGAGCCTCGCCGCCCAAGTCGCCAAAACCGCCGTCAACGCAGCCTTTGAAACCACCCTCACCGAAGGCGTGCGCGCCGAACGCCATCTGTTTCTGCCGCTGTTCGGCACCCCGGACCAACGCGAAGGCATGGAAGCCTTCGCCACCAAACGCCCCGCGAAGTTCCACGGGTGAGGGGGCACGGGATTTGTTGACTCTGGATCGCCCACTGCCTAAGACGCCCATCCCGCCCGGCCATGCCGGGCCTCACGGAATGTTTCGGCGCTCCGCCTCTTTGTCGTTCTGGCCAAGCCCGGACGAAAGTGGCAGGATGTCGGTTATGTGACCAAGACTGGGCCGGTCAGCCGGCCTCTTCAGTGATTGTACAGAGGACCAAAGAGAGCCCATGGCCAACAATGCTTCGGCGCGCAAGCGCATCCGCCAGATCGCCGTTCGCACGGATCGCAACGCCGCCCGCAAGTCGCGCATGCGCACTTTCATCAAGAAGGTGGAGTTGGCCATTGCGGCAGGCGACAAGACACTGGCGGCTGAGGCGTTGCGACTGGCGCAGCCTGAGATGCAGCGCAGCGTGACCAAGGGCGTCGTTCACCTCAACACGACCGCCCGCAAAATCTCTCGCCTGTCCGCACGGATCAAGTCGCTCACGGCGCATTGATCTCATTGTCAGCGGCGTCTCGCAGCTGAGCGAGACGTCCAGGCCACACACATAATCGTTATCAGATGGCTCCATCCTTGGATCGGCGCACGTCGATGCGCAGGCCTTCACTTATTCGCGAATATTTCAAATTTTCTTGCGCCATTCTTCGGCCGTCAATTTTGAATTGCTCGCCAGCCGTTTTCCGCCTACTCATTTCTCACCAGCAGTTCATCTGCGGGGTGTTCTGAAGCCCCGAGTTCGAGGCCTTGGTCATCTGCGTCGTGTCGCCGCTGCTTGCCTCTGGAGGTTGTCATGTCGAGCGGCGGAGCGGAGGACGGAATGACGTTGCCGACTAATCCCAGCCGCCAGTCCGGTGGCGCATCGTCGGCGGGCCTCACGCATGACGCGGCCCACTTCGGCGCATCCGCCCAGCCCCCTGCGCACGCCACCGGCCCCGCCGAGGGCCAACTCGCCGTGCAATGGGCGCGCGTGCGCGGGCGGCTGCAAAACGAGGTCGGAGACGTCGAATACCGCACGTGGCTCAAGCAGATGACCCTGACCGGCATCGATGGTGACGAGATCACCGTCCGTCTGCCCACCCGCTTCCTGCGCGACTGGGTGCGCAGCCATTACGGTGACCGGCTGACCTCGCTGTGGCAGGCGGAGAACCAGTCGGTCCGCCGCGTCGAGATCCGCGTCGGCGCCGGAGTCCTAGTGACCCCGCTTGCCGAGCCGCTGAGCGCGCCGCCGGTGCGTCCTGAAGCGCCGCCATCGGGCCATGCCACAGACCGCCTTGCCCAAACCGATGCTCCGGCCGTGCAGGCTGGCGCCTCGCAGATCCCGGCCGAGCAAATCCGGACCGATGACAAGGTCGAGGCGGTCGCGCTGGACGCAAGGTTCACCTTCGACAGCTTCATCGTCGGCAAGCCCAACGAGTTCGCCTATGCCTGCGCGCGCCGCGTGGCGGAGAAGCCGGCGAGTCAGGGCTTCAACCCCCTGTTTCTCTATGGCGGGGTCGGCCTGGGCAAGACGCATCTGATGCATGCGATCGCCTGGCAGCTCACGAACCGCCAGGACAGCGACACCGTGCGCCGCCGCCCCGTGGTGGTCGCTTACATGTCCGCCGAGAAGTTCATGTATCGCTTCATCAGCGCCATCCGCACCCATTCGACGATGGAGTTCAAGGAGGAGCTGCGCAGCGTCGATGTCCTGATGATCGACGATCTTCAGTTCCTCATCGGCAAGGACGCGACGCAGGAAGAGTTCTTCCACACGTTCAACGCGCTCGTCGACTCAGGCAAGCAGATCGTGGTCTCGGCCGACAAGTCGCCGTCCGATCTGTCGGGTCTGGAGGATCGCGTCCGCACCCGCCTCGGCTGCGGCATGGTCGCCGATCTGCACGCAACAACCTTCGAGCTGCGCATGTCGATCCTGGAGGCCAAGGCCACCCGTGCCGGCGTGCCGGTGCCGTCCAAGGTGCTGGAATTCCTCAGCCACAAGATCACCTCCAACATCCGTGAGCTGGAAGGCGCGCTCAACCGCCTGATCGCACACGCCAATCTGTTCGGCCGCGCCGTCACGCTCGAGACGACGCAGGAGGTGCTGCACGACATCCTTAAGTCGCATGACCGTCGCGTGACGATCGAGGAGATCCAAAAGCGCGTGGCCGAGCATTGGAGCATCCGCCTGACGGACATGTCGTCGGCCCGCCGCGCCCGTGCCGTGGCCCGCCCGCGTCAGGTCGCGATGTATCTGGCAAAACAGCTCACCAGCCGGTCCCTGCCGGAGATCGGGCGGAAATTCGGCAACCGCGATCACACAACGGTGATGCACGCGGTCTCCCGCGTCACCGAGTTGATGGAACGCGACGCCGGCTTTGCCGAGGATGTCGAGCTTCTGCGTCGCATGCTCGAGAGTTGATGCGCCGCGGCTGATGGGCAGGCGTGCCTGACCGCCCGTCCATCAGCAAAACCGGTGGAGTGAGGCTACGAGGCCAGCTCGGCCTGGCGCATCACCAGATTGCGCAGCACCTGAACGAAGTCGGCTCCGCCGGGCGCTGCTGCGATGTCATCTGGTGTCGCCAAAGCGTCCGCCGCCAACGCTGCACGCCTCTCACCACAATCGATGCCGGCAAACGCCATCGACCATTCAGGAAAGCTGCGTGCTACGATCGGGTGGAAATGCACGACGATTACATCCTTGTGCCGAGGATCGCATTGGATCGTCTCGAAGATAAGCTCAACATCAGCCAGCTCCCCTTCAAGCACCTGGGCAAAGCAGCCGCCGCTGAACAACAGCGCCCCAGTGACACCGATCGACGGATTTCTCCGCCGCGCGCTGCAAAGAATATCACCTACCATCGCTTGCAGCGCCTCAGGACCCACCGGTTCGCTGATGCGGCTGAAATAGGCCAACGAATGAAGCATGTGGCTCATCTGATCGAATCCTGGGTCGCCTGGTTCATCCATCGGTGGATCAGGCCCGGTAGGGCATCAGCCGGCACCGGCCGGCTGACCAGATAGCCCTGCATCTGTGTACAGCCGACCTCGCGCGCCAGTTGCGCCTGTTCCACCGTCTCGATCCCTTCGATGATCGTGCTCATGCCAAGCCCGGTCCCGAGGGCCGCGATCGCGCGGATCATCCAACCCGGCGCGGTCGTCCCCGTCCGCTGCGGTCCGGCATCACCCTGCGGCAGGGCAAGGGCAGCGACAAAGGAGCGGTCGATCTTGATCCGCGTGAAAGGGTGAGAGCCGAGCCGGCTGAGCGATGAGAAACCGGTGCCGAAATCATCGAGGGCCAAGCCCACGCCAAGTTCGCGCAAGGCATGGAGCGTCTCGCCCACATCGCCCATGAGGCTGCTCTCGGTGATCTCGATCTCAAGGCATTCAGGGTCAAGGCAGCTCTCCAACAACGCGTCCGCCACCGCCTTCACCAAGGCAGGCCCGTCCCGCAGCTGCAGCGGTGACACGTTGACACCGACCTGCAGCCCCGGCCACAGCGCCGCCTGCCGGCAGGCGGTCCGCAACGCCCACACGCCCAGCAGATCGATCAGCCCGATCTCCTCGGCAAGCGGAATGAAATCGTCCGGCGGAACCATGCCCAAGGTCGGGTGATGCCAGCGCATCAGTGCCTCGAACCCCACCAGCCGGCCGGTCTTGAGACAAACCTGCGGCTGGTAGTAGAGCGCGAACTGTTCCAGGGCCATTGCCCGGCGCAGGTCTGTCTGCTGGATCAGAAGGGCCGCCCGCATGTCCTGCTCAAGGCTTTGGCGGAGCTGCGCCCGGGTCTGCATCGCCGGCTCGAAGCGGCGATGGCGGTTGCGCCCGTCATTCTCCGCCTGGTGAAGCGCCAGATCCGCGGCATCGAGCAACTGATGCGCATCCACGCCGTTAAACGGCGCCGTTGCGATCCCGACGCTGGCGCCCAGGGTGAAGGTGTGTCCGGACACCGCATAGGGTCGCCCGATGAGATCGATGATTCGGTCCGCCGCCCCAGCGGCCTCCGCGCCGTCCTTGATCACGACCGCGAAGCCGTCCCCGCTGATGCGGGCCAGCATGGCGTCCCGGCCCGCCGAGCTGCGCAACCGCTGCGCCACGCGGCACAAAGCCATGTCGCCGATCTGGTGTCCCAGGCTGTCGTTCAACGCCTTGAAGCGGTCAAGATCGATCAGCAGCAGGCCCAACGCCGCTCCGGGCAACGCCAGGCGCTCCGCCAGATGCGCCATCAGGCGCCGCCGCCCCATCAGTCCCGTCAACGGATCGATATCCATGTGCGGATCAAGTGTCGCCCGGGCCCGTGATGCGGTCGGTGGCGGCAGGATGATCGAGCGGATATCGTTCATGGCAAGGTCCGCCTCTCGCCAGGCGCGTGGCTTGCCCAAATCATCGGTGCTGTCCTTTTCGGTTGTCTCAGACCGGCCCGCGGCCTCACAGTTTCTGAGACTGATCTTGAAACCTGAATGAGGCGTTAGCGGATGCCAAAGTCCCTGTAACGGCCGCACCAAGGCCAGAGTCCGGTGGAGGCACACGCCAAGGAGCCACCATGTCTCGTCTGTCAGCCGTCCTCGCTGTCTGCCTGCTGGCCTTGCCGAGCCCTGCCCCAGCCCAGATCGTCCTCACCCAGACTTCTCCCACCCAGACTTCCCCTACCCAGAACGGGCCGGCAGTCCGCCCAACGGTGGTCGAGCTGTTCACATCGCAAGGCTGCTCGTCCTGCCCGCCGGCGGACGATCTGCTCGTTGAGCTGTCCAAACGCCCGGATATCCTCGCACTCGCGTTCCACGTCACCTACTGGAACGGTCTTGGCTGGCGCGACCCCTACTCGCTCGACAGCGCCACCAGCCGCCAGCGCGACTACCAGCGCCTGATGCATGCCGGCACGATCTACACGCCGCAGATGGTGGTGGACGGACGGATCGACGTCGTCGGCTCGGACCGGTCCGGCGTCGCCGCCGCCCTGACCCAGGCCCGCGCCCATGCCTCCGCCGAGATTCCCATCGAGATCGCCCGCACGCCAGACGGTCTGCGCATCACCGCCGCCGCCGGCGCGGGCGAGGGCCGCCTGTTGCTGATCGGATTTGACCCGCGCCACACCACGCCGGTGGCGCGCGGCGAGAATGCCGGCGCAAGGCTGGTCGAGGCGAACATCGTGCGCAGCCATGAGGAGATCGCCAGGTGGCACGGCCAGCCCCTGTCGATAGCCGCAAGGCTCCCGCAGGCCGACCGCGCGGCGGTCATCCTGCAGGCACCGGACGGCCGCATTCTCGGCGCCGCGGTCCTGTCCCAGCCGCCACACGGCGCGGTCGGCTGACGTTCGTGCTAACCTCCCGGCTGTGAGACATCGGGAGACACGCATGAGACGCACCGGATGCTGCTGAGCCCCGGTTTTTGGCTGGCCCTGTGCTGCGGGCTCGGTGTCCTTCTTCAGGTGGCCGGCCGCCGCAGGGCGGGCGTTTCCCTTGGCGTCCTGGGCGTCGCCGGCTTTGCCGTCATTGCCGCCCTGCCGATCGACCAGTGGCTCCTCGCCCCTCTGGAGAACCGCTTCCCCCCGTTGTCGCCGGCCATCAAGATCGAACGGGTCATCGTGCTCGGCGGCGCGATCGACGCGGCGCTGAGCGCCGATCGCGACAGCCCGTCCCTGAACGGCGCCGCAGCACGCATCACGGCCATGATCGCCCTGGCCCGCGCCTATCCCGAGGCACGCGTGGTGTTCACCGGCGGCCCGATGCCCAACCGCCCGGACGGCCCGAGCGAGGCAGCCCCGGTCCGCGCGCTGGCAAATACGTTGGGCATCGCGGACGGGCGTATCCTCTATGAGGACCGCTCCCTCACCACCTGGCAGAACGCCACTCTGACCCGAGACGTGCTGCATCCGGCGTCTGGCGAGGAATGGGTGCTGGTCACGTCTGCCGCGCATATGCCGCGCTCGGTCGGCGCTTTCCGGGCGGCTGGATTCAAAGTCGTGGCCGACCCGGTCAGCTACAAGAGCTTTGCCTCCGCCGATCATCGCGGCTCGCGCGGATTTGGCGAGCGCCTGGCGCTGATCGACACCGCCGCACATGAATGGCTCGGCCTAGCCTATTATCGTCTCATGGGCCGCAGCAGCGCCTGGTTCCCCGCGCCCTAACCCTCCGCCAGCCCAGCGCGCCGCAGACCTTCAACATAGACATAAAGATCCTCGACCCGGCGCAGCGGTGACCGCTCGGCGGCGTGGCGCAAGGTGAAGCCCGGCTCGAGCCGCAGCAGACGCGCTTTGACATCCGCCGCCTCCGCCGCCTTGCTCAGATGCCCAAGCGCCGAGAGCAATCCCTTATGGGTCGAAGACATCGCCGGATTGAGCGCCGCCGCCGCGCGTCCAAGGGCGGCCGCCTCGTCAAACCGGCGCAGCATCAGCAAAGGCACCATCATCGTGTTGTCAAAGAAGAAACCGTGCGGATCGAACGGCGACAGCCGCCTCGCCTGCTGCCCGCGCGCCAGCGCCGCGTCGTGCTCGCCAGCATAGCTCAGGGTCAACGCCGACACGGCCCAGGCGAACGGCAGGTTGGGATTGAGCGCCAGCGCCCGCTCGTGCAGCGCGATCGTCTCATCGATACTGCGGTGCAAAATGAAGCTGCGCACATAGCCGGCAACCGACAGCGCCCGGGCGCAACCCGGATCGAGAGAGACGGCAAGATCGGCGATGCGGCTGGCCTCGTGCATCGAGGCCCCCGGATCGGCCGCCCATCCCTGGCCCACCAGGAAGGCATGCCAGCAGGCCCACCAGGCATGGATGGGCCCGTCATGCGGCGCCAGGCTGGCCGCATCGCGCAGCAGAACCCCGGCTGCGCGATATCCGACCTCGTCCAGCCGGTAGATCGCCGGGATGGCGCGCAGCATCAGCTCATAGGCTGTGGCCTCCGCCGCAGGCCTCGCGCTCGCTCGCCGGCTCTCATGCAGCAACAGCGCCGGATCGATCTGTGCGACCGTCGCAGCCGCGATCTCGTCCTGCAACGCCAGCAGGTCGTTGGCCGGCCGGTCGAACCGTCCCGACCACACCACCTCGCCGGCCGCGCGCATATCCACGAGGCGCACGGTGATGCGCAACTGGGCGCCGCCGCGCTGGATCGCGCCATCGAGCAGAAAATCAAGCCCAAGACGGCGCCACCGTTCGCCCTCGCCGCGCGGCTCGCCCTCCAGCGCTCCAATCGAGCCCGGAGCCACCAGGTTGATCCAACGAAATCCACCCAGGGCCGTGGTGATCTCCTCGGCCAACCCGACGGCCAGCCCCGCCTCGGCGCCATCCAAAGCCGTGCGAAACGGCGCCACCGCCATCCACAGGCCCGATCGTGCCGACGACGGCGCTGGAGACAACGGTAGGTCCGCGTCCTTGCGGAACGGGGGCGGGCGCAGCGCCGCCAGCACGGCATCGGTCTCAGGCGACGGCGTGGTGCGGGCGGAGCCGGCGAGATAGGCGGCACACGCCTCATAGGCGGACAGCGCAGCCGCCGTCTCCCCGCGATCCGCGTGGGCCCGCATGATGGCGCGCCAGCCGCCTTCATGGCCCGGCGCGATCTCCACCAGACGCCTCGCCGCCGCAAGGATGGCGAGAGGTTCGGACTGTCGAGCAAGGATGGCGGCCGCAACGGCTGCGGCCATCGTTTCGATCCGCATGGCTTCGCTGCGGATCCACGAATCAAAGGCCGGATCGAGCCCGATCAGATCTCTCAGATACGGTCCACGCAACAGATCCAGCAGCTTCGGATGCGTGGGCGTCGCACCGGCCAGCGCGTGGATGTCGACCCAGAGACGGCTTGCGTCGAGCTGCAGGTGATGGCGTTCGCCATGGACCAATGTGGTGCCGAGCTGCCGCGAAAGGTCGTGCAGCTCGTGCACCGCCTGGCGCAGGGACGCGCGGGCCTGCTCGCGTTCGCGGCCGCTCCACAGCAATGCCGTGATCTGGTCGCGCGGCACCGGCCGCGGTGCGGCTGTCGCCAGGATCGCCAGCACGCCGCGCGTCTTGCGCACACGCGGCAGCAGATCCTCGCCCGCACGCCCCTCCGCTGACATCGCTCCCAGCAGATGCAGCCGAAGCAGCGCATCGGTCGCCACCCCGCCGCGTGGCGTCGTCATGGGCGCGGTCTTCAGACCAGCCTGCTCGATGCCATTCATGCCCGAACCTCATTCTGCGGCGTATGGGCCTAAAATAGGAAAAAACTCTTGACATCTCTTCGTATTTAAGGAATATTGTCTCTGTCGACGGCCGAACCGCGTCCGCCGGCATCCCTCCCGTGAATGCATCAACAGTTCGCACCCCAGCGGGAAAGCGATGTGACGCCATGCGTCAATTCCACGGGAATTCTCACAACGTCGTCAAAATAGAGGATCACAGAGATGCTCAAGATCAATTTGGCCGAACGCGCACCCAACGCCGCCGATACCGTAACGATCCGTTTCGGCGGCGCGTTCCGTCTTCTGCCGGCCCAGCCCGCGGTGGACAGCGGCAAGATCCGCTTTGGCGGCGCCTTCCGCCTGCTGTCGCCGGCCGAACGTCAGGCCTGAGACAAAACAGCCGGCCGCGCAGGCGGCCGGCTGTTTTCCCAAAGCCCAGGGAGGCCGCCGCGCGATGATGATACAAGCCGAGACCACCGGCCCACTTGTCCGATTTGTCTGTGCAACTCCGGGCACCCGCAGGCCCCAGCGCGCGGACCGGACCGCCACCGGCATCCTGCCAGCGCGCGCTGCCAAATACTGCGACGCCGTGACCAGCGCGTCCGCCTTTGGCTGGTACTTGTTCGCGCCGATCGATCTCAGTCTGCTGTGGGATGGCTCGGAGATCTTCTGGACCCATGCCGGGGCGGACGGCTGGTCTCCGCTCGGCTCCGCCCAGTTTCCCGGCTTCAGCCAGATGTTCGACGAAGCGGCCCCCTCAGCACTGGTCGGATGTGCGCCGCCGTTTCTCACCGCCCTGCCGGAGCCCGGCGTGGTGCAGATCTGGACCGGCCTGTTCGCGCGGTCGCAGCCGGGATGGAGCCTGCTGCTGCGCCCTCTCGTGAACGCCCAGCTTCAGGGCGGGTTCGCGCCGTTCGAAGGTCTCGTTGAGACCGACCGCTGGTTTGGCCCGTTGTTCACCAATCTGCGCCTGACCCGCACCGGATCGCCGATCCGTCTTGATGCGAACGTGCCGCTGATCCAGGCCCAGCCGATTCCCCGCCCGCTTTACGGCCGCGACCTGCTGGACAGGATGGAGGTTGCCGCGGGCCTCGAGTCCTTCGGGCCAGAGGAGTGGGAGGCCTATCGCGCGAGCGTGGTCGAACCGAGCGCCCGCCCGGCCCGGCCGTTCGGCGAATACGCCACGGCAGCCCGAAAAGAGCGCCGCTGCCCCATCAGCTGATCGGCATCAGCCGGCCAGTGCCATCCTTGCGACCGGCCAGGAACAGAAAATTCATCATGTCGCCCGGACCTGGCACATTTGACAGCCGGAACAGGCCGGTCAGACCCCAGAGCCGCTCCGCGACGTCGATCGCACCGTCGATTGCCGGATCGTCGCCGGTGATCAGCAACACCGGCATGTCCGGATCATAGGCCGCGACGCTGCGCAGCATGGCGCAACTGGTTGGGCCCGCCGCCTCAAGTCCGGAGACGATGCAGATCGGATGGTCGCGGTGCAACCGGATCGGCACGTCATGATGCGATGCGGCACAGACCACCCGGATGTCGAGGGCCTCGCAGAGCGGGGCCAGCAGGCCGCTGAGCCAGAGATCATGTCCGACAAGCAGGACAGTCTGGGTTTCCCCGATACGTGCACATGCGGTATGATCACCATATGGTGAGCGGCGGATGGGCGATGTCTCAACGGGGTCAGTCATGCCGGCCTCCCAACAAACTGCGGTAAGTTTGCTTTTGTTTGAATGAGCATGAAAGAAAACAATGGCTTGCAGCACCGTCAGGGATCGCGAGAAAAATGTGAGAGATCGTGAGTGAAGCCCTGACAGGTCGCGGGCCGGTGCCGCCCGACGCCGACGGCCCGAACAATTGTCCGCGCGACACCGCTGCGCGGCTTGATCCCTGGTTGATCGGGGTGCGTGTTCGAGAGCTGATGAACTGGCTCGCTGGCGGACAGCCGAGTGCCGAGCAGCCGGTCATGCTCCCGGCCGGACCGCCCCAGCCGGCGTTGCGCGGGAGCGACGCCTTCTCACGCGTGGCAGTGCCGGCGGGGGACCCCGTCGCGGTGTTGGCAACGCCAAGGCGCAGGCCGCCGTCCGCACCCACCGGTCCAATCAGCGTCTCCTCGTCCTTCACGATGCCTGAGCGCCGGGCCGTTCTGCGCCGGCCCAGTTTTGAGGTGTCTGCGGCTCCCGTGGACTTGTCCAAAAGCCTGCGGTCACGGCTGTCCGCCCCGCCGCCGCCAACCCCGCCCCCCGCGATTGGAAATGTCCGGGAGCCGATCGCGCCGCCTGAACCGCCGGCGCAGCCAGCCGTGCCGAGACCCGTGCCCCTGCTTGGCGAGACTTTGCCGCAACTGGGCCATTCGCTGTTGCCGCCCGCTCCGGTTCAGCTTCCGTCGCCTACGCGCGCAGCGTCACCAGAGCGCGAGGTCGAGGCCTCCGGGCCGATCGCACCAGGCCGCGTGGACCGCCTCGGCGAAGCCGTCATCACTCCGATCATGACTGACCGCGAGCTTGCGATGGCACGCGTCACGGATCCAGTGAGTCCCGCAGCGGCATTTTTCCCGATCGACCCGCTGCGGGCCGATAACGATTTGGTGCCGGAGTTCGAGAACCACCCGGCGCCGTCCCGGCGGATGCCGCTCTGGCCAGGTTTCGTGGTCGGAACGATCGCAGCCGCAGCGATCGGATACGTTCTGATCTGGCCGGCCGAGCCGGAACCTGTCGAGGCTGTCATCGTCGGGGCCGCCGCGTCGGTTCTGGCGCCGGCGGAGGGCTCGCTGGATCGCGTGCTCGTGGCCCCTGGCGCGCGCGTCACGCGCGGGACCGAACTTTTCGCGGTGGCCGGCCCGCGCACGGACCCAAGGATCATCTCAGACCTTGCGGCCCGGATCGATCTGGCAAAGGCACGAGAGACCCGGCTGGGCCTTCTTGCGCAGGAAATATCTCAGAGTTTTGCGCGTGGCAGGCCTGCCGCGGATGCCACGGCTGGGCGGGAGGCGGAATTGGCACGGCAGCGGCTGCGCGATGTGCAGGAGCAGCTGCGCCTTGTGAGCGAGGAGCGGACGAAGCTCGAGCAGACCTTTGCAGCAAGTGCCGCGCCACCGGCGCCGCAGCCGCGCATCAGGTCGGATCGTGATGGCTTTGTGACCCGTATATTTGCGACGGAGGGCGAGGAGGTCGTCCCGGGCCAGAAGCTTGCTGAGCTTGTGGACTGTTCGAGCCTGTCCCTAAGCCTTGATGCTGCCGCCGCTGCGAAGGCGGGGATGGCGCCTGGCGCTCCGTTGCAGCTTCTCGTGCCGAATTCCCGGTCGCGCGTGCCGCTCCGGATACCGGAGCAGACCGATCAGCAGGCGGGCCGCGAGGTGGGGCGGATTGCGGTTCCGCTGGATCTGGCAGGCTGGAAGAATGCCGGCGGATCGGGCTGTCCGCTGGGCATGAGAGTGAATGTCACGCGCCCCGCGTCATAGCCTGCCGTCTGTTGCTTGCCTTTTTGGGCGGCCCTGCTACGCGTCAGGCCCCGCAAGAGGTGATCATGAAGCCAGAAGCTGTTTCATCCCGCCGCAAGCTGCACACGCGCACCATCCGCCTGGAAGGCTTTGAACGCGACGATGGTCTGTTCGACATCGAAGCGGAACTGACGGATCACAAGACCTACGGTTTCGCGACTGCCGACCGGCAGGTTGAGGAGGGGATGGCACTGCATCACATGCGAACGCGGTTGACGGTGACGGACGATCTGCTGATCGTGTCCGCCGAGGCCGAGACGGTGGCTGGCCCGTTCTCGATCTGCGGGGGGGGTGCCGAGACATTCTCCCGGCTGGCTGGGCTGACCGTGAAGCCGGGCTTCCTGCGCGCGGCCAACGAGCGGATGGCGGGCACGCTGGGGTGCACGCATCTCCGCGAACTGCTGCAGCAGATGGCCACCGTCGCGTTTCAGACCCTGTATCCCGTGCGAGCGCGGCGCGAGGATGCGCAGCCGGAAGGGCCGCCGCGCCTGTTGAACACTTGCCATGCCTATGACAGCGCCGGCCCAGTCATCCGCGATCGATTTCCCAAATATTACACGGGCGTCTGAAGCGCTGCCGCCGGCGCAACATCGTTCAGGCGTGCCTGTGGGCCCGACATCGTTCAGGCGTGCCTGTGGGCCCGACATCGTTCAGGCGTGCCTGTGGGCCCGACGCCATTCAAGCGAGCCTGCCGTGACCGATCGCGCGATGGCCGTCCTCCGTCGCAGCCGCCCGAAAATAGCTGACGATGTGCACGCGAACTGCGCTGGTCCGGCCGCCTTCGCTGGTTCTCGGATCGGCCAGCTCAATCCTCTGCACCGCTTCGGCTAAACTCAGGCCTTCCCGCTCGCAGATCTCCTCCAGCGCGCTCCAGAGCTCCGGTTCGAGCCGCATGGACGTCCGGCCCCGTGACGCGGTCACGTTTCGGTTGATCAGCCTTGTATCACCCAAAGTCCTGCTCCACCGGTCGATCGGCAGAACATAGCGATCAGATCTTGCCAGGATATTATCAGCCTTGGTGCTTTCAATGGGTCGAACATTTTTGTTAACCGTCGCGCGGCGCAGTTGCCGAGCTATGCGTCGCCGGGTGAGCGGAGGTTCAGCGACAGCGCGTGAAGCCCGCTTGCGAATTCGTCCGCCAAGGCCTGGTGAACGGACCTTGACCGGGCGACGCGGCTGGCGCCTGCAAATTGCTGTGCCTGCATCCGGACAAGGTAATGCGTCTCGCCGGCCGCGGACGATCCGGCATGACCGGCATGCAGGGCACTCTCGTCGATCACCTCAAGATGGTCAGGCTGGAAAGCGGCCCGTAGGGCCGCCTCGATGCGGTCAGCACGCGTGCTCATGAAATCCCCTCTTTCATTCCAGACCCACACCCGCACATAAAGCGGTAATGACCCGCAAGCCTCCCCGTCCCCGGGCCTACGCACCAGATCCGGACGCGCCAGGCCAGATATGCGACATGCCAGGATGCGTGGCCCGTGGCGAGTATCGCGCGCCGAAATCGCGCACCGCGCTGAACCAGTACTGGTGGTTCTGCCTCGAGCACGTCCGAGCCTACAACGCGTCATGGGACTTCTACAAAGGCATGACACCGGGGGAGATCGAGGCGCAGCTGCGCGCGGATACATCCTGGCAGCGCCCGACCTGGCCGCTGGGGCGTTTGGGCGGGACGCTTGACGCGGAGATGCTGCGTAACCCGTTGCATACGTTGAACGCCGGGTTCGGCAATCGGCCGCGTCAGGCGCCGGAAGCCGATATGCCGCAGGACATGCGCGAACCGATGGCGACCCTCGGCCTGGATTGGCCAACAACGCTGGATGTCCTCAAAACCCGCTACAAGGAGCTTGCGAAGCTCCATCACCCGGACGCCAATGGTGGCGACCGGGCGTCTGAGGAGCGGTTGAAGACCATCAATCTGGCCTACTCCGCCGTGCGTGGCCGGCTTGCTGCCGAACCACGTGTTGCGGCGGGATAATGCGTGGTCGCGCAAGGCCTGCTTGGCCGCAGGCGTGAATCACGCGACATGCTGTGGTGGGTCTACCCATCGGAAAAACCCGCGCGTATCATTCGCGCCCGTAAGACAGGATCGATTTCAGATGAACGACGTCGCGAACGCCCCCGCCTCCGCCATCTCCACCATGCCCGACATCATGGTCGATGTGCGTTCGACGTTCGGGATCGACAGCGATCTTAAGGTCCCCGCGTTCAGCACCCGCAGCGAGCACGTGCCCGACAGCGATCCGACCTATCGCTTCGACCGGGACACAACGCTCGCCATCCTCGCCGGGTTCGCCTTCAATCGCCGCGTGATGGTCCAGGGCTATCACGGCACCGGCAAGTCCACACATATCGAGCAGGTCGCATCTCGCCTCAACTGGCCTTGCATCCGCATCAACCTTGACAGCCACATCAGCCGGATCGATCTCGTCGGCAAGGATGCGATCGTGCTGAAGGACGGCAAGCAGATCACGGAATTCCGCGAAGGCATCCTGCCCTGGGCGCTGCAGCATTCCTGCGCTCTGGTGTTTGATGAGTATGACGCCGGGCGCCCTGACGTGATGTTCGTGATCCAGCGCGTGCTGGAGGTCGAAGGCAAGCTGACCTTGCTCGATCAGAACCGCGTGATCCGCCCGCATCCGGGCTTTCGCCTGTTCGCCACTGCCAACACGGTGGGCCTTGGTGACACGACGGGCCTTTATCATGGCACGCAGCAGATCAACCAAGGCCAGATGGACCGGTGGAACATCGTTGTGACCTTGAACTACCTGCCGCATGCGCAGGAGACCGAGATCGTGATGGACAAGATGGGCGTGGAGAATTCGGACAAGGCCGCCAAAAAGCGCATCGAGAGCATGGTGGCGCTGGCCGATCTCACCCGGGCCGGCTTCATCAACGGCGATATCTCGACCGTGATGTCTCCGCGCACCGTCATCACCTGGGCCGAGAACACCAAGATCTTCAACGATGTCGGGTTCGCCTTCCGCCTGTCGTTCCTCAACAAATGCGACGAGGCCGAGCGCGGTACGGTGGCCGAGTATTACCAGCGCTGCTTCAACGAGGATCTGCCCACAGGCGGTCTGGTGCGAAAGGCCTAGGCCTTGAGCGACAAGAAGGACACGACCCGGTCAGAGGAGTTCAAGAAGGCCACCGCCGGCGCATTGCGCGCGGTGGCCGGCATCTCCGATGTCCAGGTCGCCTACCAGCCCGGACCCTCCGGTCTGGCGGGTAAGCGGGCACGGCTGCCGCTGCCGACGCGGGCGCTGCCGGCCTCGGAGGTCGCCAAGCTGCGCGGTGCGGCCGACAGCCTGGCGCTGCGGCTGAAGCATCATGACGACGGCGTTCACAATGCGAGGATGCCGGCGCGGCGCGAAGCCCGCGAGGTGTATGACGCGCTCGAGCAGGCGCGGGTCGAGGTGATCGGCGCCGCCCATATGGCCGGGGTGTCGGCCAATCTTCGCGCCAGGCTGAATGATGAATGCGAGGCCGAGGGTCACGACCGGATGACCCGCAAGGACCAGCTGCCGATCGCCGCCGCGCTGGCGCTGCTGGCGCGCGAGCGGATGTCCGGTGAGCAGGTGCCGCTCGCGTCTCGCAGGGTTTTAGATCTGTGGCGCGGCACCCTTGGAGATGCAGCGGAGACGGCGCTTTCGGAGATGGCCACGACGCTGGGCGATCAGACGGCCTTCACGCGAGATCGGAAGAGCACACGTCTGAACTCCAGTC
>CAIQQQ010000444.1 GCA_903873995.1 uncultured Rhodospirillales bacterium
CTAACGCACGACGCCGGTCTGGGTGCGGCCTAGTCTTGCTTGCCTTACCCAGGCACGCCCTTACCGGGCGCCAGGGAGAGGGCGATGAAGCGTGGGCCGTTTTGCGTCTGAACAAGCATCAATACGGACTTGCGGCCGGCCTTGCGGAACTTTTCCACGCGGTCGGTCACGTCTGACGGGATTTTGACCTCTTCCTGCTGCACTTCGGTAATCACGTCTCCGGGCTTCAGGCCTTTATCCTCGGCCGGCGAGCCGGACGTGACGTCGGTGATCACGACGCCTTTCTGATCGGCCGGTAGCTGGAACTGCTCCGTCGTGTCTTTGTTTACCGGAGCGATCTTGAGGCCCAGGCCGCTGATCTCGACCTTGCGCGGGGCGGCAGGACCGGTGTTGGTGGAGGCGAGCTTGGTCACGTCCTCCGGCAGTTCGCCGACCTTGACCGTAACGGTCATCTCCTTGCCGTCACGCCACAGCACCACCGGCACGTCCTTGCCGATGGGCGTGTCTGCCACGACGCGCGGCAGTGTGCGCAGCTCCTTGATATCGGTGCCGTTGAACTTCAGGATGATGTCGCCGCCGTTGATCTTGCCGATCGCGGGGCCTTTTTCGTCGGCGCGCGCCACCATGGCGCCTACCGGCTCCTTCAGGCCCACGCTCTCGGCGATGTCTGGCGTGACCTGCTGGATGTTCACGCCGAGCCAACCGCGCCGCGTCTTGCCGAAATTGCGCAGCTGCTCGACAACGTTCTTCGCCTGGTTGGACGGGATCGAGAACCCGAGACCGATGGAGCCACCGGAGGGGGAGGCGATGGCGGTGTTGATACCAATGACCTCGCCGTTCATGTTGAACAGTGGGCCACCGGAGTTGCCGCGATTGATGGCGGCGTCTGTCTGAATGAAGTCGTCGTAACGGCCGGAGCGGATGTCGCGCCCGCGGGCTGATACGATTCCGCGGGTGACGGTGCCGCCGAGGCCAAGCGGGTTGCCGATCGCCATCACCCATTCGCCCACGCGCTCTTTGTCGCTGTCGCCAAAGGCGACGGCGGTCAGAGGCTTCTCGGGCGTGACCTTCAGCACGGCGATATCGACCGCCTCGTCACGACCCACCAGGGTGGCCTTGAGCGTCGTGCCGTCCTGCAGGATGACGGTGATCTCGTCCGCCCCGTCGATCACGTGGTTGTTGGTGACCACGATGCCGGCTGGGTCGATGATGAAGCCGGAGCCGAGGCTCTGGGACTTGCGCGTCTCCTGGCGGCCCTGGCCGCCGCCATGCGGGCCGTTGCGGTCGAGGAAGTCACGGAACATTTTCTCGAGCGGACTGCCGGGCGGGAACACCGGCATCTCAGGGCCGGTGTCGGCCCGCTCCTTGGACACCTGGGTGGAGGCGATGTTGACGACGCCGGGCAGGACGCGGGCGGCGAGATCAGCGAAATCGTCCTGCTGCGGGCGGGCTGTGGCTGGCGACTGGGCGTTGGCAAACTCGGTGCCCGGGGCGGCCAGCAGAGCCAAAGCGACCGCGGTCGAACGTAGCAGGCGAGACTGGACCAAATGAGACAAGACTGGGCGAGACTGCGTTAGGGACATGGAGGCGATCCTCTGGGTTCTGCGAATGATTATCATTCCGTAGGTTTCGGGGCGTCTCTCAGCAGCTTTAAGAAATCGTCATTCGGCGACATGACCATTCGCGCAGTGCCGGCCGAGAATCCGTCGCGATAGGCTTGCAGTGTTCGCCAGATGCCGAAGAAATGCGGGTCCTGTTGGAAAGCATCGGCGTAGGTCTTGATCGCATTGGCCTCGCCTTCGCCGCGCAGCTTGTCGGCTGTGGCGCGGGCCTCGGCCAGCAGCACGGTGCGGTCGCGCTCGGCCTCGGCGCGGATGCGGGCGGAAGCCTCCGCACCCTCGGCGCGGGCCTGGCGCGCGACGCGATCACGTTCGGACTGCATGCGCTGCAGGATCGCCTGGGTGTTCTCCTCCGGCAGGTCCGCGCGGCGGATGCGGACATCCTCGATCGAGACGCCGAAATTGGTCATCTCGCTGTTCACCTGGTCGCGGATCAACGCCATGATCCGGGTGCGGTTGGAGGACAGCACATTGAGCAGCTGCTCGTTGCCGAGCACGCGGCGAAGCGAGGAGGAGACAACCGAGTTGAGACGGCCGCGAATGCCGTCCTCGGTGGCACCCACCGCCTGATAGTAGCGCAGCGCATCCGTGATGCGGAACCGGGTGAAGCTGTCCACGATAAGGCGGCGCTGGTCGCCCAGGATCACCTCCTCCGGCGGCAACTCATAATCGAGCAGGCGGCGGTCGAAGCTGATCGCGGTCTGAACCAGCGGCACCTTTGCGTGCAGGCCCGGTTTGGTGATCATGCGGATCGGCTGACCGAACTGGGTGATCAAGACCTGTTCGGTCTGATCGACCACGAACAACGAGGACAGGGCGATGATGGCAATCACCAACAGGGCGGCTACGGCCCCGATGACGCCGCGGTTGTGCAGGATGTTCATCGAACGGGCGCCCTCAGCGGTGCGGTAGGTGCGGCGTTGGGCGCCGGCGGGTTGAGCACGGGCGGGGCGATCGGCGGCGCAGGCGGGGTGCGGCCGATATCGCCCAACGGCAGGTAGGGCACGATGCCCTGCAGCCCGGAATCGACCACCACCGTCGGCGTGTGCGACAGGATGTTCTGCATCGTCTCGATATACAGGCGCTGTAGGGTCACGTCCTTGGCAGCGTTATAGGCCTTGAGCACCGACAGGAAGCGCTGCGCCTGGCCGGTCGCCTCGGCGATCGAGGTCTGGCGCGAGCCGTCCGCCTCGGCGACGAGGCGGGCGGCGTCACCGCGGGCGCGCGGCACGATGTCGTTGCGGTAGCTCTCGGCCTCGTTGCGCATGCGGTC
>CAIQQQ010000445.1 GCA_903873995.1 uncultured Rhodospirillales bacterium
AAGAATGGTCGGAGCGGCGGGATTCGAACCCACGACCCTCAGTCCCCCAGACTGATGCGCTACCAGGCTGCGCTACGCTCCGACACTATCCGCGTCGCCGCAGGGTCCCGAGGCATAGCAGCGACCGCATCCGCACGCAACGCAAGAGCAGCGCAAACCGCACTCACGCCAGACCAACCATTGCCAGAAGTCCGCGAATGGCGAATATCGAGGCCCATAACCGCGGCGCCAAAAGGCCCGCATCGTCCGAGGGGAACACATCCATGCCGGCCACCACGATGCTCAACCGCCGCACCCTCATCGCCGGCGCCACCGCCCTGCCGCTGGTCGCGATCAACCGTAGGCCAGCCCACGCCGCGGAGTTCAGCTACAAATTCGCCAACAACCTGGCCAGCACCCACCCGCTGGTCGCCCGCGCCACCGCCGCCGCCACCCGCGTCAAAGAAGCCACGTCCGGCCGTGTCGAAATCACCGTGTTCCCCAACTCGCAACTCGGCTCCGACACAGACACACTGAGCCAGCTGCGCTCCGGCGCCGTCGAGTTCTTCACCCTCTCCGGCCTCATCCTCTCCACCCTCGTCCCCGTCGCCGCCATCAACGGCATCGGCTTCGCCTTCAAGGACTACGACCAGGTCTGGGCCGCGATGGACGGCAAACTCGGCGCCCTCGTCCGCGCCGAGATCGCCAAGCGCGGCCTCTACGCCTTCGAAAAGCAGTGGGACAACGGCTATCGCCAAATCACCTCGAGCACCAAACCCATCCGCACGCCGGACGATCTGAAGGGCTTCAAGATCCGCGTCCCCGTCTCCCCGCTCTGGACCGGCATGTTCACCGCCTTCGGCTCCTCCCCCACCTCCATCAACTTCAACGAGGTCTACTCGGCGCTGCAAACCAAGATCGTGGACGGCCAGGAAAACCCGCTGGCCATCATCGACACCGGCAAGCTCTACGAGGTCCAGAAATACCTCTCCGTCACCAACCACATGTGGGACGGCTTCTGGTTCCTCGCCAACCGCCGCGCCCTCGAAGCCCTGCCCGCGGCGGACCGCATTGTCGTCGAACGCGAATTCAACCAGGCCGCGCTTGATGAACGCAAAGATGTCGTCGCCCTGAACGACACCCTGCGCGCCTCCCTCACCACCAAGGGCCTGGAATTCGTCTCAACCGACCCCGCAGCCTTCCGCAGCGCCCTCAAAATCGCCGGCTTCTACAGCGAATGGCGCGGCAAGTTCGGCGCCGAGGCGTGGAACACCCTCGAAGCTGCGGTGGGCTCGCTCGCTTGAGATCAGCCGAAACCTGGCTCCGCCGTCTGGTCGAACTCCCGACGGCAGCCTTGGTGCTGGTAGAAATCGCGGTGCTGCTGGCCGGCGTGGTCAGCCGCTTCGTCTTCCACCACGCCTTCATCTGGTCAGACGAGCTGGCCTCCATCCTTTTCCTGTGGCTTGCCATGTTCGGCGCCGTCATCGCCCTGCAGCGCGGCGAACACATGCGCCTCACCGCGATCGTCTCCGGCATGTCCCCGATATGGCGCGCGCGCGCCGAAGCCCTCGCCATCTGCGTCCCCGCTCTGTTCCTCCTCCTCCTCCTCCCCTGGGCGCGGGACTACGCGGACGATGAATGGTTCATCGAAACCCCCGCCCTCGGCTGGTCCAACGAAATCCGCGCCGCCGCCATCCCGGTCGGCTGCCTGCTGATGCTCGCAACCTGCGCCATCCGCCTCGCCCGCGCCCGCCTGCAAGACATCGCCTTCGCCGTCATCGCCATCGCCGTCCTCGCTCTCGCCCTCCGCCTCGGCGCACCCGCCCTCAAGACCCTCGGCAACTGGAACCTCGCCATCTTCTTCGTGGGACTGCTCGCCACCGGCGTCCTCCTCGGAATCCCCATCGGTTTCGCCTTCGGCACCGCCACCCTCGCCTTCCTCGCCACCGTCACCCGCGTGCCATTGACCATCGTCGTCTCGCGGATGGACGAAGGCATGAGCTCCCTCGTCCTCCTCGCCGTCCCGCTGTTCGTGTTCCTCGGCCTGCTCATCGAAATGACCGGCATGGCCCGCGCCATGGT
>CAIQQQ010000446.1 GCA_903873995.1 uncultured Rhodospirillales bacterium
CCCCCACCAAGGGGCCGAGCCCCTTGGTGGGGGTCCAGGGGGCAAAGCCCCCCTGGCCTTGCTTGCCTAACTCAGAGCGTGTTCCGGAACACCCAGAACAGGGTGCCGGCGAGGATCATGGCGGCGGGGAGGGTGAGGACCCAGGCCATGGCGATGGAGCGGACGGTGGACCATTGGAGGCCGGAGCCGTTGGCGGCCATGGTGCCGGCGATACCGGAGGAGAGCACGTGGGTTGTGCTGACGGGCAGGCCGTAGACGTCGGCGGCGGCGATGGTGAAGGCGGCGGTGATTTCGGCGGACGCGCCTTGGCCGTAGGTCAGGTGGGTTTTGCCGATCTTTTCGCCGACGGTGACGACGATGCGTTTCCAGCCGACCATGGTGCCCATGCCGAGGGCGATGGCGACGGAGACCTTGACCCACCAAGGGATGAAGCGGGTGCCCTGGTCGAGGGCGGATTTAAAGGTTGCGAGGGTTTTGGCGTCATCGGCCGAGAAGCCGGCCTTTGGCATTTTGCCCACGGCCTCGTCGGCCAGGAACATGTCGTTGCGGACGTTCTGGACGGCGGCGGCGGGGATCTTGCGGACGGCACCGTTTGTCTTGACCTGGGCGGCGACGTCGCTGGAGAGACCGGCGAGACCGGCGAAGAAGGTCGGCTTGTCGAAGGTGCGGGTGCGCAGTGCTTCCGTCACGACCGATTTGGCTTCGGCGGGCGGCAGGATGGCGCCGGCGGATTTGGTGAGGAACACGGCGCTGCCTGCTTCCATCTTGGCGATGAAGGCGGGGGCTTCGGAGTCGGGCATGGCGCGGTTGAGCGCGTAGGCGGTCGGCAGGGCGCCGATCAGGATGAGCATGATGAGACCCATGCCTTTCTGGCCGTCGTTGGAGCCGTGGAAGAACGACACCAGGGTGCAGGTGAGCACCAGCAGGCCGCGGATGGCGAGCGGCGGCGGGGCGGAGGCGTCTGGCGTGTCGAACAGCTTGTTCTTCTTGACGATCGCGTTGGCGACCATCTTGAGCACGACCACCAGGATGGCGGCGAGCATGAAGCCGAACAGCGGGCTGACCAGCAGCGTCTTGAAAACACCCATGGCCTGGCCCCAGTCAACGCCCGAGGCGCCGTTGCCGGTGGTGTCCATGAGCTGGTTGGCGACGCCGACGCCGATGATCGAGCCCACGAGGGTGTGGGACGAGCTGGCCGGGATGCCCAGCGCCCAGGTGCCGAGGTTCCAGACGATGGCGGCGATCAGCAGCGCGAAGATCATCGCAAAGCCGGCCGAGCTGCCGACCTGGAGGATGAGCTCGACGGGCAGCAGGCTGACGACGGTGAAGGCCACGGCGCCCGAGGAGGACAGCACGCCCAGCAGGTTGAAGGTGCCCGACCAGATCACCGCGGTCTGTGCCGGCAGCGAGTGGGTGTAGATGACGGTGGCGACGGCGTTGGCGGTGTCGTGAAAGCCGTTCACGAACTCGAACCCGAGCGCGATCAGCAGGGCGACGCCGAGCAGCAGGAAGGCCACGATCGCGAGCGGCTCGGTGCCGGACTCGTTGATGTCCGTCATCAGGCCGTACAGCGTTGCAACCAGGCCTGCCACGAGCAGCGCCAGGAAGATCAGCACGCCGGCCGTTTGCGGCTTGGCATCCATGGGGGGGCGTTTGAACGCTGTGGCGTGAGCCGGCAGGGCCGCGTCTGACATCAGGTCTCTCCTGTTGGGGGAGCTACCTATGACCAGTTTTTAACGACAATTTGCATGACTCATCCGTTAAATGATGCGATTTCCGAAACCACATCGAAAATGCCGGGCGCCGATGCCATGATGGCGTCGCCTGCGTCCGGACCGGGCCCTGCCATGAACGGCGACACGACGGCGCCGGCCTCGGCGAGGATGGGCAGCACGCCTGCCACGTCCCACAGGTTGATGTGTGCTTCGATATAGGCGTCGATGCGCCCCGCCGCGACATCGGCCAGGCCCATGGCGCCGGAGCCGCCGGCGCGCACCATACAGCCGGCCGCCATGGCGCGGGCGACGATGCCCTGGAACACGGTGTCCGGCATGCGGGGGGACCAGCCGATCTCGATCATGGCGCGCTTTGGGTCTTGGGTTTCGGCCGCACGGACAGGCGTGCCGTTGAGCGTGGCGCCATGGCCGCGTCTGGCCGCAAAGGTTTCGCCGAGAGCCGGTGCGACGAGAACGCCGAGGAGGGGCGTGCGGTTCTCGATCAGGCCGAGCGAGACGCACCAGCGCGCGGCACCGCGGGCGTAGTTGGAGGTGCCGTCGATCGGATCGACCACCCAGCGCAGCGCGCCGGGCTTTGCCTTGCCGGTCTCCTCGCCCTGGAAGCCGTCTTCGGGGAAGAGGGCTGCGAGCTCGCGGGCGAGAAAGGCCTCGACCGCGCCGTCCGCCTCGGTCAGCCAGTCCTGCGCGCCCTTGAGTTTGGCGGTGGCGGCACCCGGGGCCGGGCGCATGCGCAGGGCGAGCGCGCCCGCCTCGGTGGCGAGACGGATGGCGGCGTCGAGGCGCGCGGCGAGATCGGTCATGAGATTGTCCGTTGGGAAATATGTTATCGCGAGACGATGAGGCGGGCACCGAACAGCACGAAGATCGTGCCGGCGATGCGGTCTATCCAGCGCCGTCCCTGGCCGAATGCGGCGCGCACCGGGCGCGTCGTCACCAGACAGACCAAGGCTGCGTACCAGAGCATGGAGATGCCGGCCATCTCGGCGGCGATGACGGGTGCGAGGGCCACCGGTGGGGTGGGGGGCAGGGTGGCGGCGAAGACGGAGGCGACCAGAAGCGCCGATTTCGGGTTGGACAGGTTGGTCACGAGGCCCAGGCGGAATGCCGAGCCTGGGGTGCGCGACAGGGCGGGACCCTTCGGATCGGCCGCGGGGTCGTTGCGCCAGAGCCGCACGCCCAGCACCACGAGATAGGCGCCGCCCAGGAGCTTCATGCCGAGAAAGGCCCAGGGGGCGGCGGCGAACAGCGCCTGGAGGCCGAAGAATCCAGCCATCGCCCAGCATGTGGTGCCGACGCCGATGCCCAGCACGGCGAAGATGCCGGCCGCCCGCGTTTCGGCGACGGCGAGGCGCGTTGTCATGAGGAAGTTGGGCCCTGGTGTGGCGACCGCAAGGAACCATAGCCCCGCGATGGTCAGCAGCGCCGGTGCCGGCAGCGTCACGGTGCGACGCCTTCCACGATCACCAGCTGCGCGTGGCTTGCCGACTGGCGCAGGACGAGCAGCGGCGCGTATTCGGGGCTGGCGTGAAAGGCGCGTGCGGCCTCGACCGAGGGGAATTCGATCACCACCACGCGGTCCAGTGCCATGTCGCCCTCGATAGCGGAGACGGCGCCGCCGCGCACCAGATAGCGCCCACCATACTGGGCGATCACGGCCGGCACGTCCACAGTGTAGGGACGGTAGGCCTCGGGATCGAGCACGGTGACGGTGGCGATGATGTAGGCGGTCATGATGGGTGTCTTTCAGAGCGTGATCGCCGCAGGTCTTTAAACGAAGGCGTGAATCACGCGACAAAACAAGGAGCTGGAGCAGGTCTGCCGCGCCTGTCAGCGGCGGGCCTGCTCTAGAGCAGCGTCCGATCGAACTGAGCCGCTTGCGGCTCATTCGAACGGACATAAGCTGCTCTAGAGTCTATGTTTTCTA
>CAIQQQ010000447.1 GCA_903873995.1 uncultured Rhodospirillales bacterium
AGGCTTTCCAACCACACCTCCTTCAGACGGGCCTGCTTAATCGCCTCAGCCCGTGTGGCAGCGGCGATGGGCAACCACACCTGTTTAGTCACAGGGCTCGTGCGCCTTTTTGAGGGCGCTCCACGGTGCCTGTCTAATATAGGGCCGAAGACTACCCACAGCTCCTTCGGAACGCATACGCGGAGCGCCCAGCCTCCACCTCTTGCAACCAAGCCAGTCCGATTTGCCACTATCGCCATGCCCTATGTGTGCATCGATGTGTGCAAACAAACAAGGGCAACCCCTTGAGCCATTGAGGTTTTTCATAATTTCAATGGCTTAGAAGGTCCTGGCGGAGAGGGTGGGATTCGAACCCACGGTACCATTGCTGGTACAACGGTTTTCGAGACCGTCACAATCGGCCACTCTGTCACCTCTCCGTGTGAGTGAGCGCCGCGTTATAGGGAGCAAACCTTCCAAGCGCAACGCCCAATCCCCACCCATCCCACCGCAATCTCGTTGACACAGACGGACTCCACGCTATAACCCCCGCTCCGCGCAGGCCGACCCAGGGCACCCAATGCCCCGGCCCACGCTTCCGATTTTTGCCTCAGGACGCCCTTACGATGTTCGCAGTGATCCGCACCGGCGGAAAACAATACCGCGTCAGCCCCAATGACGTGATGAAGGTTGAGAAGCTCGAGGCCGAGCCCGGCACCACCATCACCTTCACCGACGTGCTGGCCGTGGGGTCCGAAGGCAGCATCAAGATCGGCGCGCCGATCGTCATCGGCGCCTCCGTCACCGCAACGGTGATCGCCCAGGACCGCCTCGACAAGATCATCATCTTCAAGAAGCGCCGCCGGCAGAACAGCCGCCGCAAGAACGGCCATCGCCAGCACGTCACCGTGCTGCGCGTGTCCGACATCACCGCAGCCTAAGGAGCACGACAGATGGCACATAAAAAAGCCGGTGGTTCGTCGCGCAACGGCCGCGACACCGAAGGCCGTCGCCTCGGCGTCAAGAAGTTCGGCGGCCAGAGCGTCATCGCCGGCAACATCATCATCCGCCAGCGCGGCACCGCCGTGAAGCCGGGCGCCGGCGTTGGCCTCGGCAAGGATCACACGATCTTCGCCGTGATCGACGGCCACGTGAAGTTCACCCGCCGTGCGGACGACCGCGTCACGGTCTCCGTTGTCGCAGCCCCGGCCGCTGCGATGGCCATCGCCGCGGAGTAATCCGCCCGCGTGGTGATCTCCTGAAACGGGGTCGGCGCGAGCCGGCCCCGTTTTCGTTCTGACCCGCATCCCCTCCCCCATACCGCATCGCACCGCCCCATGAAGTTCCTCGACCAGGCCAAGATCTACTGCCGCTCCGGAGACGGCGGAGACGGCGTGATCGCATTCCGGCGCGAACGCTTCATCGAATATGGCGGGCCAGACGGCGGCAACGGCGGCCGCGGCGGTCATATCGAGTTCATCGCCGTCGAGAACCTCAACACCCTCATCGACTTCCGCTACACCCAGCATTTCCGCGCCCGCAAAGGCGGCAACGGGTCTGGCTCAGACCGCACGGGTGCCGCGGCCGAAGACGTGATCATCAAGGTTCCGATCGGCACCCAGATCCTGGATGACGACCAGGAAACCCTGATCGCCGACCTCGATGAACCCGGCAAGCGCGTGATCATGCTGCAAGGCGGCGATGGCGGCCGCGGCAACGCCGCCTTCAAAACCTCCACCAACCGCGCCCCCCGCCGTGCCGACAAAGGCTGGCCCGGCGAGGAACGCTGGGTCTGGCTCCGCCTCAAGCTCATCGCCGATGTCGGCCTCGTGGGCCTGCCCAACGCCGGCAAATCCACCTTCCTCTCCGTCGTCTCCGCCGCCCGCCCCAAGATCGCGGACTACCCCTTCACCACCCTCATCCCCCAACTCGGCGTCGTCCGCCTGTCCATGACGCAGGAATTCGTCGTCGCCGACATCCCCGGCCTCATCGAGGGCGCGCACGAAGGCGCAGGCCTGGGAGACCGCTTCCTGGGCCATGTCGAACGCTGCGCTGTCCTCCTCCACCTCATCGACGGTGCGGCCGGCCACGTCGTGGACCAATGGCGCACCATCCGCGCCGAGCTCGAATCCTACGGCGGCGGCCTCGCCGACAAGCCCGAACTGCTGGTCCTCAACAAGGCGGACGCGATGAGCCCGCGCGAGATCTCGTCCCGCAAGGCCGCGCTGAAGAAAGCCAGCGGCCAGGATGTGATGGTCATGTCCGGCGCCACTGGCGCGGGCCTGCCCGAAGTGCTGTCGGTGATATGGGACCGCATCATGGAAAAGCGCGCCGCATGAGCCTGCCGTCTCTGGCGACAGCAAAACGCGTCGTCATCAAGATCGGCAGCGCCCTGCTGGTGGACCCCGCCAAGGCCGCCCCCCGCATCGTCTGGCTGGAGGGCATGGCCGAAGATATCGCAACCCTGCGCGCCCGCGGCACAGACGTCATCGTCGTCAGCTCCGGCGCCATCGCGCTCGCACGGCGCAGCCTGAAACTCACCCAGAAGAAACTCCGTCTGGAGGAAAAACAGGCCGCCGCCTCCGTGGGCCAGATCCGCCTCGCCCAGGCCTGGTCCGAAGCCCTGGCACTCCGCAACCTCACCGCCGCCCAGATGCTCCTCACGCCAGACGACACCGAAGACCGCCGCCGTTACCTCAACGCCCGCGCCACGCTCGAAACCCTGCTCGGCTTCGGATGCATCCCCGTCATCAACGAGAACGACAGTGTGGCCACCGCCGAGATCCGCTTCGGCGACAACGATCGCCTCGCCGCCCGTGTAGCCGAGATGGTGCAGGCCGACCAGCTCATCCTCCTGTCCGACATAGACGGACTTTACACCGCCGATCCCCGCCGAGACGCTGCCGCCCGCCACCTGCCGCTGGTGGAAGCTGTAACGCCGGAGATCGAGGCGATGGGCGGCGACCCCCCGCCCGGCTACTCCTCGGGCGGCATGCGCACCAAGCTCATTGCGGCGCGGATCGCAACCCAGGCCGGCTGCGCCATGGCCATCGCCATGGGCCACGTCGAACGCCCGCTCCGCTCGCTGGAAGCCGGCGCGCAATGCACCTGGTTCCTTGCCAGCCCAGAAGGCCGCACCGCCCGCAAGCGCTGGATCGGCGGCGCCCTGCACCCGGCCGGCACCCTGGTCGTGGACGCCGGCGCCGCCCGCGCCCTCAAGCGCGGCAAAAGTCTGCTCCCCGCCGGCGTCACCGCCATCGAAGGCCGCTTCGAACGCGGTGACCCGGTCGAGGTCCGCGGCCCGGCCACCGAGGATACACCAGGCGCCGTGCTGGCCCGCGGCCTATCCGCCTATTCCAGTGCCGACGCCACCCGCATCCTCGGCCGCCAGTCCGCCGAGATCGAGGACGTCCTGGGCTGGCGCGGACGAGACGAACTGATCCATCGTGACGATCTGGTGCTGACGGCCCACACCTGATCAGATCAGCCAGGGGAAACACATGAACGGCGAGACAGACACGACAGGACAATGGCTGCGCAAGGCGGCAACCGCCGCGCGCGCAGCGTCCAACGTGCTGGCCCGCCTGCCGGGCCCCGCGCGAGACGCTGGCCTGCGCGCCGCCGCCGCCGCCATCCGCCTCCGCGCCCCCCAGATCGAAAGCGCCAACGCCCGAGACGTCGCAGCCTTCGACGCCGGCGGCGGCACAGACGCCTTCCGGGACCGCCTGCTACTGACCGCCCCCCGCATCGAAGCCATGGCCAAGGGCCTCGAAGACATCGCCGCCCTGCCAGACCCCCTGGCCCGTACCCTCGCCGACTGGACGCGCCCCAACGGCCTGCGCATCCGCAGGGTGGCACAGCCCCTGGGCGTGATCGGTATGATCTACGAAAGCCGCCCCAATGTCGGCGCCGATGCCGCAGGCCTCTGCCTGAAATCCGGCAACGCCGTCATCCTGCGCGGCGGTTCGGACAGCAACCACTCCGCCCGCGCGGTCCACGCCGCTATCAATGCCGGCCTGCGCGCAGCCAGCGTCCCGGAAGCCGCGGTGCAGATCGCCCCCGGCACCGATCGCAGCTTCGTCGCTGCCATGCTGGCCGGCTCCGGCCTGATCGACCTCATCATCCCGCGCGGCGGCCGCTCCCTCGTCGAACGTGTCCAGGCCGAGGCGCGAGTCCCCGTGCTCGCCCACGCCGAAGGCCTGTGCCACACCTATGTCCACTCTGGCGCCAACCACGCCATGGCGCGGCGTCTCGTGGCCAACGCCAAGATGCGCCGCACCGGCGTGTGCGGCGCCACCGAAACCCTGCTGATCGACGCCGCCATCGCACCCGCCCTGCTGCGGGACATCGTGGCCGACCTCGCCGAGCTCGGCTGCATCAGCCGTGGCGACGCCCGCGCCCGCACCCTGGTCCCCGCCATGCCGGAGGCCACCGAGCAGGATTTCCACACGGAATGGCTCGGCCCCACCATCAGCATCGCCGTGGTGGACGGCGTGGAACAGGCGCTCGACCACATCGCCCGCTACGGCAGCTCCCATACCGAGGCGATCGTGACGCAGGACGAAAAGGCCGCCGATCACTTCCTCCGCTTCTGCGACAGCGCCGTCACCCTGTGGAACGCCTCCACCCAGTTCTGCGACGGCTCCGAATTCGGCTTCGGCGCCGAGATCGGCATCGCCACCGGCCGGGTCCAGGCCCGCGGCCCCGTCGGCCTCGAACAGCTCACCAGCTTCCGCTATGTCATCGTCGGCACGGGACAGATACGCCCCTGACCCGCAAGACAACCCCGCCCGACCCCGTGCCGCCCGACCCGGTGCCAAGATGGGGTGACCGCCGCCGCACCCGCATCGGCCTGCTCGGCGGCTCGTTCAACCCGGCCCATGCTGGCCATCTGCACGTGGCCGAGCTCGCCCTGCGCCGCCTCCGCCTCGACCAGATCTGGCTGATGGTCTCCCCAGGCAATCCGCTGAAGGCCAAGCGCGGCATGGCCTCGATGGCCGACCGCCTCGCCTCCGCCCGCGCCATCGCCCAAGCTGGCAACGCGGGCGGCCGTAAGATCGTGGCCACCGCCATCGAGGGCGCGCTCCACACCCGCTACACCGTGGACACGCTCAAGATCCTGCGCACCCGCTTCCCCCGCGCCCGCTTCATATGGCTGATGGGCGCAGACAACCTCGAACAGCTCCCCGCCTGGAACGAATGGCTGGAGATCGCCCGCCACACCAATTTCGCCGTCTTCCCCCGCCCCACCTATAATCACCGCGCACTGGCCGGCCAGGCATCACAGCGCTTGCGGCCGGCGCGCCGCGTGGCCCATACAGCGCCAGCCCTGGCCGGACTGCGCCCGCCGGCTTGGGTCTTCCTGCCGGCGCGACAGAATTACGAATCAGCCACCGCCATCCGCGCCCGCAGATCAGGAGATCAGGACAATCGCCCGCAAGCCGCCCACACCGCCAGCGCCGCCAACCCCGCCCGCCGGTGACACACCCGCAAAGGCCCCCCGCAAGCGCGCCGCCCCCCGCGCAGCGGCAGGCCTGCCCGCCACACCCGGCACGCCACGCAAAAAGGCCGCCGCCGCCGGTCCCCGCAAGGCCGCGCCCCGCGTCCGCGCCGAGCCATCGCGCCTCGATCAGCTTCAGGGCATCATCCTGGCCAGCCTCGAGGACGACAAGGCCGAGAACATCGTGGCCCTCGACCTCGAAGGCCGCGCCAGCTTCGCCGACCGCATGGTGATCGCCACCGGCCTCGCCGACCGCCAGATCGCCGCCATGGCCACCCATCTGGAAGACCAGCTCGAAAAGGCCGGCCTCAAGCGCATCCAGATCGAAGGCGGCGGCGGTGACTGGGTGCTGATCGACGCCGGGGACATCGTCATCCACCTCTTCAAGGCCGAATCCCGCGAACTTTACGGCCTGGAGCGCATGTGGGGCCCGGATCTGGACGAAACCGAGACCCACGCAAGCCCCCCCGGAGCGCCCTCGCCTGGCTGACTGGCGCCTGATCGCGATCGGCCGCATCGGCCGCGGCCCCGAGGCCGATCTGGTCGCGCGCTACACCACGCGGCTGCGCCCGGCCCTGACGATCACCGAGATCCAGGACGGCCGCGGGACCGGACCCGAAATCAAGCGGCGCGAGGGCGATGCCATCCTCGCCGCCCTGCCGCCCCAGTCCTTCGTCGTCCCGCTCGATCTTGGCCCGCCAGCCCCCGACAGCAGCCGCCTCGCAGCGCTGGTGCAGACCTGGCTCGACCAGCCCCGCCCCGTCGTCTTCGTCATCGGCGGCGCCGAGGGCCTGGACGCCAGCGTCATGAATCGCGCTGACCATGTGCTGTCCCTGGGCCCGCTCACCTGGCCGCATATGCTGGCGCGCGCCATGCTGTGCGAACAGCTCTACCGTGCCCGTGCCATCGTGGCCGGACATCCCTACCATCGAAGCGGCCGGCCATGATCCCCGCCGGGGCTGATCGTTTGCATAGCAGCATCGCCGCGCGCTATCTGGGCAACAAAGGAAGACCGCCATGACCGCCCGATTCCGCCCCGTGATGCTCGTGATCCTCGACGGCTGGGGCACCAGCGACATCAAGGCGGACAATGCGGTGGCGTTGGCCGAAACGCCCAATTTCGACCGCCTGTGGTCTGCCAATCCCCATGCGCATTTGCGCACCTCCGGCCTCGATGTCGGCCTGCCAGAGGGCCAGATGGGCAATTCCGAGGTCGGCCATCTCAACATCGGTGCCGGGCGGGTCGTGATGCAGGACCTGCCCCGCATCGGCACCGCGATTGCGGACGGCTCGATTGCGCGCCTGCCGGCCCTGCTCGACCTGATCGAAAAGCTGCGCGCCACCGGTGGCACCTGCCACCTGATGGGCCTGGTGTCGCCCGGCGGCGTGCACGCCCACCAGGACCACGGCGTAGCCCTGGCCCAGATTCTGGCCGAGGCCGGCATCCCAACGGTCGCCCACGCCTTCCTCGACGGCCGCGACACGCCGCCCCGCTCGGGCGGTGCCGCGATCCGCCGCTTCCAGGACCAGCTCACCGAACCTGTGCGCATCGCCACCGTCAGCGGCCGCTACTACGCCATGGACCGCGACAACCGTTGGGACCGCGTGGCCCGTGCCTATCTCGCGATCGCCGAGGCCCAGGGCCCCGGCTTTGCCGACGCCGCCTCCGCCGTCGATGACGCCTATGGCCGCGGCGTCACGGACGAGTTCGTCATCCCCGCCGTGATCGGCGGCTATCGCGGCATGGCGCCAGGTGACGCGATCCTCTGTTTCAACTACCGCGCGGACCGCGCGCGCGAGCTCATGACGGCCTTCGTCGACCCGGCGTTCTCGGGGTTCGACCGCCCCCGCCCCCCCAATCTCGCGGCAGCCGCCGGCATGACCCGCTACAGCGACGCGCTCGCACCGTTCATGACCGCCCTGTTCCCGCCGCAGACCATGACCCACCTGCTCGGTGAGACCGTCGCCGCCGCCGGCCTCACCCAGCTTCGCCTCGCCGAGACCGAGAAATACCACCATGTCACGTATTTCCTCAACGGCGGCGCGGAACAGCCCAATCCCGGCGAAGACCGCATCATGGTGCCCTCGCCCAAGGTCGCCACCTATGATCTCCAGCCGGAGATGTCGGCCAACGAGCTCACCGGCCACGCGCTCGCAGCCCTGGCCGCAGGCGGTCACGACCTTTTGATCCTCAATTTCGCCAATCCGGACATGGTCGGCCACACCGGCAGTCTCCCCGCCGCGATCAAGGCGGTGGAGACGGTCGATGCCTGCCTCGGCGCCATCGCCGACCAGATCGCGTCCAAAGGCGGCGCCCTGCTGGTCACGGCCGATCACGGCAACTGCGAAATGATGCGCGACCCCGAGACCGGCCAGCCCCACACCGCCCACACCACCAACGCCGTCCCGGTACTGCTCACGGTTTCGAACGTCACCTTGCATGACGGCAGGCTGGCCGACATCGCCCCCACCCTGCTGGCCCTCCTCGGCGCGCCTAAGCCCGCCGAGATGACCGGCGCGGTGCTGTTCGAACCCTCTCCGGGAGCGCCGCCAGGGGCGCCGCCCGTGTGACAGCTCGGACGGCCGCCCGGATCGCGGTCTGCATGCTATGGGCGGCCCAGGCGATCGCGGCCGCCCCGCCCACCCGCGAGCAGGTGCTCGCCGCCGAACGCGCTCACGCCGCCCAGATCGAAGCCCAGCGCAATGCCGCAGCAAGGGCACAGGCCGCCGCCGTCGAGGAGCGGCGGCTCGCCGACCAGCGCATCGCCGCCGCCACCCGCCTGCGCGGCATGGAACAGCAATCCACCGAGCTCGCCGACCGCGTCGCCGTCCTCGCCCTACGCCGCACCGAGGCGCAGGCGAGACTCGCCGAAAAGGCCGCCAGCCTCGCTCCCTTCCTGCCGGTCATCCAACGTCTCGCCCTCTATCCGGCCGAAACCCTGCTGGCCACGCCCCTGCCGCCGGAGCAGGCCGTGCGCGGCGTGCTGGTGCTGGGCGGCCTCACCCGTCAGCTCGAGGCGGACGCGGCTGCG
Organism: uncultured Rhodospirillales bacterium; assembly: GCA_903873995.1. GTDB lineage: Bacteria > Pseudomonadota > Alphaproteobacteria > Acetobacterales > Acetobacteraceae > CAIQQQ01. The sequence goes on from CAIQQQ010000447.1 coordinate 8,512, forward strand.
ATGCGGGCCGAGCAGGCGGAGGTCGCAAGCCTGCAGGCCGAGCTCGACGCCGCGATCCCCGAGCTGCAGCAGCGCGAGGCCGCACAGGCGGCGGAGGCCGCAAGCCTGGACGCCGCGATAGCCAAGACCGACACCACCCGCCGCACCGCCGAGGGCGAGGCCGCCGCCGCCCAGCGCCGCGCCGCCGCCGAGGCAGCACTCGCCACCAACCTGCGCGCGGCCATCGCAAAGCTCGAGGCCGCGGAAGCTGAACGTAAGGCCCAGGACGAACGCAAGGCCCAGGAAGAGCGCAGGGCCGAGGCCCAAGCCGCCGCCGCGCCCGCGCCACAGCCGCTCAAACGGCAGGAGGCGGCCGCGCGCGCCGCCGGCGGCTTCGTCGCACCCGTCGCCGGCCAGATCGTCCGCGGCTTCGGCGATGCGATGGAAGTCGGCACGTCAACCGGCCTTGCCTATCACGTCGCCCCCTCCGCCCGCGTCGTGTCCCCCTGCGGCGGACGGGTCGTGTTTGCCGCCCCGTTCCGCAGCTTCGGCCTGCTGGCCATCATCGATTGCGGCGGCGGCTTCCACGCCGTGCTCTCCGGCCTGCAGCGAATTGACGCCACGGTCGGACAGACCGTCCAGGCCGGCGAGCCGCTCGGCGTGATGCCGGCATGGGACCCGCTGCAGCTGCTGCGCCGACCCGAACTGCAGCTCGAAATCCGCCAGAACGGCCAGCCGGTCAATCCGGCGCCGTATCTGCGCGCGCGTTCCTGATCGCCATGCAAAGGTTGCGGCGCAGGGAAACCTTGCAATCCAGGAGCATGCCCTCGCAAAGTCTGGGGCTACGTGCCCGGTCCCTCATGCCCTCAAGACATGACGTGACTGGACTTGACCTGACTGGGCATGACCTGACTGGACATGACAGGCCCGTATCCCACTTGTGATGCTGGCAGGATGCTGTTTCGCGGACGAGGATGACGAGCATGACACGACGTACCGGCTTGATGCTGACAACGGCCTTCGTGGCGGGAGTTGCCCTCGGGCCGCTTTCCGGCATCGTGGCCCGGCAGTTCGGCGTGCATATGTTCTCCCAGGCCCTGGCGCAGGACGGCAGCCGCGCCGAGACCTACCGCCTGCTGAACCTCTTCTCGGACGTGTTCGAGCGCGTGCGCGCCGACTATGTCGAGCCGGTGGTGGACCGGGACGTGGTGGAAAACGCCATCAACGGCATGCTGACCGGTCTTGACCCGCACAGCAGCTATATGAACGCCAAGTCGTTCCAGGAAATGCAGGTCACCACCACCGGTCAGTTCGGCGGCCTCGGGCTCGAGGTCCAGGCCGAAAGCGGCTACGTCAAGGTGATCAGCCCGATCGACGACACGCCGGCCGCCCGCGCCGGAATGAAGGCCGGCGACCTGATCCTCTCCATCGACGGCCAAACCGTCCAGGGCCTGACCCTGAACGAGGCGGTGGACAAGATGCGCGGCCCGGCCAACAGCAAGATCAGGATCACCGTCAAGCGCGAAGGCGTGGACAAACCCGTCGATGTCAGCATGACCCGCGAGATCATCAAGGTTCAGGTGGTGAAGTCCCACATGGAAGGCGATGTCGGCTATATCCGCATCACAAGCTTCAGCGAGCAGACCGATTCCGGCCTGCGCCGCGCGATCGCCGATCTCAAGACCAAGTCGGGCGACAAGATGTCAGCCGTGGTGCTGGACCTGCGCAACAACCCAGGCGGCCTGCTCGACCAGGCCGTGGCCGTGGGCGACGACCTGATCCATGATGGCGAGATCGTCTCCACCCGCGCCCGCCACCCCGAGGACAGCCAGCGCTGGAACGCCCATAACGGCGACCTCACCAACGGCCTCCCCATGGTCGTGCTGATCAACGGCGGCTCCGCCTCAGCCAGCGAGATCGTGGCCGGCGCCCTGCAGGATCATCGCCGCGCCGTGATCATGGGTACGCGCAGCTTCGGCAAGGGCTCGGTGCAGACGGTGATTCCCCTGCCCGGCAACGGCGCCATGCGCCTCACCACGGCGCGCTACTACACGCCGTCGGGCCGGTCGATCCAGGGCCTCGGCATCGTGCCGGACATCGAGGTGGCGTCCTCGCGCAACGAAGGCCAGCGCTTCGGGCCCGAGCGCGAGGCCGATCTGAACAAGGCCATCGCCAACAAGGGCGGCATCCCCACATCCGCCCTGCCGCCGCGTACCGACCTGCCGGCAATCGCGAAGGATATCCCGAAGCTGCCCCCCGAAAACCAGCCCGCCTATGATCCGACCAAATACGAGACCGATTTCCAGCTGCAGCAGGCCCTTTCGGTCGCACGCGCGATGGCGGTGCAAAAGCGCGCGGGGCGCTGACGCCCGATCTGTGATGGAATTGCTCGCGATCGGATTCGGCGCGGTATGCTAAGAGGCTGTTAACCGATTCGCGGTATTCTGCGCTGCTCGCGCAGACCATCCCTGATCGGCTGGCCACTGGCAGGAGGCAATGTGACGACGGATGCGGCGCCGAGGGTGAGTGATAGGTTTCGCTGGTCGCAGGCGCGCGGGCCACGCATGTTGCTGTTGAGGCTGCTGATCGGGTTCTGGGCGGTGCTTGGCATTGGCCTCGCCGCAACGCTCGCAACCCTCGCCGTGCTCGGCCCGCCGGCCGAGATCCACACAGCAATCCCGGTCGCCACGCTTGAAGCCACGCGGCCTGTTCAGACGCCGGCGCGTCCTGCGCCCAAGCCGACCGCGCCCCTCTCCGTTTCACCTCTCGCTGCGTCCGCCACACCCCAAGGGCCCGCCGCCGTGCCGCCGCCCCCACCTCCCGCACCCGAAGTGCTGCGACCAGGGGCAACCCTTCGCGCCGGCCCCGTGGCGCGCTCGACGGCGGCGCTTCCCCCAGTGGCCCCCGTCGTCCCGCCGTTGCCAGAGTTGCCGCGCGCGCCAGGCAGCATCGCGCAACCCGATCCGCTGCTGCTGGAGCCATCCCAGCTTTACCCCGGCGGCAAGCTGCCGCGCCTCGGGCCGGACCGGCGCAACTCCATCCAGACCTACGCCGCCGAATTCACCCGCGGCAACGATCCCCACCCCCGCGCCGCCATCCTCGTCAGCGGCGTCGGCATGAACGAGGCAGACAGCCTTGCCGCGATCGAGCTGCTGCCGCTCGCCGTCTCCCTCGCCATCTCCCCCTACGCCGCCCGGCCGGAGCGGGTGCTCGAGGAAGCCCGGGCGCGCGGCCATGAGTTCATGGTCTCCATCCCCATGGAACCGCAGGGCTTCCCGCTCAACGACCCAGGCAACCGCGCCCTGCTCACTGGCGCCACGCTCGCCACCAACGCGCAGCGGCTGGAATGGTCCCTCACCCGCTTCACCGGCTATGTCGGCGCCACCGGCGCACTCGGAGACCTGCGCGGTGAGCGCTTCGCCGCCAGCCTCGACCAGATGGCCCCCGTGCTCGACACCCTGGCCGATCGCGGCCTGCTTTATATCGACCCCCGACCCAACGTCACCCGCCTCGCCGGCTCGCCAACCCAGCGCGGTACGATCCGCCATGTCGATCTGGTGCTGGATGATCCGCCGGGCCGCACCGAGATCGACGCCAAGCTGGCAAAGCTGGAAATCCTGGCCAAGGATCGCGGCAGCGCGCTGGCGCTGGCCGGCCGCCCCAGCCCGATCCTGATCGACCGGATCAACGCCTGGGCCGCCACTCTCGCAACACGCGGCGTGGTGCTTGCGCCCGCCAGCGTCGTCGTGCAGACGCCAGTCGCGCTCACCACCGTCTCTGTCCGGACAAACCTCCTGCGATGACCGATTTCGCCCATCTCCCATACCGCCCCAATGTCGGCGCCGTCCTGTTTGACGCACGAGGCCACGTGTTCATCGCCAGGCGTGCGGACATGCCCAACGCCGAAGGCCATCCCGGCGGCTGGCAGCTCCCCCAAGGCGGCATCGACGCCGACGAAGACCCACGCTCGGCCGTCCTGCGCGAACTCTCCGAGGAAATCGGCACCAACCGCGCCGAGATCATCGGCGAGCATCCGGACTGGCTCACTTACGACCTCCCGTCCGAGCTCCTCGGCCGCGCCCTCGGCGGCAAATTCCGCGGCCAGCGTCAACGCTGGTTCGCGCTGCGCTTCACCGGCACCGACACCGACATCCGCCTCGACGCCGACCCCCACCCAGAGTTCGACGCCTGGCGCTGGGCGCATCTCAACGAGCTGCCCATAGTGGCGCCAGACTTCAAGCGCGCCATCTATGAGACCTTGGCGGTGTCCTTCGCCCGCTTCGCCGCCTGAAAGGGTCCGTCATGCTGCGCATCGCCGTAAGCCTCGCCGTGCTGGCCACCACCACGCTCGCACTCGCCGCCGATAACGGCCCCGCCCGGATCGGCAGCATCGACACCACCTTCCGCCTCATCGGCCGCAACGACCGCGTCGTCATCGAACGCTATGACGACCCGCGCGTGGACAATGTCAGCTGCTACGTCTCCCGCGCCGAAACCGGCGGCGTCGGCGGCTCCCTCGGCCTCGCAACTGACCCCAACCGCTTCTCCATCGCCTGCCGCGCCGTGGGCCCCGTCACCCTGCGCGGCGACGTGCCGAAAAACGAAGTCGTCTTCGGCGAAAAAGCCAGCGCCTTCTTCAAGGAAATCCGCGTCTCCCGCGTCTACGACCAACAAAAACAGGTCCTTATCTACCTCGTCTGGTCCACCCAAAGCATCGGCGCCGGCGGCAGCGCGTTCAACAGCGTGACGGCGGTGCCGTTGAATGTGAAGTGAATGGGGAGGAAGGCCAGGGGCTTTGCCCCTGGACCCCACCAAGGGGCCGAGCCCCTTGGAACCTCATCCGTTTAAGATGATCGGTCTTGCAAGAGGGGGCATACACGCCGGGTCGAGATACACGTCGTGCATGCCCCCTCTTGCAAGACCGATATTGTAAATGAATAGGGTTCCAAGGGCCCCCGGCCGTCACGCCGGAGGCGTGCTGACGCACGACGGCGGGTCCAGGGCAGAGCCCTGGCCTTCCTTCCCCTCACAACACACTCACCAGCACCGGCACCACGATGGCGGTGATCACGCCGTTGAGGCCGATGGCGAGGCCTCCGAAGGCGCCGGCGGTTTCGCTCACCATCAGCATGCGGGCGGTGGCAAGGCCGTGTCCGGCCATCCCGGCGGCGAGGCCTTGGGCGCGCATATCGGTCACGCGGGCCAGGTGCATGGCGGGGCCCATCAGCACGATGGCGGACAATCCGGTCAGCAGCACGAACACGGCGGCGAGGGAGGGTTGTCCGCCGATCTGTTCGGCGATGCCCATGGCGATGGGCGTGGTGACGGATTTGGGGGCGAGGGAGAGCACCACGACGGGCGAGGCGCCCAGGGCGCGTGCGATGAGCATGGCGCTCAGGGACGCAACGACGGAGCCGGCGAGCAATGCCG
>CAIQQQ010000448.1 GCA_903873995.1 uncultured Rhodospirillales bacterium
AGCAAGGAAGGCCAGGGCTCTGCCCTGGACCCGCCAAGGGCAGAGCCCTTGGAACCCTTGAGTTTAAGATGTCTGGTCTTGGAGAGGCGGGCACTCCAAACCGGACCTTGGCAAACCCCGGGCATGCCCCCTCTCCAAGACCAGAAACCTCTAGACTCGAGTGTTCTAAGGGCTATGCCCTTCGCGGGGTCCAGGGGCAAAGCCCCTGGCCTTCCTTGCTCAACCACCCACTCACAGTAGGCAACATGGCACAGACGATCGCGTTTCAGGGGAGTCTTGGGGCTTATTCGGATTTGGCGTGTCGCAATGCCTTTCCGGGGTGGGACACGTTGCCTTGTGTGAGTTTTGAGGGGGCGATTGACGCTGTTCTGGGTGGGGCGGCTCGGTTGGGCATGTTGCCGTGCGAGAACAGTCTGGCGGGGCGGGTGCCGGATATTCATTCTCTGCTGCCGGATTCCGGGCTGCATATCGTGGGGGAGCATTTTCAGCGGGTAGAGCACTGCCTGCTGGGGGTGAAGGGCTCGACCGTTGCCGGCGTGAAGCGGGTTCATTCGCATGCGGTGGCGTTGGGGCAGGTGCGGAAGCTGATTGCCGAGCTTGGGGTGGAGGCGGTGATCGAGAGCGACACTGCGGGCTCGGCGGAGCTGGTGGCGGGATGGAACAATCCGGAGGATGCGTCGATCGCGTCGTCTCTGGCAGCCGAGCTGTTTGGACTTGAGGTGCTGCGGGCAAATGTGGAGGACGCGGCGCACAACACGACGCGGTTCTACGTGGTGTCACGGCTGCCCCGGCCGATTGCGCCGGAGCCTGGGCTGATGACGACGTTCGTGTTCCGCGTGCGCAACGTGCCGGCGGCGCTCTACAAGGCTTTGGGCGGGTTTGCCACCAACGGTGTGAACATGACGAAGTTGGAGAGCTACATGGTGGGCGGTCAGTTCACCGCCACGCAGTTCCTGTGCGAGGTGGAGGGCCATCCCGAGACTCCGCCTGTGCGCCGGGCACTGGAGGAGCTCGGGTTCTTCTCCCGCGAGATCCGTATTCTCGGCGTCTATGCCATGGCTTCGGTGCGCGGGGTGTCGCTGTCGGCCGACTGAGCTATTGGATGGGTGAGAAGTCGGTGGGCTTGAGGAACCTGTTCTCCTGGTTCAGCAGGTAGCCGGCTTCGGCCGAGAGCTTCTGGAACACGGCCCAGTCGGGATCGGCGGCCATGGCGTTGCGGCGCGTCTCGCGGTCGGCCTGGCTGTCATAGGCCCACATATGGACGACGCGGTTAAGATCGCCTTCGGCCGTAGTGTACCAGCCGAGGCAGCGGCCGAGATATTTCTGTTGGATCGGCCAGGCGTGGTCCCGGTAGAGCTTGACGTAGTCGGCGAGCTTGCCGGGCTTCAAGGTGTAGATGCGCAAATCGACGATCATTGTGGTTTCCTCCGCTTGTCTGTCTGCGGAGGGGGCCATGCCAAAGGGCCGGAGACAAGGTCCCCGGCCCTTTTTGCAGGATGCGTGGAGGTCGTCAGGCGGCGCGGAGGGCGGCCGGCAGTTGGGCAATGGCGCGATCGACGATCGCGGTGCCCGCATCGGCGGTCAGGTGCTCGCGCAGCACGGTTTCAGCGGCGGCGGCGGCGACATTGGCCGCTGCGATACGGACCTCGTCGATCGCGGCCTTTTCGGCGGCGGCGATGCGGTCCAAGGCCATCTGCTCGCGGCGGGCGGCACTTCGCAGCGCCTCCTGCTCGGCTTCCGCGGCAAGGCGGGCAGCCTCGCGGCGGGCACCGGCCAATAGCGTCTCGGCGTCGGCCTTGGCCTGCTCGCGGCGCGCGATGGCGTCCTTCAGCATCGCCTCGGCCTCGGCGCGCAGGAGCTCGGCCTCGGCGAGTTCACGGCGGATGGTGTCGGCGCGCTTGTCCAGAAGTGCGGTCGCGACGCTCCACATCTTCTTGCCGAAGATAAGGAAGAAGATGACAAACGCGACGGCAACCCAGGCGCGCGGATCGGCGAAGAAGCTTTCCTCGTGGTGCATCTGGCTTCCCCTACGCGGCGCGCGCGGTAAGCGCGTGGTCCACGGCAGCGTTGATCACGGCAGCGTTGATCACGGCGGTCGCCGGGGTGAACCCGGCAAGGCGCGTGACGAGATCGGTGGTGGCACTCGTCGCGACTTCGCGCAGTGCGCCAACCGCGGCCGCGCGTGCCGCGGAGATGCGAGCCTCGGCGGCGGCAAGCTGGGCGTTGAGGCGATCATTGGCGGCAGCAGCCAGGGCGGCGGCCTCGGCCTTTGCGGTATCCACAGCCGCGTTGATCGCGGCCTGCGCTTCGGCATGCGCCTTGCGGGTCGCGGCGGTCAGTTCGGCAACGGCCGCATCGGCCTCAGCCTTGGCCGTCATCGCCGCGTCGAGATCTTTCTTGATGCGGGCTGCACGGGTCTCCAGCACCTGCGCCACCTGCGGCAGGGCCCAGTTGGCCAGCAGCAGATAGAGCGCCAGGAAGATCAGACCCAGCCACACCACCTGGCTTTTCAGCAGGGGGTTGGCGAAGTCGATCTGGGGCGGAACCGTCTTTACGGCCTCCGCGGCGAACGCCGCGGAGGTCAGAAGGAACGATCCGGCTGTGGCCAAGGCTGCGACCCGTCGCAATTCCGTCTCTCCTGTATCAGGTGAACAGGATGAGGAAGGCGATCAGCAGGGCGAACAGCGCCACGGCTTCCGTCAGAGCGAAGCCGAGAATGCCGAGCGGGAACACGGCGTCACGGGCGGAGGGGTTGCGGGCAACGGAGGTGATCAGGGCGGAGAAGATGTTGCCGATGCCGAGACCCACGCCGAACAGCGCGAACACGGCAAGGCCAGCACCGATATACTTCGCGGCGGCTGCGTCCATGGGAGAAGTTCCTTCTTGAAGCGATATGTTGAGGCGGCGGAAACGTAGTCTGACAGACGCGGGCTCAGTGCAGATGCACCGCGTCATGCAGGTAGATGCAGGTTAGGATGGCGAAGACATAGGCCTGCAGGAAAGCAACGAGCAACTCAAAGCCCATCAGGATCACGTTCAGCGCCATCGGCCCGATGGCAGCGACGATCCCAAAATGACCGAGCATGGAGGACGCCGCCATCATCACGATGAAGCTCGCGAACACCTCGAACATCACGTGCCCGGCAACCATGTTGGCGCACAGACGGATGGACAGGCTGATGGGGCGGGAGAGATAGGAGATCACCTCGACCGGGATGATGATCGGCGCCAGCGCCTTGGGCGCGCCTTCCGGAAAGAAGTAAGTGAAGAACTTCCAGCCATGGATGCGCAGAGCCACCACAGTGGCCACCACGATTACGATAAGCGCGAGCCCAAAGGTGACGGCGATGTGGCTGGTGTAGGTGAAGGTGAACGGCAGCAGGCCGAGCAGGTTGCCGAACATCACGAAGAAGAACAGCGTGAAGATGAACGGGAAATACGCCCGCCCCTCATGGCCGATCTGCTCGTGGCACATCGAATAGATGCCGTCATAGGCGATCTCTGCCAGCGCCTGCAGGCGGCCGGGGATGATCGCCTTGGGGCGCATGCCGAAATACAGCAAGGCGAGGATCAGCCCGCCCGCCACCAGCATCATGAAGTTGGAGTTGGTGAAGTTGACCGAGGCGCCGAGCGCGCCGAGGGCCGTGTCCAGCTTGAACTGGCCGAGCGCGTCGATGGAGGGTTCAGCTGCCGCCAAGTGACTCGTCCTTCACATCTTGCAGCAACCGGCGATCTGCCGCGTCGCGTGTCATACATCCATCCGCTTCGGCTTGGGTGTGAGCATGCGCCACACATTCACCACGCCAGCCGCGCCCCCCATCAGAACGAACAGCGACAGCATCACCGGCGAGGTGTGAAGCCAGCGATCGAGGGCCCAGCCAATAACCGCCCCCACGCCAAGCCCCGCCACCATTTCGACCCCGGCGCGAAGCCCCACGCTCATCAGCGAGGAGCCGTTGCCGCCGGCGGACTGCTCCACCGGTTCAGAGTCGAGCCCCTGCTTGGTTCGCGCGGCCTTCAGGCGGTTCTCAAAATCGCCGCGATCGTCGCCCGAACCCACTGTCATCATCCGTTCCTCGGCCGTAAGGCCTTGCCGGAAAGCGAGCGGTTGCTAGCCTTCGCTCCGGTGTGTGTCAAGAATGCCGCCGGACCCCTTTGGAGTGTTGTCCATGAGCCGTATCCTGCATCGCAGCTTGCACGAAGACCCGCACATGGCCGTGCGCGGCCAAGGCATGTGGGTGGAGACCGCCGACGGCGCTTTGGTGATCGATGCGTCGG
>CAIQQQ010000449.1 GCA_903873995.1 uncultured Rhodospirillales bacterium
CTGCTCAAGGGCCTGGCCGAGGTGGAGCAGGCGCCGGACCGCAAGGCGGCGGCCGAGATGGTGCTGATCCGCCTGTGCCATGTCGCCGATCTGCCGCCGCCTGGTGACCTGGTGAAGCGTCTGATGGAACACCAGGCCTCACCGTCCGCCCCAGCCCCCTCTTTCTCCGGCCCTCAAGGTGGCGGCACCCGCGCCGTCGCCAACGGCGCCCCCCGCATCCAGGCCGAGTCCGTTCCGCAAGGTCAGGTCCTCGCGACGTTTCGAGACGTGGCGCAGTTGGTCTCGGATCGCCGCGAGGCCACGCTGCACGCCCACCTCGTCCATTCCGTCCACATCGTCCGCTTCGCCCCCCCGGTGATCGAGCTGCGCCAGGCGCCGGACGCCCCACGCGACCTCGCCGCCCGACTCGGCGCCGTCCTGTCGGACGCCACCGGCGTGCGCTGGACCATCGCGCTCTCCTCCCAGCCCGGCGAACCGACTCTTGCCGACCAGGGAGACGCCGCCGACGGCGCCCGCCGCGCCGAAGCCCAGGCGCACCCGTTGGTCCGCGCCATCCTGGACGCCTTCCCCGGCGCCAGGATCGAAGCCGTCAACGACAGCACCACCGACAGCTACGGCCTGCCTGCCACACAGCCTCTCGGCGAGGACGAGCCAGACGGCTTCGACCTCCCGCCACCCGACGAACCCCTCGATGAACCCGCCGATTTCTGGGAGACCGCACCATGAAGAATCTCGCCGGCCTGATGAAGCAAGCCTCGCAGATGCAGAAGAAGATGGAGGACATGCAGGCCGCCCTCGAAGCCGCCACCATCGAAGGCAGCGCTGGCGCCGGCATGGTCACCCTCACCATGAGCGGCAAGGGTGAACTCCGCGCCATCCGCATCGATCCCAAGATCGCCGATCCGGATGATATCGAAATGCTCCAGGACCTGATCGTTGCAGCCCACGCCGACGCCAAGAGCAAGATCGAGGCGGTCGCCGCCGAGGAAATGCAGAAAGCCACCGGCGGCCTGAACCTGCCGGCCGGATTGAAGCTGCCGTTCTAAGGATGGTCAGGCCCGAACCCAGGCCTTTCGCCGTCCCCACAGAGCACCCATCTCAACGCAGCCTTGCCGTGTGTTGTGTTCGCGAGCGGCGGTCAGGCTGATATGAGGTTGCGCATTCTGGGGAGAGGATCGTTCGATGGCGATCGCAGCGCGGCCGATCTCGTCCATGACTGGCTTTGCCCGCAGCGATGGGGCTGAGGGCGGGGCGTCCTGGGCCTGGGAGTTGCGCAGTGTCAACGGCCGCGGGCTGGAGCTTCGGTTTCGGTTGCCTGGAGGCTTGGATGCCTTGGAGCCTCGGCTGAGAGAGGCGGCTGGAGCAAGGCTAAGGCGCGGCAACGTGACGGCCAATCTGTCGGTGCGCCGCGATGACGGACAGCGCCTCGCGGTCGATCAGGCGGCTTTGGACCAGGCGCTGGCCTTGGCATTGGCGTTGGCGGCGCGAATCCCCGGGTCTTTGCCGCCGCGGGCGGAGGCATTGCTGGCGTTGCCGGGTGTGTTGCGCGCGCAGGCGCCAAGCGACGGAGAGGATCAGCAGCGTCTGCAGGCCTCGCTCGCCGAGGCGGTGGCCGCCGGGTTCGCCGCGGCGTTGGAGCAATTGGTGGCCGCGCGGGCGTCCGAAGGGGCGCGGCTCGGCGTGATCCTGTCCGGCCAGATCGACGAGGTGGTAGCCTTGTGCGCCCAGGCGCGGCGCGAGGCGGAAGGCCAGCCGGCAGCGCAGCGGGACCGCATGATGGAGACCGTACAGGCGCTGCTGGCCGAGACCCCGGCGTTGCCCACCGACCGGATTGCCCAAGAGGTCGCGATCTTGGCCGCACGATCGGATGTGCGCGAGGAGCTGGACCGGCTGGCCGCCCATCTCGAGGCTGCGCGGGCGCTGTTGGCGGAGGGGGTGAATATCGGCCGTCGCTTCGATTTTCTCGTCCAGGAGTTCAATCGCGAAGCAAACACCCTGTGCAGCAAGTCCGCTTCCGTGGCACTCACCGCCACCGGCCTGCGCTTGAAGGCCACGATCGAGCAGCTTCGCGAACAGGTTCAGAACATCGAATGACGATCACGCGCCGCGGTCTGTGCCTGGTTCTTGCTGCCCCCTCCGGCGCCGGGAAATCCGCGATCACCCGGGCACTGCTGGCGGCCGATCCCACCTTGATCCTTTCTATCAGCGTCACCACCCGTGCGCCGCGCCCCTATGAGACCGAGGGGGTGCATTATCTGTTCCGCAGCCAGGACGCGTTCGACGCGATGGTGCAGGCGGACCAGATGCTGGAATGGGCCGGCGTGTTCGGCCGTAGCTACGGCAGTCCGCGCGCCCCGGTCGAGCAGGCGCTGTCCGAGGGGCGGGACGTGGTGTTCGACATCGACTGGCAGGGCTACCGCCAGGTGCGGGCGCGGCTGCCGGGCGATGTGGTGGGCCTGTTCATCATGCCGCCCTCCCTGGTGGAGCTGGAGGCGCGGCTGCGCAAGCGGGCGAGTGACAGCGAGGCGGAGATCGTGCGCCGCATGGCGGTGGCCGAGGCCGAGATCAGCCATGTGCACGAGTTCGACTATGTGCTGGTCAATCATGACCTCGATGTCGCGGTGATGGAGGCGCAGTCGGTGCTGACGGCCTCTCGTCTGGCGATGTCGCGCCAGACCGGGCTCGATGACTTCACGCGCGCCCTGGCGGAGGCGCGTTCGGGCCTGTAGCGTTTACGTGGCATTCGCTCGCAAGGACCCCAACATGACCAGCGGCGAGGATCTGCAGGGTGGGCGCGTCGCCCTGCCGCGTCACTCCGCTTCGAACAGCACGAGTGCTTTGCCTTCCTGCACCATATCGTCCACGACAGCGCGGACGGCTGCGATGACGCCGTTGCGCGGTGCGGTGAGCGTGAGTTCCATCTTCATCGCCTCCAGCACCAGCAGGGGCATTCCTTTGGTCACGACGTCGCCCACCACCACGAGCACGCGCGACACCCGCGCCGGTATCGGCGCCGTCAGCCGCCCGTCACCCGCCTGCTCCACAACCGGCGGAGCCAGCGGATCGATCGCGGTCAGACCGTGGTTGCGCCCGGTCAGGATCACCGTCACCGCAGCGCCCTCCCGCAGTACGCGAACCCGACAGGGAACGCCATCGATCAGCACGCCGCCTGGCATCGATTGGGCGATGACAGCCCCTTCTGGCAGGACGAGCCGATAACCTCCCGCCACCGGCGCAGCGCGGATCACGACCAGACCCGTTTCGTCGTGCAGATGCAGGTCGGCATGGCCTTCGCCGTTCGTCTCAAAGCCGTCCATCACCGCCCACGGATCGGCCGACTGCTGGGCTTCCGGCAGCAATGCAAGGCAGCCAGCCGCCAGGATCAGCGACCGGTCGACCGCCAGGATCATCGGCTCAGCAAGGCTGTCTTCATGACGACTCAGAAACGACGTATCGAAGTCGGCCCCGGCAAACGCCGGATGCGCCGCAACCGTGCGCAACAGGCCCAGATTGGTGCGCACGCCGACCACCTCATACTCGTTGAGCGCGCGCGAAAGACGGCGCAGCGCCGTATCACGGTCCTCGCCCCAGACGATCAGCTTGGCGATCATCGGATCGTAATTGGGAGAGATCACATCGCCCTGCCGCACCCCGGTGTCCAGCCGCACGAACGCCGTCTCGTCAGGCTGGCGCAGATGCGTGATGGTCCCGATCGAGGGCAGATAGTCCCGCGCCGGATCCTCGGCGTAGATCCGCGCCTCGATCGCATGCCCTCTGATCGCTAGCGGCACTGCCGGGATCGCCTCGCCGGAGGCCACGCGCAACTGCCACTCCACCAGATCGAGGCCAGTGATCATTTCCGTTACCGGATGCTCAACCTGAAGCCTTGTGTTCATCTCCATGAAATAGAACGCGTCGCCTTCGGCAATGAACTCCACCGTACCGGCGCCGACATAGCCGATGGCCCGGGCCGCAGCGATCGCGGCCTCGCCCATCACCGCGCGTCGGCCCGGGTCGAGGCCCGGGGCAGGGGCCTCCTCCAGCACCTTCTGATGCCGCCGCTGGATGGTGCAGTCGCGTTCGAACAGCGACACGCAGCCGCCTTGCGTGTCGGCGAAGACCTGGATCTCGATATGCCGGGGCCGCGTCAGATAGCGCTCGATCAGCAGCCGCCCCTCGCCGAAAGACGCCACCGCCTCCCGCCGCGCACCCTCGATCGCGGGTGCAAGCTCACCCGGCTCGCCCACGATGCGCATCCCCTTGCCGCCGCCGCCGGCCGAGGCCTTGATCAGCACCGGATAGCCGATGCTGTCGGCCGCCGCCGAGAGCGTCGCGCCATCCTGTGCATCGCCGTGATAGCCGGGCACCAGCGGCACGCCGGACCGCTCCATCAGCGCCTTGGCCGCCGCCTTGCTACCCATCGCCCGAATGGCAGAGGCCGGCGGCCCGATGAACACCACCCCGGCCGCAGCACAGGCCTCCGCAAATTCCGCGTTCTCCGACAGAAAACCATAGCCGGGATGGATCGCCTGCGCCCCGGTCCGCAGCGCTGCCGCGATGATCGCGTCCCCACGCAGATAGCTTAGCCGTGCCGGCGCCGGCCCGATCGGGCAGGCCTCATCGGCCATCGCCACATGCCGAGACGATGCGTCCGCGTCCGAATACACAGCGACGGTGGCGATCCCCATGCTCCGCGCGGTGCGGATGACCCGACAGGCGATCTCGCCGCGGTTGGCGATCAGAATCTTGTGGAACATGGCGTTCACATCCGGAACAGGCCGAACCGGGTCGGTTCGATCGGAGCGTTGAGACTGGCGGACAACGCAAGCGCAAGCACCCGGCGCGTATCTGCCGGCGCGATCACACCGTCATCCCACAGCCGCGCGCTGGCATAGAACGGATGGCCCTGCGTCTCGTACTGCGCCTCGATCGGCGCGCGGAACGCAGCCTCTTCCTCGGCCGGCCAACTGCCGCCTTTCGCCTCGATGCCGTCACGCCTTATCTGCGCCATCACGCTCGCCGCCTGCGGCCCGCCCATCACCGAAATCCGGGCATTCGGCCACATGAATAAAAACCGTGGCGAAAACGCGCGCCCGCACATGCCGTAATTGCCGGCGCCGAAGCTGCCGCCGATCACCACGGTGAATTTCGGCACATTCGCCGTTGCCACCGCCGTCACCATCTTCGCACCATCCTTGGCGATGCCACCGGCCTCGTATTTCCGCCCCACCATGAAGCCCGTGATGTTCTGTAAAAACACCAGCGGGATCCCCCGCTGCGCGCACAGCTCCACGAAATGCGCCCCCTTCAACGCGCTCTCGCTGAACAGGATGCCGTTGTTGGCAACGATGCCCACCGGCATGCCGTGCAGATGCGCAAACCCGCACACCAAGGTGGGCCCATACAGCGCCTTGAACTCATCAAGCTCCGACCCGTCCACAAGCCGCGCGATCACCTCGCGCACATCGAACGGCGTGCGCCGATCAACCGGAATCACGCCTCCGATCCCTTCAGGATCGAGCAGCGGCGGCCGCGGCGCCCGAAGCGCCAAGGGGTGTGGCTTCACGGTGTTGAGGTTGCCCACGATCCGCCGCGCGATCCCCAGTGCATGCGCATCGCTCTCCGCCATGTGATCGGTGACACCGGACGTGCGGCTGTGCACCTCCGCACCGCCGAGATCCTCGGCCGAGACGATCTCCCCGGTGGCCGCCTTCACCAGCGGCGGGCCGGCTAGAAAGATGGTGCCCTGTCCGCGAACGATGATGCTCTCATCCGACATCGCCGGCACATAGGCCCCGCCCGCTGTGCACGACCCCATCACGACTGCGATCTGCGCGATACCCTCCGCCGACATCTGCGCTTGATTATAAAAGATGCGCCCGAAATGATCCCGGTCCGGAAACACTTCGTCCTGATTCGGCAGATTGGCGCCGCCGCTGTCCACGAGATAGACGCAGGGCAGCCGGTTCGCCTGGGCAATTTCCTGCGCCCGCAGATGCTTCTTCACCGTCAGTGGATAATACGACCCGCCCTTCACCGTCGCGTCATTGGCCACGATCATGCACTCGCGGCCCGACACGCGGCCGATGCCCGCGATCAATCCGGCGGCCGGCACCTCGTCGCCGTACATGCCCTGTGCCGCGAACTGCCCGATCTCCAGGAACGGCGACAGCGGATCGAGCAAGGTCCGCACCCGGTCCCGCGGCAGCAGCTTGCCGCGCGCGGCATGGCGCGCCCGCGACGCCTCGCCTCCGCCCAGCCGGACCTTGGCCGCCCGCGCGCGCAGATCCGCGACCAGCAGATCCATGGCCCGTTGATTGGCGGTCACATCCGCAGAGCGCGGATCAAGCCTGGTTTCGATGACAGGCATATATCCCCCGTGCCGTTGCGGTGAGGCTACACGCTCAAGGCGGTCCCGTCATGTCGGTGCCAACCGACTGGTCTCAGGCTGTGGCAGCGCAAAGCCGCGGAGCACCTCCGCCCGCCCGCCGCGCCCCAGGATCGTCAGGCCGTCGCCGGCGGACACGCGCAGATCGGGCGACACGCGCGTCACCTCCTTCGACCCACCATGCTGCAGTGCCACGATGAAGAACCTGCCATCTGACCGGCGTTCGATCTCGTCCACGGTCATGCCGGCAAAGGCGCTGCCCTCGGCCGCGATCACCTGCTCCATCTCCAGCCCCATCATTCTGAGATCGGTCTCCGTCTGCCGCCTGCGATCGGACTGGCCGTCCGTCCCGGCGAGCTGTGGAAACAGGATCAGCGAGGCGGCATGCTCGGCACTGATATGGGCGGGCATCAAAACCGCTGTCGCCCCGGCCTGCAGCAGCTTGCGCTCCGTGCTCGGCGACTCGGCGCGCGCGATGATCTGCAGCGACGGGTTGAGTGCGCGCGCGCTCAGCGTGATGAACACGTTCACCGCGTCGTTGGGCACAACGGTTGCGAGGGTATGGGCCCGAACGATGCCGGCCTTGACCAGCGCGTCCTCCTCGGTCGCGTCCGCATGCAGGCACAGCATGCCCATCGTGCGGATCTGGTGACAGAGTTCCTGGCTCTGCTCGATGACGATGAACTCCGCCTGACCGGCCTTGAGCTCGGCTGAGAGCTGGGCGCCGAGGCGGCCGTAGCCGCAGATGATGATGTGATGCCGCAACGCCTCGATCTGCAGGTTCATCCTGGTCGTCCCCAACACTTGCCGCATCTGCGACATCGCAAAGAACTGCACGATCGCGCCGGTGAGATAGATCATGCCCGTGCAGCCCAGCACGATCAGGGCCATCGTTAGATTGCGCAGGAACGGATCGCCCACGACGGGATGGACCTCGCCATACCCCACCGAGAACACGGTGATGACCACCATGTAGAGCGAGTCCTCGAAGCTCCAGCCAGCGAACTCGTAGCCCTTCACCGCCAGCGTGCTGACGATGATCACGTAAAGGACGCCAAGACCGATATTGCGGAGCGGCGAACTGGCAAAGTCGTTCATGCGGCGTCTCGCCCTTCCAGGACGGCGTCTTGGCCTTGACTGACGTTAAGTTGCCAGGCTGATCCGGGAAAGTGACGATTCGGGGGTTATGCGCGGCCGCCTCAGATCGGCGCCGGCACCTCGCCGCGCAGCGCGAAGGCCGCCAGCGCCGCCGGCCGCGTGATCGCTTCGGCATACCAGGCGCGTACATGATCGCGCCCTGCCAGCGCCTGAGGCGTGAAGCGAAGATAGAACACGCAGCCCGCCACGTTGAGATCAGCCACCGTGAAGCGTCCGCCGATGAGATGACCGCCTCCCTTCGCCAGAGTGTCATCAAGCACTGCAAGTGGCGCCCCCACGGCCCCGAGCGCCTGTGCCGCCTTGGCCGGGTCGCGCTCCTCGGGCGGATAGAACGCGGTGTGATACATCGCCTGCGCCGCGTGCGGCTCGAACTCGGTGGCCGCCCACAAGGTCCAGGCAAGCATGCGTCCCTCCTCGCCAAGATCGGCAGGTGCCAGGGGGCCGCCATGCTTGCGCGCGAGATAGAGATTGATTGCGAGCGACTCCCAGATCACTACCCCGTCATCCGCGATCGCGGGGATGTGGCCGTTGGGGTTGATCGCCAGAAAGCCTGGGCTGCGGCAGCCGTCGTCACCGAACCCCACCGGCTCATGGACAAACGGGATCGCGAGTTCATGCGCCATCCACAGATTGCGAACGGCGCGAGAACGCGGGGTGCCGTAGATCGTGAGGCTCATGCCGGGCGGTCCTTCTGCGAGAGCATCGAAGTCTCCACCAGGCGTCTGTCGAAATCCAGCACGGCGCGCAGCAGAACGCTGGCCCCAGCGGCGACATCGTCCTGTGTGGCGCTCTCTGCCTCGTTGTGGCTCAGACCGCCGGCACAGGGCACGAACACCATGCCGGTCGGCGTGACACGGGCGAGATAGGCGCTGTCATGCCCGGCGCCGGAGACGATCTCGCGCGCCCGGTGCCCCATGTCCTGGGCTGCGGTGCGGATCGCATCGATGCAAGCCGGGTCGAACTGTACGGCCGGTGCAACCCAGGTGGGAACGATATCGAGGCTGAGGCCCAGACCTGCTGCCGTAACGTGCAGCAAAGCCATAGCCTCGCGCTCCATGCTTTCCACCTGATCGTCCAGCGGATGGCGCAGATCGATCGAGAACAACACCTCGCCCGGCACCACATTGCGGCTGTTGGGGCGCGTCTCCACAAGGCCGGTGGTCGCCTTGGCGTCCGGCCCATGGGCCGCGGCGATATCGGCAAGCCCCGCGATCATGCGGGCAGCGCCGAGCATCGCGTCGTGGCGCAGATGCATCGGCGTTGTGCCGGCATGGCTGTCAGCACCGGTCACCGTGACGTCATACCAGCGCATTGACTGCACGCCGGTGACGATGCCGATGGTCGCACCCTCCGCCTCCAGGATCGGCCCCTGCTCGATATGGAGTTCGAAATGCGCCGAGAGCTTGTGGCCGGTGGCGGGCTGAGGTCCGCGATAGCCGATCTCGTCGAGCGCATGGCCAAAGCTGACCCCTGACCGATCGGTGCGGCTCTCGGCGAATTCGGGCGGAAAGACCCCGGCGAACACGCCTGAGGCCAGCATGGCGGGGGCAAAGCGGGCGCCCTCCTCGTTGGTCCAGTTGATGATCACGATGGGCGCATTGGTCTGAAAATCGGCATCGTTCAATGCACGCACGATCTCAAGACCGGCGAGCACGCCGATCACGCCGTCGAACTTGCCGCCGGTGGGCTGGGTGTCGAGATGGCTGCCGATGGCGATCGGCGGCAGGCCAGAGATCCGGCCGGGCCGGCGGGCGAACATGTTGCCGAGCGCGTCGATCCGCACTGTGCAGCCGCCCGCTTCTGCCGCGGCGCGAAACCAATCCCGCACACGGCGATCGGTCTCAGTCAGCGCCTGGCGGTTGATGCCGCCTTTCGGCGTGGCGCCGATGTCCGCGGTCTCCAGGATGCTGGCCCAAAGCCGGTCGCTGTCGATGCCGAGATTGGATGCTGGTTTTTGCATGTGTCGGGAGGTCCGTCTCGTGTCGAGGCCTTGACTGTCGGCGGGGAACAGCCCGATCACAACCCCTGTTGCGGCCTCGCGTGGATCGCAGCACAACAGCGCGAACGCGGCCTTGGCGCCGTTTTAATCCTCGATCTCATGGAGCCTGGCGCATGTACGGCACGATCATGGGGGTCATCGCGGTATTGCTCATCGCTGTCATGGTCATCGTCGTGCGGCGGCGCGGTGACATGATGGCAGAGCCGATCCTCTTCTCCATTCACAAAGCTGCGTTCGACGCGAAACTGAAGGAGGCAAAGCGCGCAGGCGACGAGGAGACCGAGCGCAAATTTATCTATGAGGCGGTAAAGAAGTTTCCGCATGCGATCATGCCGTATATTGCGCTGCATGATTATCTGGTTGAGCGAGGCAGGCTCGATGAGGCAAAGAAAAATATTAATAAGATACTTAAAATTCAAAGATCAAACCAAGAATATGATCTTGGAGAATGTAATCTGATATATATCAAAAAGATCCATCTCATGATGCAGATGGATGAGGGTCCAGAAGCTGAAAAGGAAATCAGAAATGCTTTGAGCTGGCTTGGTAATAATCGGTTTATGCTGAGACTTGCTGCATCTATTGATGCTCATAATGGTAAAAATGATCAAGAATTTGAAAAATTGATTTCAATCAGAGACAAATTTTCATTTGAAACTGAGCCTCACATGGATCTTTATTACAAATCGCTGGCTCGTAATGATCCGGCTCTTACAGAGGACATCTTGCGTTTCGGCCAATCATGCCTGCCGCAGAGTATTTCCTTGTTTATCCCATATGCACACTTGGCCCATGAGCGACAGGACTGGGAAGAAGCAATTTCTCGCTGGACGGTTGTTCAAGAGCGCTTCGTGCTGAACGCCGAAGGCTTCGAGAAGGGCGCCGAGGCATTACGCCACCTCGGCCGCAACGACGAAGCCGACGCCGTCATGGCGAACCATCCCGGTCACCGCGCCGTGCCATGGCCGCTGACCAACTAGCTGCGGAAACCTCCGCAGCCGCGCGCGACCATGGCACCGGCTGAAAACCGCCCCTGATCTCCTCAGCCCAGACCTCCAACGCTGCCGGATCATCCAGCAGCCCCTCGATAATCCGGGTCGTCCCCGCCAGATCAAGCGGATCATGATAGCGCGCCAGCTTACCTCCCGCCTCCGGCAGCGACGTCGCCAAACTGGCAAGACACGGCCGCCCCGCCGCGAGGCTTTCGGTCACCGGCAGTCCCCATCCCTCATACAGCGACGGGAACACCGTGAACGAGCAACGCCGGTAGAGCTCTGCGATCACGGCATCCGAAGCGTCTGTCAGCACCTTCACTTGACCATCGAGAAACGCGCTGGCGCGAAGCTGCCGCATCAGATCTGTAGACAGCCCGCCCTCCCGCCCCACGAACACAAGCAGCGGCACCGTGTCCGGTGGGCGCGAAGCCAGCAGGCAGCGCCAGACCTCGACCAGAAGCAGATGGTTCTTGCGCAGTTCGATCGTGGAGACGAAGAGCACGAACGGGCGCGTTGGCATGTATGCGCGCGCCACCAGGTCGTGCGAGACGCCGGAGAACCCGTCGCCGAGGCGGATCACAGCAACCTCCCGCCCTACCTCGCCGCGCGCGATCAGATGCGCCTTGAGATCCCGCGCGGTCGCTGCAGAGATCGCCAGCAGCCCTGTTGCATGCTCGAGCATGCCATCCAGCCACGCACCGAAGCGTTGGGTCTCGGCCGGCGTGAACCATTCGGGCCGGCGCAGGGGAATGATGTCATGCACCAGAAGTACCACCCCGATACCGGTCCGCCTCGCCGTTCCGACGCGGCTGACATGGCCCGATTCGGCCCAGCCAGCGCCGGCGACAAGCAGCACGTCCCCCGGGGCCATCGGTTTTGCCTGTCCCGTGCCGGACCGTCTTCGCCGGCGAGGCAAAGCAGCCAGAGCCACGCCAGCCATGGCTGCCATCGCATCGATCTGCGTTCGCCAGGCAGTCTGAAAGGGGGTCTCCCGAGTGCGCCGAGGCGTGGGCCCGTCGGCGGACAGCCGATCGAACACCGCTGCGATCTCGGTCCAATGAAGTTCCACAAAGCCATCATCGACCCCGCGACCGCAGAACCCCAGCACTCGACCGGCCGCAGCCTCATGATCGCGCAGCGTGCTGCCAAGCTCGAACAGAACCCGTTGAATGCCGCTGGGCCTGCGGAATTCGGCGGCGAAGCTCAGCAGATCGCCCATGTCCAGCCAAAGCCGGCTCATCGCGTCAGCACCGACATGATCTCCCCCGCGACGTCGTCCCAGGCCCGACGCACCGGTGCCACCAAAGCCGGTGGCTCGGCGATCCAGCCGCGCAACCGGGCCGTCAGGTCTCTGGCGTTGCCGGTCTCGATCCCCTCACCATCCGTTGAAGCCGCCACCGCCAGGACGGCCTTGCCTGCGCCCTGGCACTCAATGACACCGCGCGGCCAGGCCTCGTGTGCGGCCGGGCAGATGCAGAATCGCGCGTCCACCAGAAGATCCGCCAGCACCGCCGCAGATGGATCCGGAACCAGGCGCACCGTGCCGCCATACCCCGCGCTGTTGCGCAACTGGGCGAGGATGGTTGACGACAGATGGCCGACGGGGCCGGCAATCACCAGCGTCGGCAGCCGGTCCGTGCGACCAGCGCCCGGCTGCGCCTCGTCCAGCAGCTCCCGCCATGCCTGCAGCAGCATCAAGGTATTGCCGCCAAGGCCGATCTCGCCGAGCGCGAGTACCGTACCGCCAGCACGGCCCGGGTCCAACATCGCGGTGACGGTCGGGGCGGCTGCGATGATCCGGGGCAGGTCAGCCGCACCGGCGTCCTGTAAAACCGATGCCGCCTCGGCGGTGCAGACCATCGTCGCATCCAGCGCCTGAAGCGTTGTCCGAACCCAGAGAGCCGCCTCCTGCGACTGGCGTTCGGATACCTGATCCGCCCGGCACAGCGGCAGGAGCTCTGCCAGCAGCAGCGCCAGCCGCGCCCCACAGGCGTGAAACCGCGTGGCATCCCCAGCTGGCGCCAGCATCAGCAACACGTCGCCTGCCCCGATCCGCGCGGTGTCACGCATCGTGTCCAACACCGGTATGGTCGGCTTTGCTGTGCTGCGCGTCAGCACCGCCTGCCACGAATCCAGAGCATGGAGCTGAAGTCGTGCGGCACGACTCAGAGCCCGGCGCAGGTCGGGCCGCAGCGACGACACCCGCGCACGCACCGCAGCCGCCACGCGGTCGGTCCGGCGGTCCCGTTGCACGGGCTTCAGCAACGACCGCGCCTCGGCGTCTCCAATCTCGTCCAGGCCCGGGCGGCGGATGCAAAGTCTCGTGTCTACAATCCGGCCAAGGGCCGGCGCCAGCGCCATTGCAAAGACCGCGCCGTCCGAGCCCGGCACGATCCCGGTGATGTCGAGCCACACGCGAGAAGGCTTGCCGCTCATGCGGCTCAGACCTGGCGGACGGTGTAGCTCTGCTCCAGCATCGCCACGATCTCGGCGCCATGCGCCGCGTCGCGCGCCTCGAACATCACCTCGAGCTCGGCGGTCTGCACGCTGGGCGAGGCGAACAGCCGCTGATGCGACACCTCGATGATGTTGCCGCCAGCGCCGCCAATCCGGCCCGCGATATCGGCCAGCACGCCAGGCCGGTCGGGGATCTCCATCACGAGCCGCAGCAGACGCCCGTCGCGCAGCAGATTGCGCAGCAGCACATTGGCCAGGATCCGCGCGTCGATGTTGCCGCCGCACACCGGAATGCCGACACGCAGGCCCGCGAACCGCTCGGGAAACGCCAGCAGTGCTGCAACGCCCGCGGCACCCGCGCCCTCGGCCACCACCTTCGCCCCCTCGGCGAGCAGGGCGATCGCCTCTTCCACCGCGTGCTCCGGCACGACCACCACGTCGTGCACATGGGCGCGGATCACCTCGAGCGGCATCTCGCCGATGTCGCGCACCGCGATGCCCTCGGCGATCGTGGGACCGCCCACCGAGACGGGAACCCCTGCCAGACGCTGCGCCAGCGCCGGATAGGCGGACACCTCGACACCGATCACCTGCATCCCCGGCCGCAATGCCGCCGCCACTGTTGCGCAGCCGGCGATCAGCCCGCCGCCGCCCACAGGGATCACCAGGGCATCCAACTCGGGCCGGTCCTCCAGCATCTCCAGCGCGATCGTGCCCTGGC
>CAIQQQ010000450.1 GCA_903873995.1 uncultured Rhodospirillales bacterium
ATAGAGGTATGGATTGAAGAAGCTCTGCACCTGCGCCGGCGCGATATCGAACAACATGCGCCCATGCAGTAGCGCATAAGGGCCATAGAGATGGTAGTTCTTCAGGTCCCAGTTGCGGTCTGTGCCGAGCTGTTCCGACAGGATCCCACCTCCTACCGCGAACAGCAGGAACATCATCAGCGCCGGCCCGCGTCGCACCGCCCGTTCGAGGTATGCCCGCAACGCAATCAGGCCGACTGGCCCGGCCAGCCGGGGAACACTGTTCTGCATGTCGAGGTCGATGCCATGTGGCTGCGGGAGGCGTCAATGGTGGCATGTGGCACTCGGGGCCTCACGTCAGACCTCAGGGCACCCTCCACCGCTGCCGGTCGGCCTCTTGGTGCGCTGCCCCAACGCGGCGCCGGACCCGGAGAATGGGCGGACACTGAGGCCGCAGCCGCCCGCGACGAGGGAGATCACGACGCCCCGGCTCTAACGGTCAGCCAGAAGCACAAAGGTCCCCGCAATGTCCGGACCCGTGATCCCATGACCGCTGGAGCCGATGAAGACCATCCGCGCCTGCGCAAAACCCGCCTCGCGGCACATGCCCAGAATGTCCCATCCGGGGATCTGGAAGACCAGCGATCCACCTTCCGGATCGACGGGGTTGCCGTGATACTCCGGTGGATGCAGGTGGTCGATCCCCTCCGGCGTCAGGCGCGCGCGAATCTCCGTCGCTTCGCCACCATAGTTGAACGGAAACGTCGCGATAAGCTGCCCGCCGGGCAACAGAATGCGCGCGGTGTCGCTGAGCGCAGCCATCAGATCCGGCACATGCTCGAGCACTTCGTTCGTCACCACGATGTCAAAGGCGGCGTCGGGGAAGGGGCTGCGCGTGATGTCCACCGCAACTACCGGCCACAGCGCCTTTGCCGCCGCCTCGTCCGGCGCGTATTCCGACCCGACCAGGCGCGAGTAGCGCCCGCGCAGCAGCAGCGCGAAGGGTGTCAGCGCCTCGTGCAGATAGAGTCGGCAGTTCCAGATGTCATACGCCCGCTCATGCCACGACAGCGCCTGCAGCACCGCACGTAGCCGCGAATTGGTCCCCCGCGCCGCCAGGCCCTCGCGGGGATCGCTGCCGGTCATCCTGACCTCGCTCGCCGGCACGTGCCCGAAAAAGGGGAGATCGAGGCCATTGCGCAACGTCTCGTCCACGATACGCCGAACGGCATCGGGCCCGATCTCTGCCGCATGCTGCGCCGACCAGGCCTGCCATTCCGCGAGGGACCGAAAATGCGCCACCGTCTCCAAACCGGGCCGGATCGAGGAGGAGGGCGCCGGGGCCCGGACCGTTGGCGCGCCACGGTCCCCACGGAACAGGCGCATGGCGCGGCGCAACGGTCCTGTGACGCGCCAGGATGTGCTTGACATCACAGCGGTAAGCCGCGCCTCAAGCATGCGCTCCCGGTCCGGTCCAGGATCGACGATGGAACCCGGCCGGCGTAGCTCCCCCACCGCCCAGTTCGCGGTCGCGGCCTCGATATAGCAGCGCGCGCCCTCCATGCCGGCGGCAAGCATGAGATGACCGAAGCGCGCCGAGCCAAGCAGCGCGCGGTTCTCGGGATGCATCCGCCACACCCGATCCATCAGGGCGCTGCCAACCTCCGGCTGGTGCTTGCCGTATTCCGCAAGGAACGCCCAGTCGCGTCCGGGCAGGGCATGTATCGTGAAGCCAGCCTCGGTAAAGACCGGCCGCAGCCCGTCGAGCGAATAGCTCGCGATGTGCCCGCGGTTAAAGGGGTCGAGGTAGCCAGGGTCGTCCCGCTCCACGAAATCCGGTTGGGCGGAGTTAAAATACCACATAGCGTCCGGCGCGGAGAGCTTCGCGAGCTCGGCCAACATGGACCGCAGCACGGGCGGCGGCAGATGCTCGATCACCTCGATGCAAATGCCGCCGTCGAACAGTCCCTCGAGATCGCGGAGGTAGCCGACGCGATAGTTTGGATGGACCGCGCGAAATGCGAGTGGCGGCGGGAACGGCTCGATGCCCCAGAAAGTGCCTGCGATCTCTGGCATCAGCTCCGCCGCTGCATCTAGCAGCGTCCCCGCGCCGCAGCTGACATCCAGGAAGCGACGAATCGGGCGTCTGGCATAGAGGAAAACTTCCGCAACGCGGATCAGGGAGGCGCCGTAACCACGTTCGCGCGCCGCACTCAATTCACTCGACCAATAATCGTCGTTATAAGTACGGGCCTCACCCGCCATGGTGCGCTCAAGAAAGGCTCGCTCGGCCAGGATGGTGCCGCAGGCGTCGCAGCATAGATAGGGCACGCCCTCCACCTTGCGAAGCGGCTGCAACGCGCCTTTGGCGCAGAGTGGGCAAAGTTCAGCGATCATCTGTTCCCTTTCGCGAAACCACCACAGGCCGCGACAGCCACGCATATCGGCCGCAAACCCGCATCAGTTATAGACGGGCCTGCCGGCTCACGACGACCATCGTCAGGGCGATCTCCCGCGCCGACTTGCAATGCTTGAAGATATCATCGTTTCTGAGAGAATAGGCGATATGAAAAGCGGCTCAGGCCTCTCTTGACCGGCAAATCACGGTCAAGACCGCACGCGGTGCGTTCAGCCCGTCAATGCCCGGAATCAGGCTTCAGGAGCACCCCTACACCAAAACCAACCGTCGCACCGCCGCCACCGCCTCCTCCGTCGCCCAATCGGCGCCCCCTTCGAGCCGCGCCATCTCCCGCCCCGTCCGATCGATCAACACCGTCGTCGGCAGCCCGCGCGCCCCCAACGCCTTCGCCGCCTTGCCGAACGGGTCGATCCAGGTGCCGAGATGGGCGATGTCGTGGCTCGCGTAGAACCGCTGTACGACTTTGGTGCCGCCGCGATCCGATGAGAGCGGAAGGATCACGATGTCCTGGCCCGCAAGCCGCATCGCCAGGGCATCGAGCGCCGGCATCTCGGCCACACATGGCACGCACCAGGTCGCCCACAGATTGAGCACCACGCCCTTGCCCAGGAAATCGGCAAGCGAAATCGCTTTGCCATCCGCATCCTGAAAACCCGCCTCACCGATCGGCGCGGCCGGCGCGGTGAGCTTCAGCGCGCCCATCCCCACGAGGTGCGGCGGCGCCTCCTCCTTGGGTGCAAGGATCGTCTGCGCCCCCGGTTTGCGCGGCAGGATCACGGAAGCTAGGGTCGCGCAACCAAGTAGCGCCATGCGGCGTGAGAGCGAACTCATGATGGAATGCCTCCTGTGACCGACACCCAAGATCTGCGAAACACCGAAGCCAATCGCCAGTGGGGCGGGCGGTTCGCAGCCGGGCCGTCGGTGATCATGCAGGAGATAAATGCCTCGATCGGGTTTGACCGCAAGATGTGGCGCCAGGACATCCGCGGTTCTTTGGCCCATGCCGCCATGCTGGCCCGCCAAGGCGTGATCACGGGAGACGATGCGGCGCAGATCACAACGGGCCTCGAGGCGATCGCGGCCGAGATCGCAGCCGGGCGCTTCGATTTCACCGCCGATCTCGAAGACATTCACATGAACATCGAGGCGCGATTGACCGAGCGCATCGGCGAGGCCGGCAAGCGGCTGCACACCGGGCGCAGCCGCAACGACCAGGTGGCGACCGATTTCCGCCTCTGGACGCGTGATGCGATCGACGGGCTGGATGCGCAGCTGGCTGACCTGATGCGCGCGCTGGTCGATCGCGCCGCCGAGCACGCGGCCTCGCCCATGCCGGGTTTCACCCATCTGCAAACCGCCCAGCCGGTCACCCTCGGCCACCATCTGCTCGCCTATGTCGAGATGCTGGCGCGCGACCGCGGCCGCCTCGCCGACTGTCGCCGTCGCCTCAACGAATGCCCGCTCGGTTCTGCGGCGCTGGCCGGCACCTCCTTCCCGCTCGA
>CAIQQQ010000451.1 GCA_903873995.1 uncultured Rhodospirillales bacterium
CAGAGTCGGAAGTTCTACCGCTAAACTATCCCCCAAGCGGGACTCGGGGATTAGCACCGGGCGCGGTGGGGCGCAACCTCCGCGGGTCCGGCACGGCACAATTTCTCAACGCCGCGCTTGCTCCTGCGATGTCTTGCACCGATGATAATGTGTTGACGTGTGAAAGACACAGAATGGACGCACGCCCAGCCCACGCCATGCCTTCGATTCGCCGCCCCTATGGTCCGGCCTTTGCCGCGCTCGATCTGGGCACGAACAACTGTAGGCTTCTGGTGGGCACGCCGAACGGGCAGGGCTTTCGTGTGCTCGACAGCTTCAGCCGGATCGTTCGCCTCGGCGAAGGGTTGCACGATACCGGCGCGCTCAACCCCGTTGCCATGGAACGCACCCTGATCGCGCTGCAGGGTTGTGCCGCGAGGCTCGCGCGCCGGCCGGTGATCGGCCTGCGCGCCATCGCAACCGAGGCGTGCCGGCGGGCCACCAACGGTGTCGCCTTCCTGGACCGCGTGCACCAGGAGACCGGACTCAAATTCGACGTTATTACCCCGCGCGAGGAGGCCGAGCTCGTTTTGGAGAGCTGTGCGCCCCTGCTGACCGGTGGCGCTGGGCGCCGCGCGCTGCTGTTTGACATCGGCGGGGGCTCGACCGAGCTCGTCTGGGTTCGCACCGCGGCTGACGGCAGTTCCACGCTCTCCGGCTATGTCTCGCTGCCCGTCGGCGTCGTCACGCTGGCCGACCGTTTCGGCACGCGTGGCTTCGATCCGGACGGGTTTGCCGCGATGGTCGATGACGTGACCGCGCGGCTGCTGGCCTTCGAGCAGATCCACCGGATCGGCCAGGAGATCCGCCAGGGCGAGGTGATGCTGGTGGGAACCTCCGGGACCGTCACCACACTCGCCGGCATCGTGCTCGCGCTCAAGCAATACAGCCGCCCCGCCGTGGACGGCGTTGTGCTGTCGCGCGAGGCCACCGCGGCCGCCCTTGACGAGTTGCGCCTGATGGGGCGCGCCCGGCTTGCGGCCCATCCCTGTGTGGGGCCTGACCGGGTGGACTTCGTGCTGCCGGGCTGCGCGATCTTCGCCGCCATTCAGGCGATGTGGCCCGCGCCCAGTGTGATGGTGGCGGATCGCGGCTTGCGCGAAGGCGTGCTGCTGCGGCTGATCCGCGCCGAACGGGTGCGCTCCTCCAGCAGGCCTCCGTATCGCGGGCGTCAGGGTTCCATGGCACGCGAAGCCTGATCGCGCTACATAAGCAAATGCCTCCGAAACCGCCCTCCGGCCCCAAGGCGCCGGCCTCAGCCTCTCCCGGGGTCACCCGTTCGCTCTCCATCCGGGTGCGCAAGACCAACAAGCGCACCCCGGCGCAGAAGGCGTGGCTGACCCGTCAGCTCAATGACCCCTATGTCGCCGCGGCCCGCGCCCAGGGATGGCGATCGCGCGCCGCGTTCAAGCTGATCGAGCTGGATGACAAGTTCCACCTCATCACGGCCGGCTGCAAGGTCGTCGATCTCGGCGCAGCGCCTGGCGGCTGGTCGCAGGTTGCGGTGCAGCGCGGCGCTGGCCGGGTGGTCGGCGTGGATCTGCTCTCGGTTGACCCGGTGCCCGGTGCTGAGATCATCCAGGGCGACTTCAACGATCCGGACCTGCCCGATCGCCTCGCCGCCATGATGGGTGGCAAGGCGGATCTGGTGTTGTCCGACATGGCCCCGAACACCACCGGCCATGCCGCCACGGACCATCTTCGCATCATCGCACTTGCCGAACTGGCGCTCGAGTTCGCGATGCAGATCCTTGCACCTGGCGGTGCCTTCGTGGCCAAAGTATTTCAAGGCGGCACGGAACAGGCCATGCAGGCGCCGATGAAGCAACGCTTCGCCGTGGTCCGGCACGCCAAACCGCCGTCAAGCCGCAAAGATAGCAGCGAACTCTACGTTGTCGCCACGGGGTTTCGCAGCCGCGAGGATTGAAGGAGAGCCAGGGCGCTGCCCTGGCTCTCCTTCAATCCTTGCGAAGCGCGCCCCCGGGGGTTATCTGACGGCGTCAAGGTGGGTTGGCCTCGCAGTTGCGAGGTGCGACCCCAGCGGAGAGTTCCGGCCATGACACCACCTGACAGTTTGACCGACGCGCCGCCCCGAGCCGTGGCGCATGATCCGTTTGGCGGCCGCGTCACGGAGGCGTTGGCCTTCGACGATGTTCTGGTCGTTCCCTCCTACTCCCAGGTGCTGCCCACCAGCACGGACACGCGCACGCGGCTCACGCGCAACATCTGGCTGAACATCCCGCTGATCTCGGCGGCGATGGACACCGTGACCGAAGGCGGCATGGCGATCGCCATGGCGCAGAACGGTGGGATGGGCGTGATCCACAAGAACCTCTCGATGGAGGACCAGGCCGCCCAGGTGCGCCGGGTCAAGAAATTCGAGAGCGGCATGGTGATCAACCCGGTGACGATTCATCCGGACCAGACCCTGGCCGATGCCCGCGGACTGATGTCGCATTATCATATCAGCGGCATTCCGGTGGTGGAGCGCGAGACCGGGCGGCTGGTGGGGATCGTGACCAACCGTGATGTGCGGTTCGCGACCGACCCGACGCTCAAGGTCTATGAGCTGATGACGCGCGAGAACCTCATCACGGTGGGGCTCGAAGTGAAGCCCGACCAGGCGCGCCAGCTGCTGCACCGGCACCGGATCGAAAAGCTGCTGGTGGTGGATGACTGCTATCGCTGCGTGGGCCTCATCACGGTGAAGGACATGGACAAGGCGCAGGCCCACCCGCTCGCCAACAAGGACGAGCTGGGCCGGCTGCGCGTGGCCGCTGCGACCGGCGTGGGGGAGGACGGGCACGCCCGCGCCCGCGCGCTGATCGACGCCGAGGTCGATGTGATCGTGGTGGACACGGCGCATGGCCATTCCGAGGGCGTACTGCGCTCGGTGAGCTGGATCAAGGAGATGTCCAACGCCGTCGAGGTCATCGCCGGCAACGTGGCAACGCCGGAGGGGGCTGTGGCGCTGATCAAGGCGGGCGCGGATGCAGTCAAGATCGGCATTGGCCCGGGCAGTATCTGCACCACGCGGATCGTGGCCGGCGTGGGCGTGCCGCAGTTCACCGCGGTGATGGAGGCGGCGTCGATGTGCCGGGAGCACGGCGTGCCGGCGATTGCCGATGGCGGCGTGCGGACGTCGGGCGATCTGGTGAAGGCGATCGGCGCCGGGGCGGACAGTGTGATGATCGGCAGCCTTTTGGCCGGCACGGACGAGTCGCCGGGCGAGGTGTTCCTGTATCAGGGCCGTTCCTACAAATCCTATCGCGGCATGGGCAGCCTGGGTGCGATGGCACGTGGTTCGGCGGACCGATATTTCCAGCAGGAGGTGAAGGACGCGCTGAAGCTGGTGCCGGAAGGCATTGAAGGGCGCGTCGCCTATAAGGGCCCGGTCTCGGCGGTGCTGCACCAGCTGGTGGGTGGGCTGCGCGCCGGCATGGGCTACACCGGCAGCGCCACCATTGCCGATCTGCAGACGGGCGCGCGGTTCCGCCGGATCACCGGGGCGGGTCTGCGCGAGAGCCACGTGCATGACGTGGCCATCACCCGGGAAGCACCGAACTACCGTCAGGAGGGCTGACCATGGCGACGAAGGGCATTGTTTTCGATGCGTATGGTACGCTGCTGGACGTGCATTCCGCCATGCAGCGCCATGCCGTACGGCTGGGTCCCAACTGGGAGGCGATCTCGGCGGCATGGCGAACCAAGCAGCTGGAATACAGCTGGATCCGGAGTCTGACCGGGCCATCGCATCACCGTGATTTTGCCGTGCTGACGAAGGAGGCGCTGGAGTTCGTGGCCCACCGCCATGGCATCGCGGATCTGGGCCTGCTGGCCGAGATTTCGACCGCCTATCGCGCGCTGGATGCCTATCCTGAGGTACCGGAGATGCTGCGCGCCATACGCGCCCAGGGTGTTGCGACCGCCATCCTGTCGAACGGCTCGCCGGATATGCTGCACAGCGCCGTGAAGGCTGCCAGGCTTGAGCTGCTGCTGGACGAGGTGATGAGCGTGGAGGAGGTGGGTGTCTTCAAGCCCGATCCGCGCGTCTATGATCTGGCGATCCGGCGGTTGGGCGGGGATGCGGGCAAGCTGATCTTCGTGTCGTCCAACGCATGGGACGCGTTTGCCGCGCGGGCCAACGGATTTCGGGTGGTATGGGTGAACCGCTCCGGCCAGCCGGACGAGTATGGCCTGCGCGCGCATGCGACAGAGCTTGCCGATCTGCGCGATCTCGCGTCTGCCGTCACGTGACACCGGCCGCCCGCATCGCAGCCGTCATCGAGCTGATCGCCGCCATCGACGCCGCCCCCCGCAAGCCCGCCGACGCGATCGCCAACCAGTTCTTCCGTGACCGGCGCTTCATCGGCTCGGGTGACCGACGCGCGGTGTCCGAGAGGGTCTGGACGATCCTGCGCACACGACGGCGGCTGGCCTGGTGGCTTGAGCGGGTGGGCATGCGCGTCAATCCGCGGATGTTGGCGGCGGCGTCGCTGCTCACCGGCGGCTGGGCGGTGTCGGGCGTGAAGCAGAGCTTTTCGGGTGGGCAGTTCGGGCCGACGCCGCTCAATCCCGCCGAGCAGGAGGCGCTGGCGGGGCTGGAGGGGCAGGAGGTGTCGAACCCTGAGATGCCCGACGCGGTGCGGCTGGAGGTGCCGGACTGGTGCGTGCCGCATCTACGCGCGCGCTTCGGCGAGACGCTGGATGCCGAGATGGCAGCGATGGATCTGCCGGCCACGCTCGATCTTCGGGTGAACCGGTTGGCGGGCACGCGCGAACGGGCGATCGCGGCGCTGGCGGCCGAAGGGATCGAGGCGAAGCCTACGCCGCTGTCGCCTTGGGGCCTGCGCATCGAGGGGCGGCGGCCGGTCTCCACGGGACCTGCGTTCCAGTCGGGCCTGGTGGAGATCCAGGACGAAGGCAGCCAGCTGGTGGCGGCGCTTGTGGACGCGAAGCCGGAGATGCGGGTCGTGGACTGGTGCGCCGGCGCCGGCGGCAAGACCTTGGCGCTTGCGATGACCATGGAGAATCGCGGCCATATCGTGGCGTGCGATGTGTCCGAGCATCGGCTGGAGGGGGCGGTGCGGCGCCTGCGCCGGGCCGGGGTGCACAATGTGGAGCGGCATCTGGTCACGCCCGGCGACAAATGGGCGAAGCGGCGGTCCGGCACGTTTGACCGCGTGCTGGTCGATGCGCCCTGCACCGGCACCGGCACCTGGCGGCGCAACCCCGATGCGCGGATCAGGCTCGCGGAGAACGATCTTTCGGAGCTCGTGGTGAAGCAGGCGATGATCCTTGCGGACGCGGCGCGACTGGTGAAGCCGGGCGGGCGGCTGATCTATGCGACGTGCTCGGTGCTGCTGGAGGAGAACGACCAGCAGATCGCAGCCTTTCTGGCAGCACAGCCGGGGTTTCGGGTGATCGATCTGGCCTGCGCCTGGACCTTGGAGGCCGCGGTGCCGGGGCAGGGCGCCTATCTGTCGCTGACGCCGCTTGGGCATCACACGGACGGCTTCTTCACGGCGGTGATGGAGCGGACGGCTTGAATGTGAGGCGTGCCGCAACCGGGGACGCGGCTGCGATCGGGGCTGTCCACGTCACGGCCTGGCGCAGCGCCTACCCCGGCATCCTGCCGGCCGGCTATCTTGCTGGGCTCTCCTTTTCCCGCCAGGCGCTGTTCTACGACCAGGCGATCCGGGCCGGGGTGGGCGTGTTCGTGGCCACCGCCTGCGAGCCACCGCGCGTGGTGGGGTTCTGCTCGGCCGATCACTCGCGCCGGCCGGCTTTGGCGGAGGGTGAGTTCGAGACGCTGTACGTGCTTGATGATTTCCGCGAGCAGGGCGTTGGGCGCCGGCTGATGGCACGGGCTGCGGCCCATCTGGCCGGCAAGGGGTTCGGCTCTGCCTGCGTGCAGGTGCTGAGCGAGAACCCGGCGCGCTGGTTCTACCAGCGGCTTGGTGGGCGCCTTGCGCTGGAGGAGACGATCCGCTTTGCGGGCGTGGACCTGCGCCAGAGCGTTTACTGCTGGGATAATCTGGCGGCATTGATGCAATCCGGTCCCGAGCCGGATGATCAGGAACGGCCACGAGGATAAATGGTCCGTGCTGCACGGCGATGCTTGCCCCACGGCTCGGAGCGTGCTGCAACGCGCTGCACCGTTGTTTGAAGGGTGCCGCAGATGCCGACCGATCCTGACCTCAGCCCGCTGGTGTTTGAAACCACCGTAGCCGTTGCCGACCGGGTGCTTATTCTGGATTTCGGCAGCCAGCTCACCCAGTTGATCGCGCGCCGGGTGCGGGAGAGCGGCGTTTATTGCGAGGTCTGGCCATATAACGCCGATCCCGGCCGCATCCGCAACTTCGCCCCGCGCGCCATCATCCTCTCCGGCGGACCGGCCAGTGTGCCGGATGGCGAATCGCCCCGCGCGCCGATGGAGGTGTTCGAGTTGGCCGTGCCGGTGCTGGGCATCTGCTACGGTCAGATGACGATGTGCGAGCAACTGGGCGGTGAGGTCACGTCGTCGGAGCACCGCGAGTTTGGCCGCGCCTTCGTGGACGTCGTTGAGCCCTGTGCGCTGTTTCGTGGCGTGTGGGCGCCTGGCGCGCGCGAGCAGGTGTGGATGAGCCATGGCGACCACGTGATCCGCCTGCCGCCCGGGTTTCGCGCCGTGGGCACCAGCGAGGGCGCGCCGTTCGCCGCTTTCGCCGATGACGGGCGCCGGTTCTACGGCCTTATGTTCCATCCGGAGGTGGTGCACACCCCGCATGGCGCCCAGTTGCTGCGCAACTTCACCCATGATGTGGCCGGCTGTGTCGGTGACTGGTCGATGGGTGGTTTCCGTGACGCCCAGATCGCGCGCATCCGCGCCCAGGTCGGCACCGGGCGGGTGATGTGCGGCCTGTCCGGCGGCGTTGATTCTTCGGTGGCTGCGGTGTTGATCCATGAGGCGATCGGCGACCAGCTCACCTGCATCTTCGTCGATCACGGATTGCTGCGCGAGGGCGAGGCGGAGGAGGTGGTGCGCACGTTCCGCGATCGTTTCAACATCCGCCTGGTGCATCGCGACGCGGCTGACATGTTCATCGATGCGTTGGCGGATGTTGTGGACCCGGAGCTGAAGCGCAAGACGATCGGGCGCCTGTTCATCGAGGTGTTCGAGGAGGAGGCAGCGCGGATCGGAGGGGCGGATTTCCTGGCACAGGGCACGCTGTATCCGGACGTGATCGAGAGCGTCAGCTTCTCGGGCGGCCCGAGTGTGACGATCAAATCGCATCACAACGTGGGTGGTCTGCCGGCGCGGATGCGCCTGCAGCTGGTGGAGCCGCTGCGCGAACTGTTCAAGGATGAGGTGCGCAGGTTGGGCCGGGAGTTGGACATTCCGGACGCGATCGTCGGACGCCATCCGTTCCCGGGGCCGGGGTTGGCCATCCGCATTCCGGGTGCGATCACGCGCGCGAAGCTGGATCTGCTGCGCCGGGCGGATACGATCTTTCTTGATGAGATCCGCAAGGCCGGGCTGTACGACTCGATCTGGCAGGCGTTTGTGGTGCTGCTGCCGGTGCGGACGGTGGGCGTGATGGGCGACGGGCGCACCTATGACATGGCGTGCGCTCTGCGGGCGGTGACAAGCACGGACGGCATGACGGCGGATATCTATCCGTTCGAGATGGCGTTTCTGTCACGCGTGTCGGGGCGGATCGTGAACGAGGTGCGTGGGATCAACCGGGTGACGTATGACATCACGTCAAAGCCGCCGGGGACAATTGAGTGGGAATGAAAGAAGTAATA
>CAIQQQ010000452.1 GCA_903873995.1 uncultured Rhodospirillales bacterium
CTCACCCGCCTCCACCTCGTTCCACAGGACCTCCCGGTCCTGCCAGCGCTCCGCCGAGCCAGCCCCCCCTCCCCGACCTGCCAGATTGGGCCGGTGCCGCGTTGGCCCCCCAAGGCCACATCCCCGCCCGCCATCACCGACTCATCCTTGACGCTCTGACCGATGTGGCGAATGGGCAATGCGATCGCTTGATGCTCCTGCTCCCTCCCGGCCACGGAAAATCCACCTACGCCTCGATCCTTTTCCCCGCCTGGTGGCTCGCCCGCCACTCCAACAGCGCCATCATCGCCGCCTGCCACACCGAAAGCCTCGCCACCTATTTCGCTCGCCAGGTCCGCGGCCTCATCTCCGAACACCCGAATCTGGGCGTCACCCTGCCGCGCACCGAACGCGCCGGCGCCCATTGGAGAACCGAGGCCGGCGGTGAATATTTTGCAACCGGCATCCGCGGCCCCATCACCGGCCGAAGGGCCGACCTGGTCCTGATCGACGACCCGGTCAAATCCCACACCGAGGCCGACAGCGCCCAGGCCCGTAACTCCCTGTGGGACTGGTACAGATCAGATCTCGCCACCCGCCTCAAACCCGGCGGCCGCATCGTCCTGATCATGACCCGCTGGCACGAGGACGATCTCGGCGGCCGCCTCCTGGAAAGCCAGGACACCTGGCGCACCCTCAAACTGCCCGCCATCGCCGAACCCAACGACCCAATGGGCCGCTCTCCCGGCGAGGCCCTGTGGCCCGAATGGGAAGACGAACGAGCCCTCGCCCGCAAACGCGCCACCACCGGCCCCCGCATCTGGCAGGCCCTGTTCCAGCAGAACCCGACACCGGACACAGACGCCCTCTTCGCCACCGCCCGCATCCCCATGCTGGACAAGCTGCCCGCCCTCACCCGCGAAGTCCGCGCCTGGGACCTCGCAGCCTCCCTCCCCACAGACGGCCGCGACCCGGACTGGACGGTAGGCCTCAAGCTCGCCCGCCACGCCACAGGCCTGATCGTCACTGATATTGTCCGCATCCGCGCCGGCCCCACCGAGGTCGCCGACAGCATCGTCGCCACCGCCAGCCAGGACGGCCCAGACGTCACGATCGGCCTGCCGCAAGACCCCGGCCAGGCCGGCAAGCAGCAGATTGCCTGGCTCACCCAGCGCCTCGCCGGCCACCGCGTCCGCGCCTGGCCGGAATCCGGCAGCAAGCTGCTCCGCGCCACCCCCGCCGCAGCCAGCATCGACCAAGGTCTGCTCGCCATCCGCCGCGCCCCCTGGAGCCGTGCCTTCCTCGACGAGCTCCGCGACTTCCCCCAAGGCCGCAAGGACGACCAGGTAGACGCCCTCAGCCGCGCCCACGCCCTGCTCCAGGACAGCCCAACACAACCGCGCCGCCTCACCCTCCCCCATCTCGCACGGTGAGCAGCCCGCGCCCCAAGACCGAAAAGGCTGAGCCATGCTCGACACCATCGCCCGCCTCACCCCGCCAGACCCAGACCACGCACCGCGCACCGCACGGCTCGCCCTCCTCAAGCGCGTGCTCGACGGCACGCTTTACGACGCCCTGCCCTATGATTTTCACGAGGAGCGCGCCGCCTCCGGCGACTACATCCCGCTGCGCCAACGCCGCCCCAGCGTCCGCTACCCCCTCGCCCGCATCGTCGTAGATGACAGCATCAGCCTCGCCTTCAGCGACGGCCACTTCCCCACCATCGACACGGCGGATCACGACCTCCGCGCCCGCCTCGCCGATCTCGCAACCGAACTGAACCTCAACGCGATCATGCAGGAGGCAGCCTTGCGCGGCGCCATCGGCTCGGTCGCCCTGCTGCTCCGCATCGTCCGCGGCCGCGTCTTCGTCCGTGTGCTCGAAACCCTCTACCTCACCCCGCAATGGAATCCGGACCTACCGGACGAGCTCGCAACCGTCATCGAACGCTATAAAGTCACCGGCGCCACCCTCGCCGATCTCGGCTACCCGATGGTCGATCTTCAGGCCCAGTACTGGTTCATGCGCTGCTGGGACCGCACACAGGAAACCTGGTTCCTCCCCTGGCCGACAGGCTCCAACGAAACCCCGGTCATCGACGAGCGCCGCACCACCCGCCACGGCCTGGGGTTCGTGCCCATCGTCTGGATCCGCAACCTCCCCGGTGGCCCCGACGGACCGGACGGCATCGACGGCGCCAGCACCTTTCGCCCCTGCATCGAAACCGGCATCGAGATCGACTACCAGCTCAGCCAGGCCGGCCGCGGCCTGAAATACAGCTCAGACCCAACCCTGCTGATCCGCGAACCGGCAACAGACGCCAACGAGCTCATCCGCGGCGGCGGCAACGCCCTCGTCGTCAGCGAAAAGGGTGACGCCCGCCTTCTCGAGATCAACGGCACCGCCAGCCAGGCGGTGATCGACTACGTCCGTACCCTGCGCGAATTCGCCCTCGAATCCGTCCACGGCAACCGCGCCAGCGCCGATCGCCTCACCACCGCCCAATCCGGCCGCGCGCTCGAGATGATGAACCAGGGCCTGATCTGGCTCGCCGACAACCTCCGGGTCAGCTACGGCCAGGCCATCCTCGACCTTACCCGCATGATCCTCAGGGCGGCCAATCGCTACCGGCTCGCCGCCGGCGGAACAGACCTGCCAGCCCTCGATCCGCTGCCCCGCCTCTCCCTCAAATGGCCCCGCTGGTACGCGCCGACATCCGACGACCGCAAGTCGGACGCGCAAACCCTGGCCACCCTCACCGACCAGGGCCTGCTCTCGCGCGAGACCGCCCTGCGCAGCATCGCCGACCTCTACGGGGTCGACGACATCGCGGCCGAACTCGGCCGCATCAATCCGGAGCCGCACCCATGACGGACGACACCCAGCAAGACCCCCGAATCGTCGAACTGGAAGCCAAGATCGCCGAAATCGAGGCCCGCACCACCCAGCGCCTGGTGCTGTCGGAACTCCGATCCCACGCCCTTCGCGCCGGCATGATCGACCTAGACGGCCTCAAGCTGGTCGACACCACCCCCCTCAAGCCGGACGACACGGGCGAAATCCAAGGCGTCGCCCAGCTCATGGCCGACCTGAAACGAGCCAAACCCTATCTGTTCCAGCCGGCAACCACCTCCAGCCTCGCCGCGGCCCCCCCCAGCACCCCGCCGGCCGCCAAACGCGCCACGGAGATGAATCACGCGGAGTGGCAGGCCGCCCGCGCCCTGCTGCTGAAGCGCTGAA
Source organism: uncultured Rhodospirillales bacterium (assembly GCA_903873995.1). Classification (GTDB taxonomy): domain Bacteria; phylum Pseudomonadota; class Alphaproteobacteria; order Acetobacterales; family Acetobacteraceae; genus CAIQQQ01. The sequence goes on from CAIQQQ010000452.1 coordinate 3,220, forward strand.
CCCGGCCGCCTGACCGCCACCACTCGAAACCGCCAACAAGGAAATTCCCATGGGCATCCAGAACTTCCCCGCCGCCCTCCAGCCGATCATCCAGCAGGGCTTCCTCGAGCGCGAGTTCGAATCCTCCCTGCATTCCCGCCTCGGCTACCGCATGTGCGCAGACCGGCAGGACTTCGCCGTCGGCATCGGTGAAACCCTCACCAAGACCCGCGCCGGCCTCAAGCCAAGTGTCACGGCACCCATAGCGCCCGCCACCAACACCAACCTCGACAACGGCCTGACGACGGCGACCTTCGGCATCGAGCAGTACACCATCACCATCAACCACTACGCCGCCACCACCGACCTCAACATGGTCACCTCGCGCGTCGGCATCGCCAGCCAGTTCCTGCTCAACGCCGCCATCAACGGCGAACAGGCCGCCCGCAGCCTCGACGAACTGGCCCGCAACGCGCTGTTCTCGCCCTATTTCGGCGGCAACACCCGCGTCCGCACCACTCTCGCGTCATCAGGCCCCGCCGTCGCGGTCGATGACATCCGGGGCTTTCAGACCGCCTTCGTCAACGGCGTGCAGACCCCCGTCGGCGGCAGCGCCAGCCTCACCGTCATGGTCGGCAGCAACACCTACACGCTGATCGGCGTCACGGCGGACGCCACCAACATCTCGACCGCCCCCAACGGCATCTCCGGAATCCTCACCTTCAACAGCAGCGTCACGGTCGCAGACGCCACGGCCGGCAACACCGTCGCCGCAACGACTGCCAGCTCGATCATGCGCCCTAGCGGCCGCGGCAATACCAGCCTGCTGCAATCGACCGACGTCCTGACGATGGGCGCCCTGCTCAACGCCGTAGCTCAGCTCCGCCTCAACGCCGTCCCTGAGATCGACGGCGTCTACAATTGTTATCTCGACCCGGTCAGTGCTCGCCAGCTCTTCGCCGACAACGATTTCCGCCAGCTCTTCCAGGGCGCCACCTCGGCGAACCAGGTCTTCAAGAAAGGCATGATCAACGACTTCCTCGGCCTGCGCTTCATCCCCACCACCGAAGCCTATGTCCAGGCCCACCCCACCATCGCCAACACCGTCATCCGTCGCCCGATCGTGGTCGGCCAGGGCGCCCTCATCGAAGGTGACTTCGCCGGCATGGCCACCGCCGACGTCACCCCCGAAGACAGCCTGATCTCCATCGTGGACGGCGTCGCCATGGTTACCCGCGAGCCGATCGACCGCCTGCAGCAGATCATCGCCCAGAGCTGGTACTGGATCGGCGGCTTCTGTGCCCCCAGCGACACCACGACCAACCCCACCACGGTCCCCACCGCCACCAACGCCAACTACAAGCGCGCCGTCATGATTGAGCATATCGGCTGACCGCCATGACCAGCACAGAACCGCAGGACCAGCTGCGCACCGCCACGCCAGGCGTGCTCAACGGCTGCGTCACACAGCTCACGACGGCCACCCTGAAGGCAACCCTGCCGCCCGGCTCGGTGTTCATCTTCTCGGAGCCCTACAGCTTTCACTTTGAGAAAAAGCTGCTGCAGTTCCACCAGAGCCAACCCGTCCATCTGGACGCAAGGCTGAAGCAGGCCCTGCAAGCCGCCAGCGCCCCGATGACAGCCGCCTGACCGCCCCCCCCCCTCTCCCCAAGGGAGAGGGGGAATCCCTCGCGCGCCACTCGCACCGGAGCCAGCCATGCCCTTCCTCGACGCCGAACTCACCGATCTGCGCCGCCACATGGGCTACCCCGCCTACGGCCTCGGCAATGGCGGCTTCAGTAACTGGCGCTTCTACCAAGCCTATGGATTGCTAGAATACCGCCTCCAACGCCTGTCAGACGCGGAGGAGGCCGTCGCCCGCACCTACCTCACGACCTTGGCCTCTCTCGAGGCCGCCGTCACCGACGCCTCCGACACCCTTGACACCGACACCGCCGCCGCCTGGACCCGCAATGCCCGCGAGGTTACCGAACGAACCCGACTGTTCGACGACTGGCGCCGCCGCCTCTGCGGCTTCTTCGGCGTTCCCCCAGGCCCCGCGCTGGGCGACGGCAGCCTCAGGATGGTGGTCTGATGGATGCCGCCACCCTGCAGGCCCGCCTCGCCCTGGGCCAGACCCGCACCGCCAGCCGGATCGGCTCACCCCACGACATCTTCCGCCCCAGCGGCCTACTCACCCCGCTCGATCCAGCCAACCTGCTCCAGCGCATCCCGGCCGCCTTCTTGCCCGAACATGCCATGCGCAACCGCGCCGTCCGAGACACAGAACCGTTCTGGACCGGCGCCTTCGACTTCACCAACACCCGCCCCGGCGATCTCGCCCGTCGCGTGTCAGACCACGCCACCTGGTTCATCGCCGCCCAGCAGCTCGGCCTGCCACCGCTGTGCACCCGCTGCACCCGCCTCATCGACATCAGCCGGCCCGCGTCAGCCAACTCCGCCGGCCTCAACGCCTATGGGGGCACAGTCACCGCAACGGAAACCACGCTGGCACAGGCCTGGCCCGCCAGATTTCTGACAGCTGGCAGCACAACCACAGCCGATTACGGCATCGCCGGCGAGCTCCCCACCGGCACCTTCCTCGTGCTCCTGCCGGTCAGCCTCAACCTGCACCTGCTGAACGGCGACCGCCTGACCGACGATCTCGGCCGGGTCACCGTGATCGCCAGCGCCGAACTGACCGACCAGGCATGGCGCCTCACCGTCCAGCAGGCGCCCTGACCAGAAGGACCTCAGCATGGCCGACCAGTCCGATGTGGAAGCCGCTCTCGCAAGCCTCGCCACAGCCACGCTATACCCCGAAGGCATCAACGCCCCGAGCGTCCTAGGCAGCCTGTGCCGCATCTTCCGCGGCTGGCCCAACGCCGCGGCCCTGAACACCGATCTGGCGCAAGGCACGATCACCGTCACCGTGCATCCCGGCGAGGGCTACCGCATCACAACCCGCCATATCGACCCGCCTACCCCGCTCTCTCCAATGCCGGCCACCCTGACCGTCTTGACAGACGCCACCACCGCCACCTTCGGCGGCACCGCCAGCACAGGCCAGATCGCTGGCCTACTAATCGACAACCAAGCCTTCGTCCACCGCGCCGCCCAAGGCGACACACTCGAACTTGTGGCCAGTATCCTCGCCAGCTACATCCGCACCACCCGCCCCGCCACGGCCGCAGGCCCCACGATCACCATCCCCGGCGCCGGCGCCATCATCGGCCGCGTCGCAGCCGACCAGCAGACACAGACGATCACCCGCCGCCAGGCCCAGGATTTCCGCATGACCTGCTGGTGCCCCGACCCCGGCACGCGCGACAGCACCGCAAGCCTGCTCGACATCGCCTTCAGCACGCAGCCCTTCGTCTCCCTGCCTGACGCCACCAGCGCCCGCATGCGCCTGGTCCGCTCGATCACCTTCGACCAAAGCCAGAACGCCAATCTCTACCGCCGCGATCTCATCTTAGAGATCGACTACGCGACCACCCTCACCACCACCCTGCCGGCCCTGATCTTCAGCGACACGAACATCATGCCGAACGGCACCCTCGCCCAAACCCTCCTGGGCTGAGCCCTCACATAACCCCGATCCCGGCGCCACCTCCGTCCAGGACAGCAGGAGCCCTGCCCCCATGCCCATCGTCCAGCAAGGCAACATCAACACCACCGCCCTGGTGGTCCCCGATCTCTATGTTCAGATCGTCCCGCCGCAAAACCTCGTTCTCAACGGCGTGCCCACGAACGTCGTGGGCGTGGTCGGCACAGCCACCTGGGGCCCCGTCGGCCTACCGGTCATCACCGCCACGATGGCCGACTACGCCCGCAATTTCGGCCCCATCCAGCCCCGCAAATATGACATGGGCAGCCAGGTCGCGACCGCGATCCAGCAAGGTGCCAGCAATTTCCGCTGTGTGCGCGTCACCGACGGCACAGACAGCGCCGCCAGCGTCACCCTCCCCGGCACCAGCTTCACTCTGACCGCACTCTACACCGGCTCGCTCGGCAACGCGCTCGCCATTACGCTTGCGACAGGCTCCAAGGCCAACACCTGGCGCGCCACAATCACCCTGCCCGGCCTGCAGCCAGAGGTGTTCGACAATATCCCAGGCTTCGGCACGGCATTCTGGACGAACCTCGCAGCCGCCATCAACGCCGGCAACGGCACCCAGCGCGGCCCATCGCAGCTCGTCGCCGCGACCGCCGGCGGCACCTCGGCAACGGCCTCCGCGATGACCGTTGCCTTCGCCTCCGGCACGCCCGGCAGCGACGGCGCCACCACGATCACTGCCGCTACACTGATCGGTCAGGACACAATCCCCCGACGCGGCCTCTATGCGCTTCGCGGCCAAGGCTGCTCGATCGGCCTCCTGGCAGACGCCGACGACCCGACGCAATACACGACCCAGGCCGCGTTCGGCCTCGCAGAGGGCGTCTACATGATCCTCACCGGCCCGGCGTCCGACACGATCGCCAACGCCGTCGCCACCAAGGCCAGCGCCGGCCTCGACATCTACGCCTGCAAGCTGATGTTCGGTGACTGGCTGTGGTGGAACGACCAGTCCAACGCCACACTCCGCCTGGTCAGCCCGCAAGGCTTTACCGCCGGCCGCCTCGCCAACCTTTCTCCCGAGCAGTCGAGCCTCAACAAGCCGCTCTACGGCGTCGTCGGCAGCCAAAAGAGCGGCACCCCAGGCTCCGGACAGTCCACAAGCTACAGCGCCGCCGAACTGGGCGTTCTGCTCCAGGCCGGGATCGACGTGATCGCCAACCCCCAGCCCGCCGGCAGCTTCTGGGGCGTTCGCGGCGGCCACAACAGCAGCAGCAACGCCGCCACCAACGGCGACAACTACACCCGCCTCACCAACTACATCGCCGCTACGCTCGCCGCCGGCATGGGCCAATATGTCGGCCAGGTGGTGAACAACGCCCTGTTCCGCCGCATCCGCGCCACCCAGCTCAGCTTCCTGCAGGCCATGCTGAGCCAGGGCCTGCTCGGCTCGCAGGACGGCACGCTGCCCTTTAGCGTCATCTGCGACACCAGCAACAACCCCACCTCGCGCACCGGCCTCGGCTACGTCCAGTCCGACGCGCAGATCCGCTACCAGGCGATCAACGAGAAATTCATCGTCAACATGGAAGGCGGCCAGACCGTCCAGGTCCAACGCCAGACCCTGCCCGGCGCCCCCGGCTCGCTCGCGGCCTAAGGAGAATTAACCCATGCCCAGCAACGCCTTCTCCGTCGGCCGCGACTGCCAGCTCGTCGTCATCGGCCCCTATGGCCGCATCGACCTGACGCATGTCACAGGCTTTGAAAGCCGCCAGCTCACCACACCCATCCGCATCGACCGGATCGACGGCACCCAGCTTGCCGCCGAGCTCCCGAAAGGATGGGACGGCCATTTCGATATCGAGCGAGGCAGCTCCGTGGTGGACGACTTCATTGCCGCCATCGAGGCCGCCTATCTCGCCAACGGCGCCGTCCCCACCGGCACGCTCTATCAATACGTCTCCGAAGTGGACGGCAGCACCAGCACCTACCAATACCAGGGCGCCGTCTTCAAACTGACCCAGGCCGGTGCCTGGCGCGGCGACCAGAGCGTCAAGCAGCGCCTGGAATTCTTCGCCACCAAGCGCACCCGCGTCTGAGACGCATTGTATTTGGGAGCCCAAGGATGGACACCCCCACCACGCGCCACCTTCAGGCCGCCCAACAGACCCAGACCATAGAGGACAGCGACGGCCGCACCCTCACCATCCGCCGTCTTACCGCGCTCGACCGTCTCCGTCTGTTCAAGGCCGCCGGCCCCAGCCTCGCCCAGAACCATCTTTGGCTCGGCATGGCCACGCTCGCCTGCTCCACCGCCAGCATCGACGACATCCCCGTCCCGCCCCCCACAAACGAGGCGCAGATCGAGGCTTTGGTCTCCCGCCTCGGCGATCCCGGCCTCGCCGCCATCGCCCACGCCCTCCGCCCGCAGCATCAGGCCGACCAGGTCACCCAAGCGGGAAACTAAGCCGGCACCCCGATCTGGTCGATTGCCTCTACCTCGTCCGCAACGGGGTGCCGTTCGATATCGCCTTCAGCCTGGACACGACCGACCGCCTCGCTTGGGTCGTAGCCCTCGGCCGCCTAGACGGCGGCAATTTCGATTTCACCACCCTCACCTGGAAAGAACGCGGATGACCCTCTCCGAGTTCACCCGACGCCTCGCCAGGCTGGACCTCGAAACGGTCGCCAACGCCGCACTCGCGGCCCAGGCCGAAACCATCGAAATACAGCTCCGAGACGCACTCTCCACGGCCCCGGGCGGCCCGCACGACCACCCCTGGCTTCGCACCGGAGCGCTCCGCGACAGCATCGCGTTCCAGGCCGAGGGGCCGGAAGCCGCGATCGGCAGCACCTCCCAGGTGGCATTCTGGCAGGAGCACGGCACCAGCGAACTGCCGCCCCGCCCAACCTTCGCCCCGATCGCAGCCGCTGCCGGCGAACCCGCCGCCCACGCGGTCGCCCACGCCGTCACCCAGGCCTTGCGGAGCCCCTGATGGAAGACGCCTACGCAATCGGCATCCGCCTGGCGCTTGACAACGGGGTCAGCGCCGTTGTGGCCCTGATCGAGAAAGAGCTCTCAGCGCTCGACTCTCACATCGCCGCCACCGCAGCGAGCCTGCGAGACTTCCAATCCCTGGCAACAGCGCTGACATCCCTCCCACCGCCAATTCCCCGACCCGCCCCAGCCCCCCTGGCTGAAACAGCACTTCCCGAAGAGCCGGCAGCCGACGCCGCCGCGCCCTATCGCCAAGCCCAACCGGCTCCAAGCCCCCAGGACGCCACCCCATCCGTCCGGATGATCGCGCCAGAGCCCAGCACCGCCGAGCGCCCCACCGCCTCCCCCGTCCCGCCCCGCCTTACGCGACCTGAAGCCAACGCGCCTTCTGGACCGGCCGCCCCGCCTTCGCGTAGCGACACGACCCCCGCATCGCCCAGCCCGCCAGTGACCGCGCCACCGCCCCAAAGTCCGATCCAAACTCTGATCATCCCCTCGGCCGCGGTCGCCCCCACGACCAGCGCGTCACAACCCACCGAACGGACAAGGGCAGGTCCATCCAGTCTCATCGCCGAGCCCATTGTCCTCGCGCGGACCATCGATCCCGAACTGCTCGCGCCCTCGACCAA
>CAIQQQ010000453.1 GCA_903873995.1 uncultured Rhodospirillales bacterium
CGCCGCCATCGCCGCGGCTGGCACGCTCAAGGTGCCCTTGTTGGTCTGTGTCATGGGCGAGACCACCGGCGCCGGCCACCGCCGCGATCTCTCTGCCGGCGGCGTGCCCGCCTTCGCCGCCCCCGAACAGGCCGTGCGCGGCTTCCAGCATTTGGTGCAGGACCGCCGCAACCGCGCGGCCGCCCGCGAGCTGCCGCAAAGCGCCGTGCTGCGCCTCGCACCGGACCAGCCGGCGGTGCAGCGCGTCTTCCGCGAAGCCAGAGCCACTGGCCGCCTCGAACTGGCGCAGGACGAGGCCATGGCCGTGCTCGCCGCCTATGGCGTGCCGACCGCCCCCCATCGCGTCGCCATGACCGCCGACGACACTGTGGCTGCCGCAAATCTGCTCGGCTTCCCCGTGGTCCTGAAGCGCCGCCGCACCCATCGCTCAGACCCGCATGCCCGTGGCCGCCTCATGCTCGATCTGCGGGACGGCTCCCAGGTCCGTGACGCGGCCAGGGTATTGGGCGACGCACCGCTGGGCTATCTCGTCCAGCGCCAGGCCGCCCGCGCGCGCGAGCTGCTGATCCGGGTGGAGGAGGACGCAACCTTCGGCCCCACCATCCTGTTCGGCCAGGGCGGCACGGCCGCCGAGATCCTGCACGACATCGCCGTCGACCTCCCGCCGCTCAACCTGCCGCTCGCCCAGGGCCTTATCGCCCGCACCAAGGTGTCCCAGGCGCTCGTGGCACTTCACGACCTGCCGGCCGCCGACACCGCCGCCGTCGCCGACACGCTGGTCCGCATCAGCCAGCTCGTCGTCGATTTCCCGGACATCGCCGCCCTCGACATCAACCCGATCTTCGTCGATGCGGACGGCGTGCTGGTCGCCGATGCCTGGATCCGCCTCCGCCCGGCCGGCGCCCCACAAGGCCGCCTTGCCATCTCGCCCTATCCCGCCGAGCTCTCCGGCGTGTTCGAAACCCAGGGCGAGCGCCTGACCATCCGCCCGATCCGCCCGGAGGACGCCGAGGCCCACGGTGCCTTCTTCGCCCGCCTGTCACCCGAGGACATCCGCTACCGCTTCTTCTCCGCGATGCGCGAGCTGTCACCCGAGCAGATGGCGCGCATGACCCAGGTGGATTACGAGCGCGAAATGGCGTTCGTCGCAATGCGCGAGCATCAGGATGGCCCGTCCGAAACCCTGGGCGTCGCCCGCCTGGTGCGCGAGGGGGCCGATCGCGGCGAGTTCGCGGTGGTGGTGCAGCCCGACATGAAAGGCCGCGGCATCGCCGGCGAGCTGATGCGCCGCCTGATCGCCTGGGGCGAAAACCAGGGCCTATCAGAGATCGCCGGCCAGATCCTGGCCGACAACCGCCCGATGCTGGCCTTCATCCGCAAGCTCGGCTTCACCATCCACCACCTGCCTGGCGAGGACGACGTGGTCGAAGCGCGTCTTAGTTTGCCGCGCAGCTGAGCAGCGCGTTCCAGGTCTCCAGCTGCAGCGGAATCCCACCCTCCAGCCGCTCCCGGCGCGTCCGCGCCTCGCGCTCGCCCGGCACCAGCACCTCGCCCCCCGGCTCGGACGGGCGGGACGATTTCACATACGCCGCATATTCCGCCGCCTGCCGCGCAAACCCCTCGGCGCCGAAATGCGCGGGGTCGAGATAGATCGAGAACATCCCGTTGCCGATCCGCGATCGCTTGCCCCCCGTCAGTGGCCCGGACGTACCGCCCCCGGTCAGCACCCCCGCCAGAATCTCGCACATGAACGCGATGCCCGAGCCCTTGTGATCGCCAAACGTCCGCAACGCCCCCGCGCCATTGGCCGGATCGCGCGGCCCGCTCGGCACCAGCTTCCCATACAGCGTCTCCGGATCGGTCGAATGCATCCCGTCCGGTGCGATCAGCGACCCCGCCGGCAGCGCCTTCCCGCCATTGGACGCCACCAAAACCTTGCCCTCCGCCACCAGCGAGGTCGCGAAATCCAGCAGCAGCATGTCCTGCCCGTCCAGCGCTGGCACTCCCACACACATCGGATTGGTCGAAAACCGCCGATCCACACCGCCAAACGGCGCCACGATCTCACCCTGCGACACGTTCACGAAATGGATCGACACCAGCCCCTCTGCCGCCGCCCGCTCCGCCCAATCGCCGATCCGCCCGATATGCCCCGAGTTGCGCAAAGCAACGATGCACATGCCCGAAGCCTTCGCCTTCGCAATCCCAAGATCGACGGCGATCGGCCCGATCGTCTGCCCAAAGCCGAACTTCCCATCGAGCACCACATGCGTCGCACTCTCGGCCACAACATCAGGCGTCTGCCCCGCCAGCACCTTGCCCTCACCCAGCCACTGCACATAGCGCGGCACCCGGATCACGCCATGGCTGTCATGCCCGGTCAGATTGGCGCCGATCAGATGATGCGAAATCCGCGCCGCCTCCACAGCATCGCAGCCCGCCCGCTCGAAAATCCCGGTGATCAGCCGGTCCAGCTCATCCACCGGCACCAAATGCGTCTGAACCTGATCCATTCAGACCACCCTGTTCGTGTCGTTGTCGATCAGATGCATCTGGTTCATGTCGGCCGCGAGCGTCATCATCTCCCCTGGCACACACTGCGTCGCCGGATCGACGCGGGCGCAGACCGGCGCGCCGGCATCGAAGAAATGCACCATCGTCTCCATGCCCATCGGCTCCGTCACATCCACCAGCGCCTCGAATTTTTCGACACCTGGCTTCTCGATGTCCCGGGTCTCGGTCAGATGTTCCGGCCGGAGCCCAAGGGTCATCTCCCGTCCCACCAGCGGCCGATACCGCTCCACCCGCGACGGCGGCACACCCAGCTTCACGCCGGACGACAGCTGCACCTTCAACCCGCCATCGTCGATCACCCGAACCGGCAGGAAATTCATCGCCGGCGAGCCGATGAACCCCGCCACAAACCGCGTCGCCGGATGGTGATACAGCTCCTGCGGCGGCCCAACCTGCTCGATCCGCCCCTGGTTCATCACCACCACCCGATCCGCCAACGTCATGGCCTCCACCTGATCATGCGTCACATAGACCGTGGTGGTCCGCACCGTCTGATGCACCTTCTTGATCTCGGTGCGCATCTGCACCCGCAGCTTGGCGTCGAGGTTGGACAGCGGCTCGTCGAACAGAAACACCCGCGGATGCCGCACAATCGCCCGCCCCATCGCCACACGCTGGCGCTGCCCGCCCGACAGCGCCTTGGGTTTGCGCTCCAGCAACGGCTGAATATCCAAGATCCGCGCCGCCTCATCCACCCGCGTCTTGATATCCGCCTTCGAATACTTCCGCAGCTTCAACCCGAAAGCCATGTTGTCAAACACGGTCATGTGCGGATACAGCGCGTAATTCTGAAACACCATCGCAATATCGCGATCGCGCGGCGGCATGTCATTCACCACATCGCCGCCAATCAAGATCTCGCCAGACGTGATCTCCTCCAGCCCCGCAATCATCCGCAATGTCGTGGACTTGCCACAGCCAGACGGCCCGACAAGCACAACAAACTCCTCGTCCTTGATCTCCAGATCAATGCCGTGCACCGCCTGATACGTCTCATAGGCCTTGACGACCTTGCGGATGGAAACCTGTGCCATCTTGCGCTCCCGTTTTCCCTAGATCATGCCGGGTGGCGGGTCTCGGGGCAAGGAAGGAAGGCCAGGGCAGAGCCCTGGCTTCTCTTTGTTACACGTCGAGAAACACCGTCTCGGCGGGACCTTGCAGGCAGATGTCCGTGCGATAGGAGCCTTCGCTGGTCTTCTTGGCGATCAGGGTGGCGCGACGTTTTGGGTCTTCGATCAGGTTCAGCACGGGATCGGTGTCCTGGCCGTCATCGCCTTCAAAGTAGACCCGCGTCATCAGCGCCTTGGTGATCCCGCGGGCGAGGATGGTCAGGGCGAGATGGGGCGCCTGCTGGGCGTTGCCGAGGCCGGGTGTTGGGCCCGGGCGGATCGTTTTGAAGTGGAACATGCCGTTCATGTCGGTGCGGCTGCGGCCGAAGCCGTCGAATGTTTCGGAGATGGGCGGGCTGGTCTGCCAGATCTCGACGCAGGCATCGGTGACGAGTGCACCGGCGCCGTCGGTGATCTGGCCTTCGAGGGTGATGACCTCACCGGTGGCCCCGAAGCGGGTGAGGTCGGCCCAACTCGGCTCAAGCAGCAGGTGCCAATACGGCCCGATGGTCTGGCTGGGGGTCGCGTGCGCCATCTCAGTGCTCCCCGGGCTCTTCGAACGGCGTGGCGCCGCGGCCGCGCAGCACGACGTTGAAGCGATAGCCCAACGCCCATTCCGGCTCGGTCAGCCCGATGTCCAAATCCGCTACCATCCGCAGGCGTGCGGCGGGATCGGGGATCGAGTTGTAGATCGGATCGAGCGCCAGCAGCGGATCGCCTTCGAAATACATCTGGGTGATCAGGCGCGAGGCAAAGCCGGCGCCGAACAGCGAGTAATGGATGTGGTTGGGCCGCCAGGCGTTGTGGTGGTTGCGCCACGGATAGGCGCCGGGCTTGATCGCAACATAGCGGTAATGCCCGTTCGCGTCGGTGAACACGCGCCCTGCGCCGTCGAAATGCTCGTCGAGCGGCGCGTCATGCTGGTCGCCCTCGTGGTGGTAGCGCCCGGCGGCGTTGGCCATCCAGATCTCGATCATGGTGTTGGGCACCGGCCGGCCGTCCTCGTCGGTGACATGGCCTTCCACGACGATGCGCTGCCCCATCGATTCGCGCGGTGCGCCGGCCACCTGGGTGAGCATATCGCGCTTGGGATAGCGTGCGGCATCGTGCTGCGGCCCGGTGGTCTCGGTCAGGCTGTGCGGCACGCGCAGCAGCGGCTGCGAGGGGTGACGCAGGGCGGTGCTGCCATAGGTCGGCGCATTGTAGTCGGGTTGACTGCCGGCGGCGTAGGGGCGGAACGGAACCGGATCGCTCATGACTCCATCTCCTTGAAGGTTTCCTTGGCAATCCGCACCGCGGCGTTGGCGGCCGGGATGCCGGCATAGGCGGCAACCTGGATCAACACCTCGGCCACATCCTCGGCCGAGGCCCCAGTGTTGCGGCTGGCGCGGACATGCAGCTTCAGCTCCTCGTGATGCCCAAGGGCTGCCATCAGCGCGATGGTCAGCAGGCTGCGCGTGCGCCGGTCCAGCCCGTCGCGCGTCCAGACCGAGCCCCATGCGGTGCGCGTGATGAAATGCTGAAACGCCTCGTCGAACGCCGTCGTGTTGGCAACGGCGCGATCGACATGGGCCGAGCCCAGCACCTGCCGCCGGATCTCCATCCCCGCGCTGTGACGATCTGCGGTGTCCGGCTGCAGAAACGCCGCCATCGCCGATGTCACGGCATCCGGCGTCTCGACGGTCGGGATATGCGCCGCACCCGGCAGCACCACGAGTCGAGACCCCGCGATCGCCGCTTGCATCGCCTCGGCGCTGGAAACCGGCGTCGCCTGGTCCTGATCGCCTACGATGATGAGGGCAGGGAGGCTAAGCGCCTTCGTGCTCTCGGTCAGGTCACAGGCCGCGATCGCCTCGGCGGCCCCCGCATAGCCCTCCGGCAAGGTGCGCAGCAGCATGGCGCGCAGCCCCGCGGCCTGGGGCGTTTCGGCAAACCCCGGCGTGATCCAGCGCGACATCACCGCATCGGCGATCACGCCCATTCCCCCGGCCCGCACCGCGGCGGCGCGCGTGTGCCAGCCCTCCGGTGGCGGGATCACCATGGCGGTGTCGCACAGGATCAGCGACATCACGCGCTCAGGTGCCTGTGCCGCGATGGACTGCGCCACGAGCCCGCCAATGGACAGCCCGCCGACATGCGCCCGCGCGATCCCGAGCCCATCGAGCACCCCCAGCATATCCTGCGCATAGGTCGCGATCGCCCCGGGCCCGTTGACCATCTCAGTCAACCCATGCCCGCGCAGATCGGCGCGAACAACGCGAAACGAGCGGGACAGCGCGCGCGCCTGCTCATCCCAGACATGCAGGCTGGTGCCCAGCGAATGGATCAGCAGCAGCGGCGGCGCCCCCGGCGGCCCGTCGATCTGGACATGGATATCGATGCCGTTGGCCTGCATGAACATGGCGGTTCTCCCTGGCCCGCCTCATGCCATGGGGCGCTGCGTTCGTCCAATGGGAGCCCGCCGCGGTGTCGAGGCTTTCAGGCGTTATGTGTTACAGGTTGGGTCATGGAGACCAAACCCCCAATCCCACTCGCCGTCCTCGTCGGCATCCAGACCCCAGACATCGACGATATCGCCCACGAGGCCAGCCTCGAGGAACTCGGGCGCCTGGTGAAGACCCTGGGTTACGAGGTCACCGGCACGCTGTCGCAGAAGCGCGAGGGCACCGGCGCTGGGCTGCTCTTGGGCAGCGGCAAGCTCGCCGAGCTCGCGGCATTGACCGGGGGCACGGGCGTGGTCGGCTCGATGGCCCCGCCGCCCAAGGCCAAGGCACGGCAGCGCTTCGAGGGCGCAGGAGGATCGGTGGCTCCCTCCGCGCCCGATCTGGCTGCGGACTCCGCACCGAGGCCCAGTTTCGTCATCGTCGATCACGAACTGTCCCCCAGCCAGATCCGCAACCTCGAACGCGCCACCGGTGCGGAGGTGCTGGACCGCACCGGCGTCATCCTCGAGATCTTCCACCGCCACGCCAACACCCGCGAGGCACGGCTGCAGGTGGAAATGGCGCGCCTCAAATACGTGGCCCCCAGGCTGCGCGAGACCGGCGGCGGCGGCGAGCGCCAGCAGGGCCCCGGCGCCGGCGAAACCGCCCTCGCGCTCGATCGCCGCAAGGTCCGCGACCGCCTGTCCGAGCTGAAGGACCAGCTCGACGCGGTGCAGCGCGACGGTGACCAGCGCCGCACCGCCCGGCGCGACCAGCTGCGCGTGGCGCTGGTCGGCTACACCAACGCCGGCAAATCCTCCCTCATGCGCGCGCTCACCGGCAGCCAGGTGCTGGTGGAGGACAAGCTGTTCGCCACGCTGGACACGACGGTGCGCGCGCTGCAGCCCGAAACCCGCCCCCGCGTGCTGGTGTCCGACACGGTGGGCTTCATCAAGCAGCTCCCGCACGATCTGGTCGCCTCGTTCCGTTCCACCCTGGCGGAGGCGCTGCAGGCCTCGCTGCTGCTGGATGTGGTGGACGCGTCGGACCCGACTTACGAGGCCCAGCTCGAGGTCAGCCGCGAGGTGCTGCGCGAGATCGGGGCGGACGCGGTGCCGTCCCTGCTGGTGCTGAACAAGCTCGACCGTGTGGACGAAGCCGGCCGCGCCGCTCTGGCCTGCCGGCATCCTGGCGCGATCCTGCTCTCCGCCCACGTGCCCGAGGATGTCAGCGCCCTGCGCGACACGATCATCGCCTTCTTCGAGGCATCGATGGTGGAAGACGTGCTGATCATCCCCTACGCGAAGCAGGGCCTGATCGGCGATGTGTACGAAAGCGCCCGCGTCCTGTCAGAGGACTACGACGAGACCGGCCGCGTGCTGAAGGTCCGCGGCCTGCCCGGCGCGATCGCGAAGCTCCAGCGCAGCCTTGGAGCCAACTGACGTTCGGGCGCCGGACAGCATCGGCCTCCTGCCGTCCACCGCTGCTGTTCGCCGTCCCGCACATCTCGGATGGCTTTCAGGTGGCATCCTGGCAGCAGGCCGATGCAAATCGGTCGGCCCCGTCGCGGCGCGTTGTTCGCCATCACGTCTGAACGATGGGTCGAGTTCAGGTGTGTCCGAGTGCCGCTGCGGCTGCCCCGCGCGCTCCACTCCGCCCGCGCCGGGCCCGATCCAACAAGCCGTGAAACGGCCAGCGATGCGCGCGTGCCAAAGACACCGCCAGGGCCTGAGCCGCACGAACAGTCCAACGCATTGGGCTTCAGCAATTCGTTCGAACGAGCCTCCTTATCCGCACGAACATCCCGTGAGGCCGGGTGTTTCCTCTCCCGCTCGTGGCATCCGGCTTCTGGTCTGATCCACCATCAGGGGCGCTGCGCCGCTCATTTTTGCTTGGCGGCGATCTTGGTGACGTCGGCCTTGAACTTGCTGTCATTGATGATTTCGGCCATCAAGGCCTGCGCCAGGTTATCAACCTTCTCCCCTGTGCCCTTAATCACCTTCTCGAGCAGTTTTTCAATCGAGTTTTCGACAAGTTTCTTGACCTGTTCTTCGAGCGCCTTGCCTTCGAGCTTAACCCCCTTGATCGCGCCACTTTTGATCTTGGCCAGCACCAGGCCCTCGGTCTTGGCGATCTGGTTGGGGATCTTGCCAAAAACCTGCATCGCAGTCGTCTTCTTAAGGACCTCGTCGAAGATATTTTCCAGCGCCTGGGCAAGCGTCAACTTGGACCCTGGCTTGAAGGCCTTGACGATCTCCTTGAGCGACGACTCGATTGTCGTCTCGATCTGCTTTTCCCAGATTTTTTTCACATAATCAGAAATCTCTGGGGGCTTCATGTACTTGCCGACCAGCTTCGTTGCCTGTCCGCCGACTTTCTCATAGACTTTCTCGGCAAGCTTGAAGTGCGTCATGGACCCTTTGATCAGGGCATCCATTGCGGCAGCGTTGATGACGATGGCTGCGGCCACCATGATGTTTGGGGCATTCGGCGCCTGCGCCTTCTCGATCTGATCGAGCAGTTCGTTGTAGCCACCGGACACTGCGGCCGCAGCGGCCGCCCCGCCGGGCGCCTTGGCCAGGATAAGCTGCGACAGTATTTCCACGCCATCCTTCGCAGCATCGCGCGTGAATTCAGCACCGGCCACAAGGTTGGTTGCTGAACTTGATATTGCCTTGGTGTAGTTGTCCATCTCCTTGGACAACCTGCCGACCCATTTTTCGGCTTCGTGGTTCGCGTTTTGGATGCCCTCAAGTTTTCCCGCGCCTGCGGCCGCCTTGAGGCTCTTGATGGCATCGTCGGCTACCTGCAGGTCCGCCTGCGTCGGGAAATATGCGCTGGTGACGGCCTGCAGGATGTGTGAGGTGAAAAAATACTCCTCTCGCAAGTCATAATGGGTTTTCCAGATGCCGTGAACCGCCTTCATATGGGCTTCATAGTTCCGGATGGTTTTGTTCCATGTTGCGCCTACCGATTTATGTAGTTTCGGGAGTTCTCCTGCAGAAACCTTAAAGTTTTTTCCACGAATGGAAATGATCACTTCATTACTTACCGCCATTCGCCGCTCCCATAGTCCGTTTCAATCGCACATCGACAACAAGTCATAACTGTCCCGGCACTCCGTGTGTGCTCGGATCAATAACGACCTCGATGATGATAGCTATGTCCGCAGGCAGGCAACATCGGAGCTCCGTGATCGTGCTGTTTTCGATGTTCCCGGTCAAAAATATAATCGTTTAGTCACGTGTTGCACACTCCCGGCCGACATGCGATCGCATCTCGCCTGTCGGTGACCGTCCGGCCGCCGATCTTGCAACCGTTGCTCAATCTCGTCGCGATGGCAACGGACGCAGCACCGCGTTGGCCTAGGTGTTTAGTCCCGGAGAGTCATGACGCTATACTGACCCGATCAGGGGAGGACGCGTTATGGCAGGCTTTCTTCACGGCAGCGCCCGAAGAACGCCGCGAGTTCGAGCCGAGCTCCAAGCGTCGAAAGAGACGAGCGGTGCCCTGGCCAAACGCTACGGTCTGAGCCGAACCACAGTGGCAAAATGGCGGGCGCGCACAAACACCGCCG
>CAIQQQ010000454.1 GCA_903873995.1 uncultured Rhodospirillales bacterium
CTCGCGACCGCCGTGGAGGCGCGGTACTATCCGGGGCTGCCGCCGTCGCAGCCAGCCTCGATCTGGGCGCAGTCGGGCGACGCCGCCTGGCTGGGGGTGCGGGTGCTGGCCATGCAGGGGGTGGCACTGCTGGCCTCGCTGCTGCTGCCAGGGCTGGGCCTGGCGCTGGGATGGTTCGTCGCGTCCTGGGCGGTGGGGCGCGGATTGTTCATGCCGGTCGCGATGCTGCGGATGGACCGCGCCACCGCCGCGGCCCTGTATCGGCGCGACCGGCCCATCGTTCTGGCGCAAGGCGCGCTGATCACGGCGGCGGGCCTGGTGCCTGGGTTGAACATCCTGGCACCCATTCTGGGGGTGGCGGCGATGGTGCATGTGCTGCATCGGGTCGATGTCGCATCACCGGCGGTTGTGGCCGGGTCCATAGCCGTGTTAGGGCATCCGCCGTCAGGAAGATCGCCCTGACGATCGATCCATGAACGGAGTGGTCGTGTTCAAACGCCGCAAACCCGACGAAACCCCGGCCAGCGACCCGACGCCGAGCAGCGAGCCAGGCCTGTTCATTCCGCCAGGTCCGTCGCAGGGGCTTCAGCCCAGCTCTCCGTCGGGCCAGTTCACCGGCTCACGGCCGGCCGACACCGGTCTCGGCGTGCCGCCCTTCCGTCCCGCCCCATCGAAGGAGGCATCTTCCATGAGCCGTCCGCCTTTGCCTGCCCCGCAGGCCCCTCTGCCCTCCGCCCAGGCCCGTCCCGCTGGAACCTTGCGCCAGCAGGGCCGCGAGCCCGCCGAGCGGCGCACCCTCGTCGTCGGCCGTGGGATCTCACTGCAGGGCACCGTGACCGACGCCGAGCGCCTGGTGGTGGAGGGTACCGTCGAGGCGACGATGATCCATGCCAACGAACTGTCAGTCGCCCAGGGTGGCGTGTTCAAGGGCGAGGTCGAGGTTGAGGACGCCGAAGTGGCCGGCACCGTAGACGGCACACTGACCGCGCGCGGCAACCTGATCGTGCGCGCCTCCGGCCGCCTGCTGGGTGTTGCCCGTTGCCGCCGGCTTCAGGTGGAGGATGGCGGCCAGATCACCGGCCGCATCGAGATGATCACCGAGCCCCGCCAGGACGCCCCGCGCCCCGCCGACCCGTCGTTCTGACGGTCTGAGACCGGACCGCCCCGATCAGGAGAGGTCCGGGTCTCTTGGCGTTGTGGGGCGCTTGAGCTGAAGCCCCGAACGCCGGCAATGCGCCACCAGTTCGTCACGTTGGTTGTAGGCGCGGTGCAGGTAGGTGACGATCCCGGCATTCGGCCTTGATCTGCTCTCCCGCAACTCGATCACCTCGGTCTCGATCCGCAGCGTGTCGCCATGAAACACCGGCTTGGGAAAGCGCACCTCGTCCCAGCCCAGATTGGCGATGGCGGTGCCCAACGTCGTGTCGCCCACCGAAACGCCCACCATGAGCCCCAGGGTGAAGGTGCTGTTGACGATCCGCTGGCCGAACTCGGTCTGGGTTCGGCAATATTCCTCGTCCAGATGCAACTGCGCCGGGTTGTGGGTAAGGGCGGAGATGAACAGGTTGTCCGTCTCGGTCACGGTGCGGCGGATGGCGTGGCGAAACAACTGGCCTACGGTCAGCTCGTCGAAATAAAGCCCCGCCATCCGACACGCCCTCCCGCTACTCGGCTGGCAACACGCCGGAGGTCCGCTCCAGCGATCGGTCATGGCTGAGGCTCAGCACGATGCCCATCGCCACCAGCACGACACCCGCAATGAGCAGCAGGCCCATGTTGAAGCTGCCGGTGGCATCCTTGATGGCGCCCATGGCGTAGGGCCCGGCGAAGCCGGAGAGGTTGCCGATCGAGTTAATCACGGCAATCCCGGCGGCCGCGGCGGGGCCCGTGAGATAGGCGGTCGGCAAGGTCCAGAACACCGGCAACACGGCGAACACGCCAAAGGCGCTGAACGAGAAGGCGCACATCTTGAGGACGGGGTCTTCGGTCAGCGTGGCCGCGATCAGCCCCACGGCCGCGATGAGCAGCGCCACGGCGGCGTGACCCTTGCGCTCCAGCAGCCGATCTGACCGGCGGGAGTACCAGACCATGCCGATGGCGCCCACCGCATAGGGGATCGCGGTGACGATTCCGGTCATAAGGTTCGTGAGGCCGAATGCCTTGACGATGGTGGGCAGAAAGAAGCCGACGCCGTAATTGCACGCCACCGCACCGAAATAGACCAGGGCCAATGCGAGCACGCGAGGATTGAACAGCACTTCGCCGACGCTCATGCCATGTGCGCGGGCGCGCTGGGCGTTCTCGGCGGCCAGCGTTCCCGCCAGCCATTTGCGCTCGTCATCGGCCAGCCACGCAGCGTCGGCCGGGCGGTCGGTGAGATAGAACAGCACCACAACCGCCAGGATGAGCGCCGGCACCGCCTCGATTACATACAGCCACTGCCAGCCGGCGAGCCCGGCCACGCCATCAAAGCCGAGCAGGGCGCCCGAGATCGGCGCGCCGATCACCGAGGACAGCGGGATCGCTGCCATGAACATCCCGATGATCCGGCCGCGATAGACGCCAGGGAACCACAAGGTCAGGTAGAAGATGATGCCCGGGAAGAACCCGGCCTCGGCAGCACCAAGCAAAGTGCGCAGGCCATAGAACGTGTATTCCGGCGACAGCCCGGTCGCAGCCGAGATGTTGGGGATGAACGCCATGAGCCCCGAGAGGAGGCCCCAGGTGACCATGATCCGCGCAATCCAGCGCCGTGCGCCGAACCGCTCGAGGAACAGGTTGGACGGCACCTCGAAGATGAAATACGCCAGGAAGAAGATGCCGGAGCCCAGGCCGAACATGGTCTCGGTGAGGCCAAGCGCCTGGTTCATGGTCAGCTTGGCAAAGCTGACATTCACGCGGTCCAGATAGGCCACGAAATAGCACACGATCAGGAACAGGATCAGCCTGCCCGAAACCTTGGCGATCGTGCGTTTTTCGATGTCGGACATTGGCATCTCCCCTTGCCCATACGCTCGGGCAATTTTGTTTGGGGAAGTTGTTGAAATTTACGAGTCTTGGCAAGGCCTGGACCGAACCGGTCGGCCGAAACGCCGGCCCCGGAGGCAGCCATGCCCCCGATGCCGGTGTCTGCCTCAGCGTCTCATCCCGAAGCGGTGGGGTCGATCCAGCCGATATTGCCGTCGCTCCGGCGGTAGACGACGTTGAGTTCGTCCGTCGTGGAGTTGCGAAACATCAGCACCGGCTGGTCCGCAAGATCCATGCGCATCACGGCGTCGCTCACCGACAGGCGGGAGATCTCGGCCGGCATCTCGGCTACGACAGTGGCGTAAGTTGCGGTCTGGGTTGTGGTTGTGCTGTCCTGCCGGGGCTCGTCCTCCTGGCGCAGCACGTATTGACGGGCCGGCTGGGGCACCTCCTGTGGGCGATCCTTGTTGGCCGCGTCGCGCGAATGTTCGTTCACGCGCCGTCGGTAGCGGCGCAGACGCTTGGCGATGTGCTCGGCCGCGTCATCGAACGCGGCATGCGCGTCCGCCGCCTCACCCTCGCCGCGCAGGGTCAGGCCGCGGCCGGCATGCATGTTGATGTCGCAGGTGAAAAAGCTGCGTGCGCGACTGAACGTGACGTTCGCCTCGAGGGCGTGATCGAAGTATTTCCCGCAGATCATGTCGAGCTGGTTGGACACGCGGGTTTTCAGCGCGTCAGACATTTCGACCTGTTTGCCAGAGACCGTGATGTGCATAAGCGTAACCTCATGCCGTGGTTCGGGACCGCCTGGCCGTCTGGCGCGCGCGCCCATCTGGACTGCAGAAATACAGCCCGGGCGTGGTGTCAGGCCGGCTCGGCCTTCTCCCGTTTGCGCTGCACCGAGCTTGGTATCCGCAGCGCATCCCGGTATTTGGCCACGGTCCGGCGGGCAATGTCCACGCCTTCTCGTCGCAGTGCCGCGACGATCGCGTCGTCTGACAGGATCGTATCGGCGGTCTCACTTGCAACCATCGCGCGAATCCGGTGGCGCACGGCCTCCGCGCTGTGACTTTCGCCGCCATGGGTGGCGCCGATCGCGGTGGTGAAAAAATATTTAAGTTCGTGGATGCCGCGCGGGGTGGCGATGTATTTGGAGGCGGTGACGCGGCTGACGGTGCTTTCGTGCAGCTCCACCGCGTCCGCCACATCCCGCAGGATGAGCGGCCGGAGATGGCCGACGCCATGGCGAAAGAAGGCGTCCTGCTGGCGGATGATCTCGGCGGAAACCTTCAGGATCGTTTGGGCACGCTGCTGCAGCGATTTCACCAGCCAGTTGGCGACCTGCAGCTTCTCGGCCAGGAACAGGCGGTCATCCTTGCTCGCGCGCGGCATGACGCGGGCGGTAAAGCTTTGATTGACCAGCACGCGCGGCATGGTTTCGGGGTTCAGCTCCAACAGCCAGGCGCCGTCAGGTGCTGCGCGCATCAGCACGTCGGGCACCACCGGGACCAGGGGCGTGGGATCCCAATTGGCGCCGGGCTTGGGATCGAGCCTGCGGATCTCGGCCACCATATCCGCAAGGTCGGCCTGATCGACGCCGCAGATCTGCATCAGGGTACGCATGTCGCGCCGGGCCAGCATATCCAGATGGTCAAGCAGGATGGCCATCGCGGGGTCGAGCCGGTTCTTCTCGGCGAGCTGGACCGCGAGGCATTCGCGCAGGTCGCGAGCGAACATGCCGACGGGGTCAAAGCGCAACATGCGGCCGCGCACACTCTCGATCACCGCGATGTCGCAGCCCATCGCCGTGGCGAGCGCCTCCGGCGGGACGGACAGGCGGCCGGTGGGTTCGAGCAGGGCGATCAGATGGGCGCCGATCAGCCGGTCCTGGCGATGGTGGAAGGACAGCCGCATCTGCTCGGCGAGATGATCGCGCAGGCTGATCGATTGGGGGGCGAAGGAGTCGATCCCGCGGTCGTCGTCCTCAAAGCTGGTGCTGCCGCCGCTGCGGCCATCTCCTGCACTGCCAGGATCATAGGGTTCGGCATAATCGGGGGTTTCGGTGGCAGGCGCTGCGAGCGTCTCGGCAAGCGGTGCGTCGCATGAGATGGTCGCGGTGTCCATGCCTTCGCGGTCGGCGGCCAGCGGTGCGATCTGGTCTATGGCCGGGCGCTCGAGCGGAACAATGTCCGCGCGATCCCCACCATCGTCACGCTCCAGGAGGGGATTGCGCTCCAGCTCCTCCTCGATGAAGGCGGACACCTCGATGTTGTTAAACTGCAGCAGTTTGATGGCCTGACGCAGCTGCGGCGTCATCACCAGGGATTGGGATTGGCGCAGATCGAGGCGTGGGCCGATCGCCATGGTGCGAAGTGATCCAGTTCAGGCGGGTGATTCCGGCCCTCGTCAGGACAGCGCGTTGCATCGCTGTTGGCAAGCAACAATCGTGCAAAACTTTGGCCTAAGGCTTGCTAAGCCTAAAGAGAGAATCTTTCTCCAAGGTAAACACGGCGCACATCCTCGTTCGCCACCACCTCCTGCGGCACGCCCTCCATCAGCACCTGGCCATCGTGCATGATGTAGGCGCGATCGATGATCTCGAGCGTCTCGCGGACATTATGGTCGGTGATCAGCACGCCGATGCCGCGATGCTTGAGATGGGAGACCAGATCGCGGATCTCGCCGACCGCGATCGGATCGATTCCCGCCAGCGGCTCGTCCAGCAACACATAGCCGGGTTGCGTGGCAAGCGCACGCGCGATCTCCACGCGGCGCCGCTCGCCGCCGGACAGTGCGAGTGCAGGGGTGCGGCGCAGATGCAGGATGCCGAATTCGCCCAGCAATTCATCCAGCATGCGCTCGCGCTCGGTGATGTCCGGCTCCACCACTTCGAGTGCGGCCATTACGTTCTGTTCGACGTTCAGGCCGCGGAACACACTCGCCTCCTGCGGCAGGTAGCCGATGCCGAGCCGGGCCCGGCGATACATCGGCAGATCCGTGATGTCGTGACCATCCAGGCTGATCGAGCCGGTGTCCGGCTTCACGAGGCCAACGATCATGTAGAACGTCGTGGTCTTGCCGGCACCGTTCGGGCCGAGCACGCCCACCGCCTCGCCGCGCCGGACCGACAGCGAGACGTTTCGCACCACCGGGCGCTTCTTGTAGGTCTTGCCCACACCGGTTGCGACCAGTCCGGCTCCGTCCACGGCGCCGCCTTCGAGAAGACGCAGGTCGATCATTTCGGTTTACTTGTCCCATTCGGCGCTTTGGCGCCTGTCCCGTTGGCCGGGGCACTGTTCGGCAGCAGTTGCCCAGACACCCGTGTCGTCGGGTCCGAGATGATACGCGCGATGCCGGTCTTCATGTTCACGTCTGCGGCCGGGCCGTTGAGCTGGTTGCCGGCATGCGTCACCCGGACATGGCCAACCAGCCGGGCGATGTCGGTGTCGGCGAGATACAGCCCGCGATCGCCGCGCGCGATGTCGCTGATCGTGCGCACCTCGACATTGCCGTAGGCCTCGATTCGCTGGAGCTTGCCAGACGTGATCGGGTCGCTGCCTGTCGCGGCCTTGCCAGTCGCTGGCGCCGGCGGTGGCGCCGGCTTGCCGCCTGCGGGTTGGGCAGTGTCGTCAACGGTGTAAGCCACCAGCACATCACCGGCCAGGCGCCGCTGATCGGTCGTGACAACGACCGCATTGCCGCGGCCCACGCCCATATGCTTGTCCGACCAGTACTCGATCTGATCGCGCGCGGTCAGAACGTCCTGCGGGGTAGTGAGCTTGAGGTTGTGGCCGGTCATGATCAGAACGGCCTGGTCGATGTCGTAGATCGCATCGTCCCCTACCGCCTCATCGGTCTCCGTCAGCATGCGCACATGGCCATGCGCCTCCAGGCGGTAGACTTCGTTGCCGCCGTTCTCGGGGTCGGTCGGGTCGGTGGAGGCGGGCTTTGCCGCACCCGTCACGGCCTGCTTCTTGCGCAGACGCGCCACCAGCTGGTCGGCAAGCACCGTCGTGCCACCGCGCACGGCACGTGCATCCCGGGTCGCGATCGCCAGCAACTCGGTGTCACGATATTCGATGCCGCCGGCTGCGGTGATGTCGATCGGGCCGCCGTTGGAGAGATCCAGAGGCTGAGCCGACGCGCCAGAAGCCGTCAAAACCACGACGGCGGCGGCAATCCACGCGTGCTTCATGATGCCGGCCTGTCCTTCGCCTTGCTCGAGATCGCGCCGTTCAGCTGCAGCCGGGCCGGGCCTTGGAATTGGATCGCAGCCCCCTTGTCCACCAGTGCAAAGCCCTGCGCGTCCAGCACCCCGAACGGGCCTTCGACATGCACTTGCGCATCGCTGGCAGCGGCACCCTGGCGCAGATCGATCGTCATGGTGTCGGTCGACAGAACCGTGCCGTCATCGCGATAGAGGTTCACGTCACCATCGAGGTCGAGCTGGCTGATGCCCTGCAGATAGACGCCGTGGCTGCCGCGCGCCTGCAGCCAGGTGCCGGACGCCAAGGTGAGATCGCCGATCGGGGCGGTGAGGTTGATCCGCTCCTGGCTGACCTGGCGGGCGCGGTCCGCCGTGAGGGTGTAGGGGCGGCCGTGCTCGTCGATGCCGTTGTAGCGCGGCCGGGTCAGCTCGCCGGAATCGGGCTCGACCAGACTGCGCCGGAACGCCAGGCGGCGGCCGGTCGCGTCCATGTCGATCTCGGGCCAGATCGCCACCATCGTGAGCAAAATGAGCGCCACCGCCGGCAGAAGCCGCTTGGTGACGGAGACGAGCCAGCGCCGGCGCGCGATGCCGGCCTGGTCAGGTGCGGCCCGTCTTGCGGCCTGGCCCGCCGTGCGGGCACGCCTGGCAGGCTTGGGGAGCAGTTCGACCTGCGCCGGCGTCATGCCACGCCCGCGCGCAGCAGGTCGTGGATGTGCAGGATGCCGATCGGACGATGTTGGGCGTCAACCACGAACAGGGCGGTGATCGGCCGGGAGGGATCGTTCATCACGCCCAGCGCCTCGGCCGCCAGTTGGTCTGGCTCGATGGTGCGCGGCGCCGGCGTCATGATCGATGTCGCAGTGCGGGCCAGCAGCTCAGGGCCCATGTGGCGGCGAAGATCGCCGTCCGTCACGATGCCCACAAGTCGACCCGAATCGTCCACCACGCCAAGACAGCCGAAGCGCTTCTCGGTCATGGCGAGCAGGGCCGCCTGCATCACCGTGTCGCCGGTGGCCAGCGGCAACTCGGCTGCGCCGTGCATCATCTCGCGAACCCGGCGCAGCTGGGCGCCGAGCTTGCCGCCGGGATGGAACAGCCGGAAATCCGCCGCCCCAAAGCCGCGCCGCGTCAGCAGTGCCACGGCGATCGCATCGCCCAGCGCCAGCTGCATTGTCGTGCTCGTGGTCGGCGCGAGGCCAATCGGGCCGGCCTCCGGCGCGGATGGGAGGATCAGCGCCACGTCACTTGCGGCGGCCAGCGCAGAGCCGGCGCCGCCGGTGATGGCGATGAGCGGCAGCGAGTAGCGTCGCGTATGGGCGACGAGATCGGCGAGCTCCACCGTCTCGCCGGAATTCGACAGCGCCAGCACCGCATCGCCCGACAGGATCATGCCGAGATCGCCATGCGACGCCTCGCCGGGATGGACGAACATGGACGGGCTTCCGGTGGAGGCGATGGTGGCCGCGATCTTGCGGGCGATATGGCCGGACTTGCCCATGCCGGAGACCACGATGCGGCCGGTGCAGCCGGCCAGCAGGTCGATCGCCCGGGCAAAGCGCTGGTCCAGCGACGCCGACAGCGCCGAGAGCCCGGCAGCTTCGGTGGCGAGCACGCCACGCGCCACGTCGATATCGAGACCGGCCTGGGTCGCCTCGGTCTGGGCTGCGGCACTCATGTTGTATCTCGGCTCCGGACGGGCAGGCTCATGGCACAACCATGGCACATCGTGTGAAATTGGTATGTGACGAAGCGCGACAACCGCAGCTTAACGGCGATGACCAAATGACGTTGTTGTGACATCGGTCTCGCGCCCTCCATCAATGGGCGAAAATGTCCGGCGCCTCATATCCCAGCAGGTCAAGCCGGCAACGCGATGGCAGGAACGCGAAGCAGGCCTCCGCCAGCGCAAGACGGCCTTCGCGGACCAGCAGCTGCTCCAGCCGCGCCCACAGCGCGTGCAGATGCAGCACGTCTGACGCCGCATAGGCCATCTGCTCGGCGGATAGTTCCGGGCTGCCCCAGTCAGATGTCTGCTGCTGCTTGGAAAGGTCGACGCCCACCAGCTCGCGGCAGAGATCCTTGAGGCCGTGCCGGTCGGTGAAGGTGCGCACCAGCTTCGCCGCGATCTTCGTGCATTTCACCGGCGCACAGATGATGCCGAACGCCTGCTGCAGCACGGCGACATCGAAGCGCGCGTAGTGCATCAGTTTCGTCGTGGCGGGGTCGGCCATCAGGCGCGCGAGGTTGGGCGCATCGTAGCCGTGCCCTCCAAGCGACCTTGGCACCAGCTGCACCAGATGCGCATGGCCATCACCGGCGGAGATCTGCACCAGGCACAGACGGTCGCGATGCGGATTGAGGCCCATCGTCTCGGTGTCCACCGCGATGACCGGGCCAAGAGCGAGACCTTCCGGCAGATCGTGGCGATGGAGGTGAATGGTGGCGTTCGCCATGAACTGCGTCACATCCGCCATGCCGTCCCCCGGAAACAGCAACATAGGCCGGGCCAGACAATGCCAGCCGGCCGGTGGTGCTCACCAATGTTCAGAAACCAATCCACCTCGCGCCGTTCAGCGGGAGAATGGTGCCCAGGAGAGGAATCGAACCTCCACGATGTTACCACCACAGATACCTGAAACCTGCGCGTCTACCAATTCCGCCACCTGGGCAACAGGCAATCGTCCAGCAAGCCGAACGATGCGGAGGGCC
>CAIQQQ010000455.1 GCA_903873995.1 uncultured Rhodospirillales bacterium
CCCAGCAGTTGAGGTGGCCCACCAGCGCCTCGGTCTTCAGCCCCTCGAGATCGGCCTCCACCGCGTCCAGCGCCAGCACCGGAACCTCGGTCGCCTTGATGCCCTGGTTGATGAACTCGCGGAAGAAATCCGGGATCGAGTTGCCCACCACCGTTAGCACCACCACCGGCTGCCCGCCGGGCTGGTCGGCGAAGGTGCGGATCTGGTTGATCAGGGTCTGGAAGTTGGAGAAGCCGAAGGGGACGTATTCCTCATGCCAGGCGGAGGCAGCGATGCCCTTGCCAGCCCAGTACGCCTTGAGCTGCTTGTTGATGGTGCGCGGCCAGACATAGTCCGACCCCAGCATGAAGAAGCGCTTCGCCCCGCCGCCATCGGCACTCATCAGGTAATCGACAGCGGGGATCACCGAGCTTGCCGGAGGCGAGTTGAGATAGACGACGTTAGCCGAGTTCTCGTCACCCTCGAAATGCAGCGGGTAGAACAGCAGGCCGTTGTTCTGCTCGATGACCGGCAGCACGGTCTTGCGCGACACCGAGGTCCAGCAGCCGAACAGCGCGGCAACCTTTTCCTCCTGCAGCATCTGGCGGCCGGCCTGGGCGTAGAGCGGCCAATCGGAGGCGGGATCGGCGGCGACCACCTCGATGGTGGCACCGTTGACACCGCCCTTGGCGTTGATCTCGTCCGCCGCCATGCGGACGACATGCACCAGGCGGCCTTCGAGATTGGCCATCGTGCCCGATGACGAGAACAGGCAGCCAAGCTTGACGGTGCCGGCAGCACGCGCGGAGCCGACAATGGCGGGAGCGGCCAGCGGCCCCAATGCGGCACCAGCCAGAAGGGACCGGCGATGAAGCAATGTCATGTTAACCTCGTTCTGTTATGACTAAATAATCAATAAGTTTTTAATGAGAGTCAACAATGATTCTGTCATTTTTATACTTACAGTAGAACACACGAAAATGCCCATGCTTCGCCGCGCCGGATCTGCATGACGCAGAGACTCCGGCGATTGACTCATCTGGTCAAATTTTCTTTATCGTTATTTTTATCACTTCAGAGCGAGGCGGCGTCCCTTCCGCCCCGGCGCCGCTGTCAAAGATGCTGCTTGGCCAGCATCATGTGCACGCCCTTGTTGCCGTCCACCGTCTGTGTCACCCGCAGATCGCCGATCAGCGAACACAGCATGTAGGCCTGGTTGCGCGAGAGATTGGTGCGCAGGCACACATGCTTCACCATCTCGCGCACCGCCTGCGCCGCCGCGTCGTCCAGATCCTCGTTGAGGCCGATGGACATCAGATGCGTGGCAGTTTCGGCGAACGGGAAATCGAGCGTCTGATCCTTGCGCACGGTGAGGCGGAACGTGCCGGACAGCCCCGTCTCCAGCGCCGTGATGCACACCTCGCCGTCGCCCTGCACGCCGTGGCCGTCACCGGCCATGAACAGCGCGCCCTCGTTGAACACCGGCAGATAGAGGGTGGTGCCGGGTTTCAGCTCCTTGTTGTCCATGTTGCCGCCGAACGCGCGCGGCACCGGCGAGCCGCAGCGGCCCCAGGCCTTGGGCGGCGCCACGCCGATGATGCCGAAGAACGGATCAAGCGGCAGCTCCGTCCCCCACGGCAGCACGCAGACATTGCGTTCGTGATCGATCACGGGGTGGATCGTCTCGTAGTCGGTGAACTCGTCGGGCAACGTGCCGAGCAGCGGCAGGATGGCCACAAACCCCCAGTCCATCGTGGGCTTCGCCTCCAGGATGTCCACTTGCAGCACATCGCCGGGTCTGGCGCCTTCGACATAGACGGGCCCGGTGATGAAATGCGGCCCCGGTCCGGCCGGCAACGCCTTCAACGCGGCCAGATAATCCGCCGGCACCCGCGACATCTCGGGCAGGCTCTCCATGCCGCCGGCGGGAAACGATGACAGTGTCACCGTGTCACCGGAGGCCACGCGCAGCACCGGCGGCGTGGTGGCGTCCAGATAGCCGAGCACCATGTTCTCAGGCGTGGCAGGAATGACGTGATGGGTGGACATGAGGGTCTCCGCTCAGAACTGGACGCCGCGGGTCAACGCGCCGTCGACGACAAGGTTGGTGCCGGTGATGAAGCTGGCCGCCGGGCTTGCGAGGAACACCACGGCGCGGGCCATCTCCTCGGGCCGGCCCATGCGGCCGGTGGGGTTGAGCGCCAAAGCCTGGGCGAAGAGCTCGGGCATGCCGTGCTCGATCTTCTCCCACACGCCGCCGGGGAAG
>CAIQQQ010000456.1 GCA_903873995.1 uncultured Rhodospirillales bacterium
GCGAGCTGCAGGAAGCCTGGGTAGACCCTGCGCATAACGCCGGGGTAGCCGAACGGCACGCGCTGGATCACGGTGCCCTCGAACCAGGCCATGTCGTGCTTCTTGGCGAAGGTGTTGACCGCGGTCGGGCCCTCGCGCGTGTCGATCGGGCCGCCGATCAGGGTCATGCTGCGCGGCGCTGCGTCCGGATCATGGGCGTTGAGCACGGAGACGGCAGCGAGCACGGGAACGGCGGGCTGGCACACGGCGATGACATGGGTGTCGGGGCCAAGCAGGCGCAGGAAGTTGATGATGTAGTCGACATAGTCGTTGAGGTCGAAGCCGGGGCCGGCGAGCTTCATCTCCCGCGCGTCATGCCAGTCGGTGATGTAGACGTCGTGATCGGGCAGGAAGGCCGCGACGGTGCCGCGCAGAAGCGTGGCGTAGTGGCCGGACATCGGGGCGACGAGCAGCAGCTTGGGGTCGTTCGGCCGGTCGATGTCGCGGCGGAAATGCAACAGGTTGCCCCAGGGCAGGACGTGGGCGAGCTCCTCCGTCACGGCCACGGTCTCGCCGCCGATGACCGTGTGGGTGTGGCCAAAGGCGGGTTTGCCGAACACGCGGGTGGTGTGTTCGAAACTGTCCAAAGCTGCGGCCGTCATGCGGCCGAACGGGGTGGGGCGGATCGGGTTGTAAGGCAGGTCCAGCATCGAAAGCGCCTGGGTCGCCATGGCCCGCATGGGCACAAGGCCGGCACGCTGCATCTCGTAGAGCGCATAAAGCATCGAAGGTCCTGCCTCGGTTGATGAGACGTATAGATGGTGGGAGTGTGTGCCGACCGGATCGTATGCGTTGCAAGTGTCCGGTGTGCCAACGCCCCTTGATCTGGCTGGCACGCGGCGGTGCAGCAATAGACGAATGCCGGGTGTTCCATAAGAATTCGTGAAGTGCAAGGCGGGCACGGGCATAACGGGCCGGCGCCAAAAGGGAGAGACGCGTATGAGCATGTCCATGGGCGGGGTGTTGCACCGCCTGTTCGATCTGTCCGGCCGGGTGGCGCTGGTGACCGGCGGGTCACGCGGGCTGGGTTTGCAGATCGCGGAGGCGTTGGGCGAGTTCGGTGCAACCGTGGCGCTGGCGGCCCGCAGCGCTGCGGATCTCGATCAGGCGGTGGCACATCTGGCGGGGTTGGGGATCACGGCCCATGCGTTCGTGGCCGATCTGGCCGATCCTTCGGGTGCTGCGGCGTTGGTGAGCGAGACCCTCGCCCGGCTGGGGCGCATCGATGTTCTCGTCAACAACGCCGGCACCGCCTGGGGCTCGCCTGCGGAGGAGCACAGCCAGGAGGCGTGGCTCAAGGTGATGGACATCAACCTGAACGGCGTCTTCTATCTCAGCCAGGCGGTGGGGCGGGCGTGGATGATCCCCAACCGGGGCGGACGAATCCTCAATGTCGCGTCTGTCGCAGGGCTCAAGGGACCTCGGCCGGGGGCCACCGGCACGATCGCCTACAACACCTCCAAGGGGGGCGTGGTGAACATGACGCGGGCGCTTGCGGCGGAATGGGGCAAGTACAACATCACCGTAAATGCGTTGGCGCCTGGCTGGTTTCCATCGAAGATGACAAAGGGCACG
The DNA here is from genome assembly GCA_903873995.1 of uncultured Rhodospirillales bacterium. GTDB lineage: Bacteria > Pseudomonadota > Alphaproteobacteria > Acetobacterales > Acetobacteraceae > CAIQQQ01. The sequence continues at coordinate 1,615 of CAIQQQ010000456.1, forward strand.
CTCGAGAAGCGCGGCGATGCCCTGGCCGCCAGTGCACCCCTGGGCCGGCTGGGCGGGCCCGATGATCTGAAAGGGGCCGCCTTGCTGTTCGCCTCGGATGCGTCCGCCCATATCACCGGGCAGATCCTGGCGATCGATGGCGGAACGATTGCAACCTGACGCGAACCAAGATCTGACGCAAACCAAGATCTGACGCTAACCAAGACCTGACGCAAATAAGGCTGGGGGAAACGCAATGGCCGACATCATCGAAACCGATCTGCCCGCCACGCTCGATGTGCGGGGCATCACGCAGGGACAGGCGTTCGGCGCGGAGATCGTGGGGCTTGACCTGCGCACGATTGACGATCGCATCTTTGCCGCGATCCATGCCGCCTGGACGCGTCATTCGGTGCTGCTGTTCCGTGGCCAGGCGCTTGGCGACCCCGATCTGATCGCGTTCTCGCGCAGGCTCGGCGAACTGGATCACGCGCCCAACCAGGAGAACGGGCGGCGCATCGCCTCGGGCATGCCGGAGCTTTATGTCGTCTCCAACGTGAAGGAGAACGGGGTGGCGATCGGCAGCCTCGGCTCGGGCGAGGCGGTGTGGCACACCGACATGTCGTATCTGCCGAGCCCGCCCAAGGCGAGCCTGCTGTATTCGCTGGAGGTGCCTGCTGAGGGCGGCGACACGTCGTTCTGTGACATATGTCGCGCTCCCGGCCATTCAGGAACGGGACATCGTTTACGATGACCTTGTGTCCCCCGCCGCGCCGAATGGCAGGCGGTTTCAAGTTTCCGGCTACA
>CAIQQQ010000457.1 GCA_903873995.1 uncultured Rhodospirillales bacterium
AACCTCGCCCCCGCCGACCTGCTGAAGGAGGGCTCGCATTTCGACCTGCCGATCGCGCTTGCCGTGCTGGCGGCGATGGCGGTGATCTCCATCGAGGACGCCGCGGAATATGCCGCTCTCGGCGAGCTCTCGCTGGACGGCCGCCTGTCCCCGGTGGCAGGCGTTCTACCCGCCGCGATCGGTGCGTCCACCATGGATCTCGGCCTGATCTGCCCGGCCGCCCAGGGCGGCGAGGCGGCCTGGGCCGGACGGATCGAGGTGCTGGCACCACCGGACCTGCTGTCCCTCGTCAATCATTTTCGCGGCACACAACTGCTCACCCCACCCGACCCCGCAGGCGTCGCCCCGCCAGGCCGGATGGCCGATCTGTCCGAGGTGCGCGGCATGGAGACCGCCAAGCGCGCCCTGGAGATCGCCGCCGCCGGCGCCCACAACCTCTTGCTGATCGGCCCGCCCGGCGCCGGCAAGTCGATGCTGGCTGCCCGCCTTCCCGCCTTGCTGCCCGATCTTTCGCCGCAGGAGGCGCTGGAGGTGTCGATGATCCACTCCGTCGCCGGTCAGCTCGACGGCGGGCGCCTCGTCAAACGCCCGCCGTTCCGCGAGCCGCATCATTCGGCCAGCATGGCGGCGCTGACCGGCGGCGGGCAGCGCGCCAAGCCCGGCGAGGTATCCCTCGCCCATCGCGGCGTGCTGTTCCTCGACGAACTTCCCGAATTCCCCCGCGCCGCCCTGGAATCACTCCGCCAGCCGTTGGAATCCGGCCGCACCACGGTCGCCCGCGCCGCCGCCCACGTGACCTACCCCGCCCGCTTCCAGCTGATCGCCGCCATGAACCCCTGCCGCTGCGGCCATCTCGCCGACCCCGCGCGCGAATGCGGCCGCGCGCCTCGCTGCGGCGAGGATTACCAGAACAAGGTGAGCGGCCCCCTGCTCGACCGCATCGACCTCACCATCGACGTGCAGCCCGTGCGGCCGTCCGAATTGTCCCGCGCCCCGCCCGGCGAGCCGTCCGCAGCGGTCGCACGCCGGGTCGAAGCGGCCCGCGCGCTCCAGGCCGCCCGCGGCGAGGGCGTGACCAACGCCGAGGCCGACCCGCATCTCATGGCGCTTGCGCCGGAGGCCCGGGCGCTCGCCGAACAGGCGGCCGAGCGGCTGCATCTCTCCGCCCGCGGCTTCACCCGCGCCTTGCGCGTGGCCCGCACCATCGCAGACCTCGCCGGCGTTCCCGTGATTCGCCGCCAGGACATGGCCGAAGCCCTCGCCTTCCGCGCACGTCCGCCGGTCCGGCGCATGGAGGATGGCGGGTTGCGGCGCGCCTGAATGTCGTAAAAAAACACCTCTACCGATCCAAATATAAAATTCGCCGTTAGTACAAATACGCCCCGCCGAACCCAGGTGTTCCCAAGTACATTCCACGTCTTCAAGTTGAACAGCGTTGTCTTTTATCTCAAAGATACCATTGTCGGTACGAATGCAATCACCAGGGCGCCGCGAGGGCGGCGGCAGGGTGACAAGCAACGGCCGACAGGCATCGCTATTTTGAGCCTGACCGGAGGTTATTCCACACCATGGTGACATCGCTCCGCCCGACATCGGGCCTCAACGCCGCCAGCACGCAGACCTCCGTTACCGGCGGAACCGGCGCCACCGGCGGCTCCGGGTCCATCGGCCCGACCGGCACCGCGCCCCCAGTCATAGAAGGCATTCTGACCGCAAGTGGAACGATCATCACCAGCGCCACAGCCACCGCCGCCGGGCACTCGTTCGCCCTCTTCGGCACCGGCGCCACGGGAGACATGGTGACCCTCAGTCTCGGCAACGGCACCGTGCTGGGCAGCGTCACCGTTCCATCGACCGGCACCTGGAGCATTGGAACCGGCGCCCTCTCGCTGCCGGACGGCCTCTATATCCTCAACGCCACCCAATCGCCGGCAACCGCCGCCGCCGTGTCCGCCGCCGTCTCGGCCCTCATCACGCTTGACAACCACATCCCCGTGCCACCCGCCATCACCGCGATCAGCCCCGACAGCGGCCCGATCGGTGACAGCGTGACCAACGCCGCCGTGCCGATTACCCTGTCCGGCACCGCTGAGGCCAACGCGCTGGTCACGGTGTTCCAGGCCGGCACGACTGTGATCGGCGCGGTGATGGCCACACCAGGCGGCCTTTGGAGCCTCACCCTAGGCGGGCCCCTGCCAAGCGGCACAACGAGCTTTACCGCCACGGCGACCGATGCGGCCGCCGCCACCTCCGCCCCATCGACTGCGTATGCCATCACCACGGACACGCACACACCGCCCGCCCCCACGATCACAGGCATCACGCCCGACACCGGCGTCTCGGCCACCGACGGCATCACGCAGGCCAACACCATCACCGTAAAGGGCACCGGCGAGGCCAATGACGCCGTGACGATCACCGCCGGCGCCATCGCCGTCGCCAGCACAGTGAACGCGCAAGGGCAGTTCGCGATCGCCCTGCCCGTGCTGGGCGATGGTTCCATCAGCCTCACTGCCACAGTCACCGACCTCGCCGGCACCGCCTCGCCTGCCTCCCAGCCCACCACCGTCACCGTCGCGGCCAGCGCTGCAACGCTGGGCACACCGCTGATCACGCCGGGCGGAGCCTTTTATATCGGCACCGCCGCCGCCCTGCTCGCCGCCGCGCGTCCGATCGCAGGGCCGGCCGGGCTGTTCAACACCCTGGTGATCCAAGGCGACGGCACCATCACCGACGCCGCCTTCGCCGGCATCAGCAACGTGAAGGCGATCACGCTCAACGGAACGGCAACCGAAAGCCTCTCACTCAGCGCCAACGCCGCTGCAATGGCAGGCGCGTTCTTAGCCGTCAGCACGCCCAACGCCGCCAACTATTCAATCGACGACAGCGCAGCCGGCGCAGCACCGCTGTATCTGCTCGGCGGATCGGGCAACGCCACCGTCAGCGGCAGCAATGGCGGCGACTATCTGATCTTCAGCGGCGGCGTCGTGCATCTCACCGAGGGATCCGGGTCAAACTTCATCAACCTCGCCGCCAACCAGCTCAATCTCACCGGCATGAGCATCACAGGCGGCAGCGGCTACAACCGCCTGGTGATGGCCGGCAGCAACACTCTCACCGATTCAAGCTTCGCGGGCGTGTCGCATATCCAGGAGCTGGATTTCAGCGCGGGCGCGCAATCCATAATTTTGGGCGCCGATGCGCATGCGGCGTTCGGCACCAGCCTGACGATCTATGCCGCAGGCGCCAGCGCGCTGCTGGTCAATGCCGCAGCCCTCGTCGGCGTGGCGCTGACGGTTGCGGACACCGGGACGGGCAACGACACGCTGATCGCCGGCACCGGCGGATCCTACCTCACCGGCGGATCAGGAGCCGAAATCTTCGAGGTCGGCCTGGGTGGCACGAATTACATCACCGATTTCGTCCCGGGACTCGACCGGATCACCCTGCAGGCCGGGGGCTTCACCAGCCTCGCGCAGGTGACGGCCGCCACGGCGCAGTTTGGCGCCTCGGGGTTCGACATCGCGATTGGCAACGGCGCCCATGTCGTGGTGCTGGGCGTCTCTTACACGGCGGTCCAGGCAAAGGATTTCGGGCTGGCATCCTAATCGACCTTCACCCTTCCAGGCGAAACGCATCGATCACCCGCCGGACGGTGAACGCGCCGTCCACCATGATCACGTCAAACCGAACCCCGGCCTGGCCCCATCCCTGATTCTCGCCCAGCACGATCTCGGCTGCCAGCATCAGCCGCGCCCGTTGCCGTGCCGAAAGCGACACGACCGCCTGCGCCAGGGTCTTGCGGTGCTTCACCTCCACCACCGCCAGCAGCCCGTCCCGCTCGGCCAGAATATCGATCTCGCCGGCCGCCGTCCGCACGCGCCGCCCCAGCACCTGCCATCCGTCCCGCGTGAGCGCGTCGCACGCCGCCTGTTCGGCGCGCAGGCCGCTGGACTGGGCGCGACGCCCTCGCATCACCTTGGGTACCGCGTGCTCCAATCCGGCCTGCGCCTTGCGCGTCATGCCATCTCCTTCCGCTCTGACCCAAACAGTTCATCGAAATTCCGGCACCGCAAGGGCCTGTGACCTTGCGCCACTCTGCATTTTGCAGGAACGGTCGAGGCGATAGGGAGAGTGGGCGATGCGCAAGGCAGTTCTGATCTGGTTCATCTGGCTGTCCGCCACGCCTGCATTGGCACAGACATCGCAGCCCATCGCCCACAAGCACATGATCGCCGCCGCCCATCCGCTGGCCGCCGAGGCGGGTCTCGCCATGCTTCGCGAAGGCGGCTCGGCGGTTGACGCCGCCATCGCGGCGCAGGCCGTGCTCGCTCTGGTCGAGCCGCAATCCTCCGGTTTCGGCGGCGGCACCGTCGCACTCACCTATGCCAGCGGCACCGGCCAGATCCTGGCCTGGGACGGGCGCGAGACCGCGCCTGCCGCCGCCGGGCCCGATCTGTTCCTGTCGCGCGACGGCAAGCCGATGGGCTTTTACGAGGCGGGGCTTGGCGGCCGCGCCGTGGGCGTGCCCGGCACGATGCGCATGCTCCAGCAGATGCACCACGCCCAGGGGCGCCTTGCGTGGGAACATCTGTTCCAGCCCGCCATCCGCCTGGCCGAGGCCGGATTTCCGGTCTCCGCCCGCCTGGCCGCCTCGATCGCCCAGGACGGCGACCGCCTCCGCCGCCAGCCCGAGGCGCGCGCCTATTTCTTCCGTCCGGACGGCTCGCCGCTGCCGCAAGGCACGATCCTCAAGAACCAGGCCTTCGCCGACACCGCCCGCGCCATCGCCCAATGGGGGGCGGACGTGCTGTATCGCGGCCAGATCGCCGCCGACATCGTCAGCACCGTGCGCAATGACGCCAATGCAGGACTGCTCACCGCCGACGACCTCGCAACCTACACCGCCAAAGCCCGTCCCCCGGTCTGCGGCCCCTATCGCGGCCTCACCGTCTGCGGCATGGGCCCGCCCTCCTCCGGCGGCATCACGGTGCTGGAAATCCTGGGCCTGCTGGAACATGCGGACCTCGCCGGCCACGATCTGGACAGCCTGGACAGCGTGCATCTGCTGCTGGAGTCAGAACGCCTCGCCTATGCCGACCGCAATCTCTACATCGCCGACCAGGATTTCATCCCCGTGCCGATCCGCGGCCTGCTCGATCCTGGCTATCTCACCGCCCGCGCCCAGCTGATCGACCCGGACCACGCCAACCCTGCCCCGCGCGCCGGCAACCCACGCTTCGCCCAGCCCAATCTCGCGCCGTCCCTGCCGCAGCCGGAACATGGCACCAGCCACCTCGCGGTGGTGGACGACCAGGGCAACGGCCTCACCATGACCACCACGGTGCAGGACGCGTTCGGCGCGCGCCTCCTCACGCATGGCTTCCTGCTCAACAACGAGCTCACGGATTTCAGCTTCGCCCCGCAATCGAATGGACGGCTGGTGGCCAACCGGGTGGAAGGCGGCAAGCGGCCGCGCAGCTCGATGGCCCCCACCATCGTCCTCGGCCCAGACGGCAAGCCGCGCCTGCTGATCGGCTCCCAGGGCGGCGGACGCATCATCGGCTTCGTGGCGCAGGCGCTGGTGCGCATCATCGATGGCGGCATGGACCCGCAGGACGCGCTCAACGCGGCCCGGGTGCAGACAACCGGCGGCGCCGCGGAGCTGGAGGCCGGCACCAACGTCGCAGCACTCGCCGACGCACTCAGGGCCCGCGGCCACGTGGTCAACGTCCTTCCGGTCGATTCGGGCATGCAGGCCATCGCGATCACGCCGGCAGGCCTGATCGGTGGCGCCGATCCTCGCCGCGAAGGGGTGGCGCTAGGCGACTGACCTGTCGCGGCCAATCAGTGCCAGCCCCTCGGCCACCGAGACGAACTCCCCCCCGGCCGTCACCTTCTCAGCCCCGAACCGTTGCTCGAACAGATGCCGCACCGCCGGCACGAACGACGTGCCGCCGGTGAGAAACACATGGTCGATCCCGTCCGGCCCAAGCCCGGCCTGATCCAGCCCCCGCTGCACCGCCGCATCCATCTGCGCCAGATCCGGCGCGATCCAGCCCTCGAAATCGGTGCGCGAGATCGTCTCGCAGATGTCGATGTCCTTATGGGCAAAGCGCAGCACCGCCGTCTCGCTGCGCGACAGCGCCGCCTTCGCAGCCGACACCGCCTGATACAGCGGATAGCCCATCTCGTCCTCGATGAGCGTGATCAACGCGCGCAGCTTGCCAGGCTCGGCACTCGCCGCCGCAACCTCGGCAATCGAGCGCAAGGTGCGCGGCGCCTTCATCAGCGACAGCCGGTGCCAGCGGGCGAACGCGGTGAAATACTCGGGCGGCACCGGCAGGGTCGCGCCCAGCACCTTGTAGGTGCTGCCCTTGCCCAGGCGCGGCGAGATCACCGCGTCGATGATGCGAAAATCAAACGCATCGCCGGCAATCCCCACACCAGTGGTCGAAAGCGGCATCACCTGCCCGCGATCAAACCGCACAACCGAGAAATCGCTGGTCCCTCCGCCAAAATCGCCGATCAGCACAGTGGCGGCCTGGTTCAGCCCGCGGGCAAACCGATAGCCGGCGGCCTCAGGCTCGAAGGCGATCTCGATGTCGTCGATGCCCGCCTGCGCGAACGCCTCGCGCAGCCGCTCCTCGCCAAACGCATCGTCCGCCGTCTCCCCCACGAAGCGCACCGGCCGCCCCGCCACGATCCGCGCCTCCGCCAGATCAACCCCGCTGGCCGCCGCGAACGCCCGCAGAAAGATGCCGATCAGCTGCGGCAAGGTCACGGCGCGGCCATACAGCGTGGTCTGGGTGAAGCTGCGCTGCGCCAGATAGCTTTTCATGGACAGGATCAGCCGGCTGTCCAGCGGATCGTCCAGATAGGCGGCAACGGCCGCCGGGCCCGCCGCCGAGCGCAGTTCCGCGCGCCCGGCATGCTCCTCCGACCAGAAGCACAGCACCGAGCGGAACGTGTCGTCCAGGCCGAACCGGGCGGTGGTGACCCCGCCATCCGGATGCAGCAGGCTCATGACCGAGTTGGTCGTGCCGAAATCGATGCCGATGATCGGGCTCATCTGAAGGGTCCGCGCGATGGGGCGCGGGTTGAAGCCTGAATTGGGTCGAGATGCAAGGGGATGGAGATCCGCAGCTTCGGCGATACAGTGCCAAAAACTCAACGAGACCCCGAATGCGCCGCAGAACCCTTCTCCTGCTTGCCTGCGCCACGCCCGCCTATGCCGAAACCCCATGCTGCGGCCCGATCACACCGGCCGGCGAACGCCTCGCCGCCCTCCTCGACAGCATGGACGTCGAGCATCGCTGGCTCGCCCATCAGCACGTCAACTGGCAGACCGGCGCGCAGGACGAGCCCGGCACCCAAGGCCATGACCGCGCCACCCACTGCAGCGCCTTCGCCGCCGCCGTCGGCCTCCGCCTCAACGTCTACATGCTGCGCCCGCCCGAACACCGCCAGACCTTCCTCGCCACCGCCCAGACCCAGTGGTTCCAGACCGAAGCCGCCGAAAAAGCCGGCTGGCGACCGATCACGGACTGGGCCCAGGCGCAGACACTGGCCAACCAGGGCGAGCTCGTGGTGATTGCCTACCCCAACCCAGACCCGCATCACCCCGGCCACATCGTCGTGGTTCGCCCCTCGCTGAAATCGGCCGACGCGCTCGCCGTCGAAGGCCCACAGGTTATCCAGGCCGCCACACGCAACAAGATCAGCTATCCGGCGTCACGATCCTTCAACGCCCACTCCGGCGCCTGGCCAAGCAACGTGAAGATATTCGCTCACACGGCCGGCTGACAAAAATGTAACTAATAGAGACTGAAGAAAGAAAGCTCTTCTTTTCTGAAGAAAAGAAGCAAAAGACTTTTTGATCTGATAGGGAATTTTTGAGCAAAGATGGACCCAAAGAATAAAAGTTTTTTGGTTCTTTTTCAAAAAAGAACCTCTTTCTCAGCCACGCCCTTCGGCAACGGCGTGGCACGCCACCAGCACATCCTCCACCCGCGTCTAACCAGGCTTCTCCACCCGGCACCGGTCATTGGCCAGCCCGCAACGCGGATGAAACGGACAGCCGGGCGGCGGCGAAATCGGGCTCGGCACCTCGCCCGAGACCGCGGCGCGCGTCTTGCCCACCATCGCCACATCCGGAATCGCATCCAGCAGCAGCCGCGTATAGGGATGGCGCGGCATGCGAAAGATCGCCTCGCCCGGCCCCTGCTCCACGATCCGGCCGAGATACATCACCCCCAGCCGGTCCGACATATGCCGCACCACCGCCAGGTTGTGGCTGATGAACAGATAGGTCATCCCCAGCCGGTTCTGCAGATCGCGCATCAGGTTCAAGATCTGCGCCTGGACGGATACATCGAGCGCGCTGGTCGGCTCGTCGCACACCAGAAACTCCGGCTCGGACGACAATGCGCGCGCAATCGAAATGCGCTGGCGTTGCCCGCCGCTGAACTCGTGGGGAAATTTCTCACCATCCGCCGCCGACAGTCCGACCTGCGTCAGTAGCTGGGCCACACGATCCGCAATCACAGCCCGACCACTAAAGATATGAAACGCCCGGATCGGCTCGGCCACAATGTCCCGCACCCGCCAGCGCGGATTGAGCGAGGCATAGGGATCCTGAAAGATCATATTCATCTTGCGCCGCAGCGCCGGCTGAGACCGCGCCGAGGACAAAGGATGCCCCTCAAAGCGCATCTCACCCGCACTCGGCTCATAAAGCCCGACCGCCAGCCGCGCGACGGTTGACTTGCCACAGCCACTCTCGCCCACCAGGGAAAAGGTGCGACCGGCCGGAATGTCGAACGACACCCCGTCCACCGCCCGCAAGATCCGCCGCCCCTCGCCCGCCAGCACGCGCTGCAGCGCGGGCCGGGAGACGTCGAAATGCCGCGCGACCTCGATCGCCTGAAGCACGCTACGCATTCAACCCCGCTTCAGTGACGTTCCAGCACGCGGCCTCGGTGCGCCCGGCCGGCATCAGGTCCGGCCGCTCGACATGGCAGCGCTCGCTAGCACGGCCACAGCGCGGGTTGAAGGCACAGCCCCGCGGAATGGCAGACAGCCGCGGCATCGCCCCGTCGATTTGGCGCAGCCGCTCCACCCGCGTCTCCAGCGATGGGATCGAGCCCATCAGCCCCATCGTGTAAGGGTGGCTCGGGCTCAGCACCACGTCGCGCACCGGCCCGATCTCGGCGATCCGTCCGGCATACATCACCGCCACCCGGTCCGCCGTCTCGGCGATCACCCCCATGTCGTGCGTCACCAGCATCACGGACGTGCCGTGATCCCGCGCAAGG
>CAIQQQ010000458.1 GCA_903873995.1 uncultured Rhodospirillales bacterium
CGCACGGCAAGGCGGCGAGTAGCGTGGCCGGCTGCGTCCATGGTGCTGCGATCGTCATCACCATGCTGCCGGCCGGGCCGCATGTCCGCGCGGTGGTGGCCGAGCTGCTGCCGCATGCGCAACCCGGCGCATTGCTGATCGACTGCTCGACGATCGACGTGGAGACCGCCCGCGCCGTAGCGGCCGCGGCAGCCGAGACAGGCCGGGCGATGCTGGACGCGCCGGTTTCCGGCGGCACCGGCGGGGCCGCCGCCGGCACGCTCACCTTCATGGTCGGCGGCGAGGACGCAGCCTTCGCGCAAGGGCGACCGTTTCTGGAAGCGATGGGCAAGACCATCGTCCACACCGGCGCCGCCGGCGCGGGGCAGGCGGCCAAGATCTGCAACAACATGATCCTCGGCATCTCCATGCTTGCGGTCTCCGAAGCCTTTGTGCTGGCCGAGCGGCTCGGTCTCGATCCCCAGAAGTTGTTCGACGTCAGCAGCAGATCCTCCGGCCAATGCTGGTCTCTCACCACCTATTGCCCCGTCCCCGGCCCGGTCCCGACGTCACCGGCCAACCGCGACTGGCAGCCCGGCTTTGCCGCCAACCTGATGCTGAAGGACCTCACCTTGTCGCAGCTCGCGGCCGAGGCTTGCGGGGCTGCAACCCCACTCGGCGCCCATGCCGCCCGGCTCTACGGCCAGATGGTCGAAGAAGGCCAGGGCGCGCGGGATTTCTCCGCAGCCCAGCCCTGGCTTGCCGGCAAAACGCGGGAGGCGCTGTCGTGACCGGGTTCGCCGAGGCGCGGGATTTCCTCCTCGCGCACCGCACCGACTACGCCACGGCCTATGACGGGTTCCGCTGGCCGGACCCCACGCATTTCAACTTCGCGCTCGACTGGTTCGACGCCGTGCTGGCCCAAGGCGAGAGTGCCGATCGCCCGGCCCTGCGCATTGCCGGCATCGGGGCCGCCGAGCTCAGCTTCCGCGATATGTCCCGGCGCTCCAGCGAAGTCGCCAGCGGCCTGCGCGCACTCGGCGTCAAGCGTGGCGACCGCATCCTGCTGATGCTCGGCAATGTTGTCCCGCTCTGGGAGGTGATGCTGGCCGCCATCAAGCTCGGCGCCGTGGTCGTCCCGGCTACCACCCTGCTGACCGCTGCGGATCTTGCCGAACGCACCGCACGTGTGAATGCACGCTTCGTGGTGGTCGCAGCCGCCGACGCTGCCAAGATCGCCGCTCTTGACGCCGTGAAGATCTCGGTAGGCGAAGCCCCAGGTTGCATCGACTACGCGACGATCACCGGCGACGCGCTGTTCGTGCCGGACGCGGCCACCAAGGCCACCGACCCAATGTTGCTGTATTTCACGTCCGGCACCACCGCCCGGCCGAAGCTCGTGCTGCACAGCCACGCCTCCTATCCGATCGGCCATCTCTCGACGATGTATTGGCTCGGCCTGCTGCCTGGGGACGTGCATCTCAACATCTCCTCCCCCGGCTGGGCCAAGCATGCCTGGAGCTGCTTCTTCGCCCCCTGGATTGCCGGCGCCACCATCTTCATCTGCAATCAGCCGCGCTTTGACGCGCCTGCTTTGCTCGACGCGATGGTGGCCGGCGGTGTCACGACCCTGTGCGCCCCGCCCACGGTCTGGCGGATGTTCATCCAGCTCGATCTCGCCTCCTGGCAGACAAGCCTGCGCGAGGTGTGCGGCGCCGGCGAGCCGCTGAACCCCGAGGTGATCGCCCAGGTCCGCCGCGCCTGGGGCCTCACCATCCGCGACGGCTACGGCCAGACCGAGACCACCGCCCAGATCGGCAATCCGCCAGGCCAGGAGCTCCGCATCGGCGCCATGGGCCGCCCGCTGCCGGGCTACCGCATCCGCCTGCTCGACATGGACGGCAACGATGCGGAGGAGGGCGCGGTCTGCATCGATCTCGCCCACCGCCCACCCGCCCTCATGCAGGGCTACCTTCAGGACGACGGCAGCCTCATCGGCACCGACGGCGATGTCTATCGTACCGGTGACGTCGCGAGCCGCGACCCGGACGGCTACCTCACCTATGTCGGCCGCGCCGATGACGTGTTCAAAGCGTCCGATTACCGCATCTCCCCCTTCGAGCTGGAGAGCGTGCTGATCGAGCATCCGGCGGTGGCGGAGGCCGCGGTGGTGCCGGCGCCCGATGCCCTGCGCATGGCGGTGCCCAAGGCCTATGTGTCGCTGGTGGCAGGCTTCGAGCCGGACGCCGAGACTGCCCGCTCCATCCTCGCGCATTGCCGTGCCCGGCTCGCACCTTATCTGCGCATTCGCCGGCTGGAATTCGCCGACCTGCCCAAGACCATCAGCGGCAAGATCCGCAGGGTGGAACTGCGTCGCGCCGAGGAGCAGGCAGATGGCCGAAGGCCCGGCGAGTTCCGCGAAGACGATTTCCCCGATCTGAAAGGCTGAACCCGATGGTGTCGAACACCGATTACGGCCTCGATTTCGATCTCGGCGAGGACATCGACGCCTTGCGCGACACAGTCCGCCGCTTCTGCGACGTGGAGATCGCGCCGCGCGCTGCCGACATCGATCGCAGCAACGAGTTCCCGGCCGATCTATGGGTGAAGATGGGCGAACTGGGCGTGCTCGGCATCACCGTCGGCGAGGAATATGGCGGCGCCGGGCTGGGCTATCTCGCGCATTGCGTGGCGATGGAGGAGATCAGCCGCGCCTCCGCCTCGGTCGGCCTGTCCTACGGCGCCCATTCGAATCTCTGCGTCAACCAGATCCGCATCAACGGCACGGCCGAGCAAAAGCAGCGCTATCTGCCGAAGCTGGTCTCCGGCCACGCCGTGGGCGCGCTCGCGATGAGTGAGCACAGTGCCGGGTCGGATGTCGTGTCGATGAAGCTGCGCGCCGCGCCCACCCAGGACGGCTACGTGCTCAACGGCACCAAGATGTGGATCACCAACGGGCCGGATGCCGACACCCTGGTGGTCTATGCCAAGACCGACCCCGAAGCCGGCTCACGCGGCATCACCGCCTTTCTGGTCGAGAAGGGCATGGCAGGTTTTTCGTGCGCCCAGAAGCTCGACAAGCTCGGTATGCGCGGCTCCAACACCGGCGAACTGGTGTTTCAGGACTGTTATGTGCCTGCCGCAAACGTGTTGGGCCAGGTCGGCGGCGGCGTGCGGGTGCTGATGAGCGGGCTTGACTACGAGCGTGCGGTGCTCGCCGCGGGACCGCTCGGCATCATGCAGGCCTGCCTTGATATCGTTCTGCCGTACGTTCACCAACGCGAACAATTCGGCCACGCAATAGGTGAGTTTCAGCTGATGCAGGGCAAACTCGCAGATATGTATACGGTGATGAGCGCTGCGAAATCTTACGTCTACTCGGTCGCGCGTGCCTGCGATCGTGGCCGGACAACACGCAAGGACGCGGCCGGCGCCATTCTTTATGCCGCAGAGAAGGCAACCTGGATGACGCTGGAAGCAATCCAGTGTCTCGGCGGTACTGGCTACATCAACGACACCGCCACAGGCCGGTTGCTGCGCGACGCCAAGCTGTACGAAATCGGCGCCGGCACAAGCGAAATTCGACGTATGTTGATCGGACGTGAACTGTTCCGCGAGACCGTTTAACTA
>CAIQQQ010000459.1 GCA_903873995.1 uncultured Rhodospirillales bacterium
ACCTCGGCGCGGTCATGAACCAGCCACGCGCCGAGGGTCAGGTTGTCGTCCACCGAAAGCTCGGCAAACACCTGCCGTCCCTCCGGCACATGCAACAGCCCCGCCGCCGCCACACGATGCGGGCGCCAGCCAGTGATGTCGGCACCGTCGAACACGATCCTGCCGGCGCGTGGCCGCAGCAGGCCGGACAAGGCGCGCATCGTGCTTGTCTTGCCCGCACCGTTGGCTCCGATCAGGCACACCACCTGGCCTGGCGCGACCGTCAGGTTCAGCCCGTGCACCACCTCGGTGCGGCCATAGGCGAGCGTCAGATCGGTGATCTCCAGCAGGCTCATCCGTGGCGCGCCCGCAGCTTCTCGGCAAGGCGCGCGCCAAGATAGGCCTCCACCACCGCAGGCTCGGAGCGGGCCTGGGCGGGTGTGCCGGAATAGATCAGCCGCCCGAAATTCAGCACCGACACGCTGTCCGACAGCCCCATCACAAAGCCCATGTCGTGCTCCACCAGCAGCACCGTCGTCCCGCCATCGGCAATGCGGCGAACCAGGCCCGCAAGCGATTCCGTCTCGGCCGGGTTCATGCCCGCCGCCGGCTCGTCGAGCAGCAGCAGGCGAGGCTTTGCAACCATGGCGCGCGCGATCTCGAGCCGGCGCTGATCGCCATAGGACAGGCTGCCGGACAAAGCATCCGCGTGATCGGCGAGCCCCACCGCATCCAGCGCCGCGCGCGACGCCACAACCGCCGCCCGCTCAGCCCGACGAAAGCCTGAAAGCCGCAGAACGACGCCCGCAAGCCCGCACGCCATGCCGGCATGCAGGCCGGTGAGCACGTTCTCCAGCACCGTCATCTCGGTGAACACGCGGATATTCTGGAAGGTGCGCGCCATGCCAAGCGCCGCCCTGCGATGCGCCTTGCCGCGCGTGATGTCCTGTCCGGCAAAGCGCATCGTGCCTTCGCTGGGCGGAACAAGGCCGGACAGCATGTTGAAGAACGTCGTCTTGCCCGCACCGTTGGGCCCGATCACCGCATGCACGCCGCCCTGCGGCACGGCGAGCGTGACCGCGTCCACCGCCACCAGCCCGGCATAGCGCCGCGTGAGCCCCTCGGTCTGCAGCAGGCTCATGCCGCCCGCCGTCGCATGCGCAGTGCCACCAGCCCGCGCGGCAGGAACAGCACCGCCGCCACGATGATCAGCCCGTTGAACACCAGCCGCAGATCCGAGAACCCCCGCAGCAGCTCCGGCAGCAACGTCAGGATGAACGCCCCCACCACCGATGCGACCGGCGTGCCGATGCCGCCCAGCAGCGCGAAGGACAGGATCGTCACCGCAGGCTCGAAGCCATATTCATTGGGGCCGATGAAGCTCGACTGGTGCGCCGACAGGCAGCCCGCGATCCCCGCCAGCACGGCCGAGGCCAGCAACGCGCCGAGCTGATAGCGCTGGACATCCACACCCATCACGCTGGCCGCCACCGGGTCCTGCCGCATCGCCTCCATCGCGCGCCCCACATGGCTGCGCCCGATCAGCCACAGCGCCGCGATGGCCACAACCAGCAATCCGTAGATCATCCAGGCCTCGGCGCGCTCTGGAATCCCGTTCAGCCCCAAAGCGCCGCCCACCAGATCGACATTGAGGTAGACGGTGCGCAACACCTCGCCGAGCCCGATCGTGGCGATCGCCAGATACACGCCCGACAGCCGCAGGGTCGGCACGCCGATGGCGAGCGCGAACAGCACCGGCACCACACAGCTCGCCGGCAGCACCACAAAGAACGGCAGATGCAGCTTCATCGTCATCAACGCCGAGGAATACGCCCCCAGCCCCATGAACGCCGCCTGGCCCAGCGAAAGCTGCCCCACCGCCAACACCACATACATCGACAGCGCCAGCAGCCCGTTCACACCGAGCGTGTTGATCAGGTTCTGGTAGGTCCAGAGGAAATCGTCGAGCCAGGCGGGCATCAGGCTCTCCGGATCGCGGCGCGGCCGAACAGGCCCTGTGGCCGGGTCCACAACACGGCCACCAGCAGCGCAAAGGCCACCGCCTCTTTGAGGTTGGACGCA
Source organism: uncultured Rhodospirillales bacterium (assembly GCA_903873995.1). Lineage (GTDB taxonomy): Bacteria > Pseudomonadota > Alphaproteobacteria > Acetobacterales > Acetobacteraceae > CAIQQQ01. The sequence goes on from CAIQQQ010000459.1 coordinate 2,062, forward strand.
ACGAAGCCCGCCGTCAGCGTTTCGATCACGCCCAGTGCCAGCCCCGCCACAAGCGCGCCGCGGATGTCGCCAAGCCCGCCCAGGATGATCACCACAAAGCCGCGCAGCATCATCGCCTCCCCCATGAACGGATGGATGGCGTTGAAGTTGAGCCCGATCAGCACTCCGCCGGCGCCGGCCAGGCAGCCCGAGATGAACGACACCAGCGCCGCCGCCCGCCCGGTGTCGATGCCCATGAGCCCCGCCGCGTCCGGCTTCTCGGCCATCGCGCGCAACGCCAGCCCCAGCCGCGTGAAGCGCATCAGCGCCACAAGCCCCGCCACCAGCAGCGCCGTCGCCCCCAGGATCAACCCCTGCGCCGCGGTGACACGGACGCCCGCGAACTCGATCGCATCCGCCGAGATCAACCCGGGCGGCAGCCGCCTGATATCCGGGCCAAGCCATGCCGTCATGCCCGCATACAGCGCCAGCACGCCGCCCAACGTCACCATCAGCGACGACAGCTCCGGCGCCTTTGTCCGCCGCAGACGGGTCAGCAGCGCCGCGTCGATCACCACCGCCAGCACGCCCGCGCCGATCGCCGCCAGCGGCAGGGCGGCCCAGACGCCGAAGCCCAGATTGCGCGTGAGAAAGAGTGCGAGGAACGCACCGGCCGAGAAATAGAACCCGTAGGTAAGGTTGATGACGCGCAGCACGCCGAACATCAGCGTGAAGCCGAGGGCGAACAGGGCATAGGTGGCGCCAAGAAGAACGCCGTTGACGAGCTGCTGCGCAAGCATCGCTGGGGAACCATGAACCGGGGGCGGCGCGCAACGTTATGTCGCGCGGCCGGTTCCATTAGAGCAGATTGCAATGTTGTGAAAGGCCGCCGGCACCGGATCAGCCGCGGCTGATCATCTCGTCGATGGCACGGATCACGCGGTTCTGGTCGTGCTCCCCCAGAACGGCGACAGGCTCGTCGAGCCGAGCCGCGGCGATCGTGGCCATGTTGAGCGGATTGACAAAGACCACATGTCCGTTGACCGCAAGATGCGGCGTCAGGGCATGGTCTAGCGGCGACCCGTGCCCGACGCGGACCAGGGCTATGAGCACGCGTGACCGGCTACGGTCGAGCCGGCTGGACTGGACCTGGAGCAGATAGGGAATGTCTTCCACCCGCCCAGGATTTCGGTAGACCGCGAACTGCGGCATGTTCCGCTAGAACTGGCTGAATTCGTCAGACAACAGGCCGATCCGGTCATGCAGGGCATCAAGGGCGTCAATTACCGCATTGAATTCGCGGTCTGCGTCCCGTGCCCTCTGCTCCTCGGCTTCCACGAAGCCGGCGAGCAATGTCTCGACCGTGGCCGAGAGATTGCCCGTGAGACCGCGTGCCCGAGCCACAAGGACCGGGTTCAATGACAGATTCACGGGACGGCGGGCCGTGGTCGCCGCGGCATCGATCACCTGCATGGCGCACTCCAACATAGGTTCATGCGCAGGGTATGCGCATGAACGTCAGGGATGCAACCGTAATCCTTACTCCAGAACGGTGAACTTCCCACCCTTCATCACGAGCACCACCACACCCGCCGTGGAGGCCGGATCACGGTTCGCCGTGAACGAGAACGGCCCCATCACGCCGGTGAAGTCGGTCTTGGCCAGCGCATCACGGATCTTCTCCGGCTCGGCCGCTCCCGCCCGATCGATCGCGATCGCCATGATCTTCATTGCGTCATAGGCCTGTGCTGCGAACTGGTCCGGCGCCTTGCCGTATTTCGCCTGGAAGCTCGCCACGAACGCGGTGTTCAACGGGTCCTTCTTCGCCACGAACCAAGGCGAACCCACGATCAGCCCGTCCGCCGCAGCCCCCGCGATCTCGCCGAGCTTCGGCGAGTTGGAGCCGTTGCCGCCGATGAACAGCGTCTCCGGCCCAAACCCGAGCTGACGCGCCTGCAGCAGCACGCCCGACACCGGCTCCACCAGCGCCGAAATCCCCACCGCATCCGGCTTCAGCCCCTTGATCTTGGTGAGCTGGGCCGAGAAATCCGTGTCCTTCGAGCCGAAGCTCTCAATGGCCACAATATGAAGCCCGGCCTTCTCGGCCGCCGCCTTCATCACGTCAAAGCCCGACTTCGAGAACGCGTCGTCATTGGCATACATCAGTGCCACGCTCTTCACGCCGCGGGCCATGGCGGCCTTCAATGTCACCGGGATCACGTCGCTCTCCGGCAGCGAGGTGCGGAAGATATACGGCCCAATATCCGTGATGCCGGTCGCCGTGGTGGAGGTCCCCAAGGTCGGCACCTTGCGCTCATTCGTCACCGGCCCGACCGCAAACATCTCGTTGGACAATGTCGGCCCAATGATCGCCACCACCTTGTCCCGCCCGATCAGCTTGCGCGCCGCGTTGATCGCCTGGTCCTTGTTGGCGGCACTGTCCTCAACCGTCAGCATCACCTTGCGGCCACTGAGGATGCCTTTCACGTTGATCTCGTCCAGTGCCAGCTCCAGTCCGGCCTTAATGGACACACCGTAAGCGGCGTTCGGCCCCGACAGGATCTCAATCGCACCAACCGCAACCGGCTGGGCCTGCGCCACAGACAGAACCGGCAAAGCGGCCAAAGCCGTGGCGAGAAGAAGTCTGCGCAGCATGATGTGTTTCCCCCGAAACAATGTTGCGCCGAAAGTTAATCCAACCAGGACCCGCGTCAAGCAAGCCCTTGTCAGACGGGCCGAGCCTTGCGAAGCACAGCCATGACCCAAACGCTGCGCATCGTCACCTGGAACATCAACTCGCTCCGCCTGCGGTTAGGCCTCCTGCCAGGCCTCATCGCGGCCCTGCAGCCGGACATCATTTGCCTGCAGGAAACCAAGGTGCCGGACGAGCTGTTCCCCATGGATGCCATGCCCGAGCTCGGCTTCCCCCACGTGCTGCGCACCGGCATGAAAGGCTATAACGGCACCGCGATCCTCTCCCGCCTGCCCATCGCCCCCCTGCCGGACCCGCCAGACTGGTGCGCCAAAGCCGATTGCCGCCACATCGCCGGCACCGTGCAAGCCGAGGGCGGCCCCATCGCCATCCATAATTTCTACGTCCCCGCCGGCGGAGACACCCCCGACCGCGACGCCAACCCCAAATTCGCCCACAAACTCGACTTCATCGCCGAGGCCACCGCCTGGTTCCGCGCCAACCCCCCCGCCCGCGCCATCCTGGTCGGCGACCTCAACATCGCCCCGCTGGAACACGACGTCTGGAGCCACAAACAACTCCTCGACGTCGTCAGCCACACACCCCCCGAAACCGAAGGCCTCCTCGCCTGGCAAGCCCAAGGCTTCACCGACGCCGTCCGCCACTTCGTGCCGCCAGACCAGAAACTCTACACCTGGTGGTCCTACCGAAACCGAGACTGGCGCGGCTCAGACCGCGGCCGCCGCCTCGACCACATCTGGATCACTCCAGACCTCAAACCCATCAGCCACGAGATCCTCAAAGACGCCCGCGACTGGCAACAAACCTCCGACCACGTCCCCGTCTTGGTGGAGGTTGAGGGGTGATGGGCGGCTGAAGGAAGCAAGGCCAAGTGGCTCCGCCTCCCGGACCTCCGCAAGGGCAAAGACCTTGGCGGAGGTCCAGGGGCTCGGCCCCTGGTTGGGGTCCAGGGGGCGAAGCCCCTTGGCCTTGCCTTCTTCAGCGCACTGTCATCCCCCGACCACCCGGCGGAGCCGGGTTCGGGCGGCGGTTCCGTCGAGGGGGTGTCCCATGAGGAAGCCCTGCACCCAGTCGCAGCGCATATGGCGGAGCATGGTGAGTTGTTCCTGGGTTTCGACGCCTTCGGCGACGACTTCGATGCCGCGGGACTGGGCTGCGGCGAGGATGGATTCGACGAGGGTGCGGGCCTGCCGGTCGCTGCTGAGGGCGCGCATGAAGCTGCGGTCGATTTTGACCTGGTCGAACGGAAAGCGGCGCAGGTAGTCGAGGCTGGCCTCGCCGGCGCCGAAATCGTCGAGCACGAGGCGGATGCCCATGGCGCGCAGGTCGGTCATGGTCTGTGCGATGTCGTGGTTGGGGTCGATGAGGGCGGCCTCGGTCATTTCCAGTTCGAGGCGTTTCGGATCGAGGCCGGTGCGTTCCAGCACGTCGTGGATCAGGCGGGCAAGATCATGGCTGTGGAACCAGCTGGGGGAGATGTTGACGGAGATGCGCAGCGGCCGTGCCCAGGTGGCGGCTTCGGTGCAGGCGGTCTCCAGCACCCAGCGGCCGAGCGGGATGATGAGGCCGCTGTCCTCGGCGATCGGCAGGAACTCGCCGGGCGGCACCAGGCCGCGATCGGGGTGGCTCCAGCGCAACAGCGCCTCGAACGAGACTGCCTCGCCGGACAGCGCATTGCAGATCGGCTGAAAGGCCAGGCTGAACTGGCGCTTCTCCATGGCGCGGGCGAGGTCTTGTTCCAGGGCGGCGCGATAGCGGCCGCGCTCGCCCTCCTCGCTGTTGAAAGCGCGCCAGGCGTTTCGGCCGCAGGCCTTCGCCTGATAGAGGGCGGCATCGGCGTTCCGCAGCAGCTGCTCTGACGTTGCACCGTCCATGGGATAGGTCGCGATGCCGATCGAGGCGCCGATATTGGCTTCCTCGCCGCCAATCTGGAACGGGGTCTGCAGCGCGGTCAGCAGCATCTGCGCCACGTGGCCGGCGCCAGCGGGGTTGTGGCCGGCGAGCACGATGGCGAACTCGTCCCCGCCCATGCGCGCGATCACATCGGTGGTGCGAAGCGTGTCGCGCAGCCGGTCCGCGACCTGGCGCAGCAGGCGATCACCGCCATCGTGGCCTAGCGTGTCGTTGACGGCCTTGAACCGATCGAGATCGAGGCACATCACCGTGACCTCGCGCGCGTTGCGACGGGCGGCGGCGAGGGCGGCCTCGATCTTCTGAGCGAAGCCGTTGCGGTTGGCGAGGCCCGTGAGATGGTCGCGCGCCGCGGCCACGCCCAGCATCTCCTCGGCCGCCGCGCGGGCGGTGATGTCGGTGTAGGTCTGCACGAGGCCGCCTTCGGGCAGCGGGCGGGTGCGCATCTCCAGCAGAACGCCGTTGGGCAGGCGGTGTTCGGTGACGGTCTCATGCGCCAGCGTGGTCGCGTGATCGGGCGATGGCAGGAGGGCTGAGGTCTCGTCCCGCCCGTCACCGGCCGCATCGCGGATCGCCTCGCGGATCGTGACCAGAGTCGGCTGACCCTGCATCATGGCCTCGGGCAGGCCAAGCAACGCGGCGGCGCGCTTGTTGCAGACCTTGGCGCGCCCTGCGGCGTCGATCATCAGAATGCCCTGGCTCATCGCCTCCAGCGTCGTCTCCAGCATCTGTGACTTGTCGGCGAAGGCCAGTTGGCTGTCATGCAGGGCGGCGCGCGCCCGCGCGAGCCGGGTCTGGCGCGCTATGATCAGCACCGACGCGCCAATCAGGGCCACCGAGAGCAGCAAGGCAACAAGAAGATAGATTCGGACATTGTCGCGATGAATGGCCAGCACGTCGTCCTTGGCGATGCCGACGACGACAAAGAGCGGATAGCCGCGCACCGCGCGATAGGCCTCGATGCGGGTCACGCCGTCGATGGCGCTGGTCTGCTCAAGCGTTCCCGCCCCGGCGCGCGCCAGGGCCGCCATCTCGGCGCCACCGGCCAGCGATGCGCCGATCCCCCTGGTCTGGCCTCCCACGCCCGGAACAGGGCCGCCCGGCGGAACATCGGCACCTCCGGCGGCCAGCGCGCGCACGATCCCGTCCGTGCCGGCCAGGGCCACGAGGCCGCTATGGCCGAGATCGACGGAATTGTAGAAACGCGACAGATAGTGCGGATCGAGCGAGACGACGATCACGCCGTCGAACGCGCCGGAAGCAGCGAGCAGCTTCCGGGTGAGGTTCAGCGACCATTTCTTGCTGGCCCGGCCGATCAGCGGCCGGCTGATGAACATCCGGTCCTGCGCCGGATCGAGCTGGACGCGAAAATGCTCGCGGTCGCTGAGGTCAATCCGGTTGCCGGTCGCGGCGAAGTTCGAGGTTGCGAGCAGGCCGTCCCGATCGATGCGTGAGAACTGGAACACCACGTCACTGAGCGATTCGGTGGACCGGGCCCAGGCGCTGAGGTCAAAGCCGGTCGGGTCCTTGAGATAGGCCTCGCGCACATACAACAGCGACTGGTCGACCGATTTCAACGACCGAACGACGGTTTCCTCAAACGCGCGCGCGAGGTTGGACATGTCCTGCCGCGCGCCCTCCACCGCCTTTTGCCGTTCATGGGCCAATGAGAAAAGCACGCCCGCCCACAGCACGACGACGCCGAACAGGCCAAGCAGGGCGCCGGCGTACTCGGCAAGGCTGCGCCGGTCGGCCCCCGCCCTTGCCACCCGCCGCCCATGGCCCGTCATTGTGTCCACCCCTCACGTCTGATCATCGAAATCTGGCGGGATAACGAACCCTCAAAAGAATGGATGCAAAAAACTCTTAAATCGCCTCTCAGGTATTGGACCGGTTCTGCTTCGTACAAACACGGTTCATCCGGTCATTTTCAGTCCGGCCACGCCCAACAGGATCAGCAACACGCAGCCGATCCGCACCAGGCCCGCGGGCTCGCCTTCCATAGCAATGCCCCAGGCCAGTCCGCCGGCCGCCCCGATCCCGGTCCACACCGCATAGACCGTGCCCATCGGCAGCACCCGCAGCGCCTGGGACATGCAACCGAAGCTGAACGCCATGGAGCCCACCGTGGCCAGGCTCGCCCACAGTCTCGTGAACCCGTCGGACTGCTTGAGCCCGACCACCCAGCCGACCTCGCCCAAGCCCGCCAGAACCAGCCAGAACCACGGATTGATCACCGGCATCAGCCCGCCGCCCCTCAGCCCACCGCCCCTCAAGCCGCCTTTTGGCCGATCAGCTTCATCTCGATCAGCGTCTCGGCGATCTGCACCGCGTTCAGCGCGGCGCCCTTGCGCAGATTGTCCGACACGCACCAGAACCCCAGACCGAACGGCACGGTGGGGTCCTTCCGGATACGACTGACATAGACGGCATCCTCGCCCGCGCAATCGATCGGCGTGATGTAGCCGCCATCCTCGCGCGTATCGACGACCGTCACCCCCGGTGCCTCGCGCCAGATGCTGCGGGCCTCGGCAACGGTCAGGGATTCGTGGAACTCCACGTTGATCGCCTCGGAATGGCCGATGAACACCGGCACGCGCACGCAGGTGGCATGCACCAGAATGTCCGGATCGAGGATCTTGCGGGTCTCCACCGCCATCTTCCACTCCTCCTTCGTCGATCCGTCGTCCATGAACGAGTCGATATGGGGGATGCAGTTGAAGGCGATCGTCTTTTGGAACACCTGCGGGGCGGCGGGATCGTTGACGAAGCTCGCCTTGGTCTGGGTGAACAGCTCGTCCATGCCTTCCTTGCCGGCGCCGGAGACGGACTGGTAGGTCGCCACCACGATGCGCTTGATCTTGGCGCGGTCATGCAAAGGCTTGAGCGCCACCAGCATCTGCATGGTCGAGCAGTTGGGGTTCGCCACGATGCCGCGGCGGATCTTGTGCAGCGCCTGCGGGTTCACCTCGGGGATCACCAAGGGCACATCGGGTTCCATGCGGAACTGGCTGGTGTTGTCGATCACGATGCAGCCGGCGGCCGCTGCGCGCGGCGCATGCACGGCCGAGATCGCCGCGCCCGGGCTGAACAGCCCGATATCGGTGCCGGAGAAGTCGAACGTCTCGAGATTGCGGACCTTGAGCACCCGTTTCTCGCCAAACGAGATCTCCTGACCGACCGAGCGGGCCGAGGCCAGCGCCACGATGTCGGTGATGGGGAAGTTGCGCTCGACCAGGGTTTTGATGATTTCGCGTCCGAC
>CAIQQQ010000460.1 GCA_903873995.1 uncultured Rhodospirillales bacterium
AGGAAGGCCAGGGCTCTGCCCTGGCCTTCCTTACTCCCATCTACCCCCCAATCGTCGCCTCGATAGCGGTTCGGAGGGTGGGGGTGATGGTGGGGAGAGTGCCGAACCAGGCTTCGAAGGCCGGACGGGCCTGGTGGAGGAGCATGCCGAGGCCGTTGACGGTTGGGTTGCCACGGGCGTTGGCAGTGGCGAGGAGGTTGGTTTGGAGGGGGTTGTAGATGATGTCGCAGACGAGGGCGTCTGGCGGGAGGTGGATGAGGTCGAGGTCGAGGTTGGGTTGGCCGATCATGCCCTGGTTGGTGGTGTTGACGAGGAGGGCAGCCCCGGCGAGGGCTTCGGCGCGGTTGGACCAGTCGGTGACGTGGATCTTGGAGCCGAAGGTTTTGGCGAGGGCTTCGGCGCGGGTGCGGGTGCGGTTTGTGAGGCGGATTTCGGCAGCACCTTCGTCAAGCAGGCTGGCGATGACGGAGCGGGCGCCGCCGCCGGCGCCGAGGACGATGGCGGGGCCGGATGTCGCGTTCCAGTCGGGTTTGCCGTCACGCAGGTTCTCGATGAAGCCGTAGCCGTCCTTGTTGTAGCCGCTGAGGGTGCCGTCGGGTTCGACGACGATGAGGTTGATGGCGCCCATGCGCTGGGCGGCGGGGTCGAGGCGGTCAACGAGGGTCGCTGCCTCCTCCTTGTGGGGGAGGGTGACGTTGCAGCCGGCGAAGCCTAAGGCGCGCAGGCCGCGGAGCGCGTCGGCGAGTTGGCCTGGCGCCACGGGCATGGGGACGTAGACGCCTGGGATGGCGTGTTCGGCGAGCCAGTGGGCGTGAACCATGGGCGAGCGTGACTGAAAGACGGGCCAGCCGATGAGGCCGGCCGCCTTGAAGGATCTGGGCTGCGTCATGAAGGCGTTGGGTCCTATTTCTGGCCGAGCGGGGGGAGCACGTCGGTGACGACCTGTTTGCCGTCCTTGATTTCGACGAGGTAGCTCTCGCGGTCGATGTCGCCGGCGGCGTCGTAGGAGACGTCCATCAGCAGGCCGGGATAGTCTTTGGTGAGGAAGGTGTGGCCGTGGATGGCGGCTGCGAAGGCCTTGCGGTCGAACTTGCCGAGTTTCTCGGTGACGGCCTTGATGAGGTAGACGGCGGTGTAGCCTTTGATGCCGTTGTGGTCGCTGGCGTAGCCGTAGGTGGATTTGAACTTGGCGCCGTAAGCCTGGACGAGGGGGTTGGGGCTGTCCACGGTGAGGCCGACATGGCCGCGGGCGCCGTTGGCGGCGGCACCGGCGAGCTCGATGACGCGCTGGCTGACGAGGACGGTTTCGCCGAACACCGGCTTGTCGTACCCGAACTTGCGAAGGGCGATGAGGAAGCGGGCGCTTTCCTCTTCGTTCTTGTAGCTGAACAGCGCGTCGGCACCGGCCTTGGCGGCGTTGACCACCACGGCGGAGTAGTCGATCTGGCCGGGTTCGGTGGAGATGTCGGCGACGACCTTGATGTTGCGGGCGGTGAGCTCCTTCAGCATGGCGTCATGGCCGCCTTTGCCGAAATCATTGGCGATCCAGACCATGGCGACCGTCTTGATGCCGGCCTTCTGCATGTAGCTGGCGAGCTTCGGCATTGCCGTGACCTGGCTGAAGCTGGTGCGAAACAGATATTTCTTGCCCTGCTGGGTGAGGTTGGAGGCTTCGCCGCCCATGATCATCGGCGTTTCGGCCTCTTCGGCGACGGCGGAGGAGACGTTGACGTCACCGGAGAAAATCGGGCCGAGCAGGACGTAGGGCTCGTCGTCGATCGCGGAGGTGGCGACGGCCTTGGCGATCTGGGCCTGGCTTTGGTTGTCCTGGTGGGTGATCGAGATCTGGCGGCCGAGGATGCCGCCTGAGGCGTTGATCTCCTTGATCGCGAGATCGACGCCGTTTTTCCACATGGAGCCGGAGGTGACGCCGGTGCCGGAGAGCTCGACATCGTCGATCAGCTTCACCGTGTCCGCGGCGTGGGCTTGGAGTGAGCTGAGGCCCATCAGGGCGGTGGCGCTCAGCAGCAGTGAGGTTCTGCGTGACATCATGGCGATTTCTCCCGTTTGATTTTCGTTGTCGTCTTATTGCCGCACGGCGCCGCCGAGGAAAACCCTGTTGAGGTCGGGGTCGCGCAGGAGTTCTGAGGCGGGGCGGTCCATGCTGAGGCGGCCGCCTTCGAGCAGGAGGACGCGGTCGCTGACGCCAAGCGCGCTGCGGACGTTCTGCTCGACCATGAGGACGGAGGTGCCTCCGTCGGCGAGGCTGCGCAGGAGGCGGAAGACGTCCTGGTTGATCTTGGGGGACAGGCCGATGGAGGGCTCGTCGATCAGGATGACGGAGGGGCGCAGCAGGAGGGCGCGGGCGATTTCGAGCTGTTTCTGCTCGCCGCCGGACAGCGACGCGGCCTGGGAGTGCAGGCGGGCCGTGAGCTGGGGGAAGCGAGCCAGGACTTCGTCCATCCTGCCGGCGCGTTCGCGGCCTGGGACTGTGATGGCGCCGAGTTCGAGGTTTTGCAGCAGGGTGAGCTGGGGGAACAGGTTGCGGCCTTGTGGGACAAAGGCGATGCCGCGTTTGAGGAGGTCGGCGGGTTTGCGGCCGTTGACCCTTTCGCCGTTGAAACGGATCTCGCCGTCGCGCGGGGTGAGCAGGCCGAAGAAGGTTTTCAGAACGGTGGATTTGCCCGCACCGTTTGGGCCGATGACGAGGGTGATCTGGCCGGTGCCCGCAGCGAAGCTGAGGCCGTTGAGGATCATCAGGCTGCCGTAGCCGGCGGTGACGG
>CAIQQQ010000461.1 GCA_903873995.1 uncultured Rhodospirillales bacterium
CTTGCTCCTCACGCCAGCACACAGGCCTCATCGAAGCTGAAGCGCGGCGAGCGGGGGAACACGCAGCTGTGGTCGCCATGGCCGAGATTGATCAGGAAGTTGGACTTCCAGCCGCTGTGGGCGAAGAACGCCGCATCCACGGCGGCCTTGTCAAAGCCGCTCATGGCGCCGCTGTCGATGCCCAGCGCACGGGCGGCCATGATAAGATAGGCGCCCTGCAGGCTGCCGTTGCGAAACGCGGTCTCCGCGGCCAGCGCGTCGTTGCCGGCGAACCAGCTGCGCGCGTCGGCATGCGGGAACAGCTTCGGCAGCTGGTCGTAGAACTTCGGATCATGCGCCACGATCACGGTGACCGGGGCGGACATGGTCTTGTCCAAATTGCCGGCGGACAGAGTGGGCTTCAGCTTCGCCTTGCCTTCCGGCGTGCGGACGAACACGAAGCGGGCCGGCGAGGAGTTGGCCGAGGTCGGGCCAAACTTCATCATGTCGAAGATGGCATGCAGATCGGCGTCCGTGACGGGCTCCGAAGTCCACTTGTTGTGCGTGCGGGCATGGGTGAACAGCGCTTCGATGGCGTGTGCGTCGATCGTCATGTTTGGCCCCTGTTTTGAGATATCGAGCGTTTAATCTGGCTGCCCTCGATCAGGCAAGCACCTGCTCCACTCTCACGACCTCCGGCACGTAATGGCGTAACATGTTTTCGATGCCATGCTTGAGCGTGGCGGAGGAAGACGGACAGCCGCTGCACGCGCCCTGCATATGCAGGCGCACGATGCCGTCGCGATAGCCGCGAAACACGATGTCGCCGCCATCGCTGGCCACGGCCGGGCGCACGCGGGTGTCGAGCAACTCCTTGATCTGCGCCACCACCTCGGCGTCCTCGGGGGATACATCCTCCGCCTCGATCTCGCCTTCGCCCTCGATCACCGGGCGGCCGGCCACGAAATGCTCCATGATCGTGCCGAGCACCTGCGGCCGCAGCGCAGCCCAGCCGGCCTCGTCGGACTTGGTGACGGTGATGAAATCACCGCCCAGGAACACGCGGGCCACACCGTCGAGCGCGAAAATCGCCGAGGCGAGCGGGCTGCGGGTGGCCGTGTCGGCGGCCGCGAAATCGGCGGTGCCGGCGCCCATCACGTCCCGGCCCGGGAGGAACTTCAAGGTGGCGGGGTTGGGCGTGCCTTCGGTCTCGATGAACATGACGCGATCCTTCATACTGGACCACACGGGTCCTGTTGCCCGAAAATCGGCCACCCCACGCCTGCGCGCAAGGGGGGAGGGCCATGTTTCGCCGCCATCTGCCGGCAGGTGAGCTTTTCGCTGGGCACGGGGCTGGTTTAGGCTGGCCGCATGAACATCTCCCGCAGGCGGCTTTTGGGCGCTGGCCTCGCCCTTCCTCTCCCGCTCGTCATGACCCGCGTCGCGCGCGGGGCGGCGATGCATCGGATCACGGTGCTGCACATGAACGACTTCCACAGCCGGCACGAGGCGGTGGACGGGCGCGCGCTGACCTGCAAGCCGGGCGGAAGGGCGGATTGCTTCGGCGGTGCTGCAAAGCTCGCAACGGCGCTGGCACAGCTGCGCGAAGCCGCGGTCGCCGAGGGCCGCACGGTGCTGCTGATCGACGCCGGCGACCAGTTCCAGGGCAGCCTGTTCTACACCGCCTGGCAGGGACGCGTGGAGCTGGAGGTGATGCACGCCTTGGGCACCGAGGCGATGACGATCGGCAACCACGAGTTCGACAACGGGCCGGAGGTGCTGGGCCGCTTCATCGGCAATGCGCGCTTCCCGGTGCTGTCGGCCAATATCGACGTCTCGGCCGAGCCCGCTCTGGCGCGGCTGGTGAAGCCCTCGGTGATGATCGAGAAGGACGGGCTGAAGATCGGCCTTGTGGGCCTCACCACCTTGGAGGCGCCGATCACCTCCTCGCCAGGCCCGCGTGTGGTGTTCTCCGACCCGAAAGCGGCGCTGGCGCGCGAGACGGAAGCACTGCGCGGGCAGGGAGCGGGCCTCGTGATCGCGCTGTCGCATCTGGGCGTGGCCGAGGATCACGCGCTGGCGGGCCAGGTGGCGGGCGTGGATGTGTTCGTCGGCGGGCATTCGCACACCCTGCTGTCGGACAGCGAGAAGGGTGCGGCCGGGCCCGCGCATGAGCTGATCACCGGTCCGGCGGGCAAGGCCGTGGTGGTTCAGGCGGCGTGCTACGGCCGCTATGTCGGACGGCTCGACCTGGATATCGCAGCCGACGGCACCGTGCTCGCCTATGGCGGCGATGTCCGCCATGTCGATCTCTCGTTGCCGGACGAGCCTGTCGTGGCGGCGATTGTCGCCTCCTATGCCGGGCAGCTCGACACCGTGCGCAAGCGGGTCGTCGGACACGCGCCGGAGGCCCTTGGTATCACCACCTGCCGCATCGGCGAATGCGCGCTGGGCAGCTTCGTCACCGAGGCGATGCTGGCCACGGTGCACGGGGCCGACGTCGCGATCAGCAATGGCGGCGGGCTGCGCATCGGTCTGCCGGCCGGGGACATCACCGTGGGCGACGTGATGGGCATGCTGCCCTATGGCAACACGGTCGCGACCTTGCAGATGAAGGGGGTGGATCTCGCCTCAGCCGTCGCCAACGGCCTGTCTCGCGCCGGCTTCGGGGCATTTCCGCAGGTGGCGGGGATTCGCATCACCTGGAACCCGCTGGCGGCCGCCGATGCGCGGCTGCGGCGCATCGAGATCCGCCAGCCGGATGGCAGCTTCGCCGCACTCGATCCCGAACGCGTCTACCGCGTCGTCACCAACAACTTCATGCGCGCCGGCGGGGACGGCTACGTGGCGATGCGTGACAAGGCGATCGACCCGTATGACGGCGGCGCGCCGCTCGATCAGGTGGTGGCCGGTGCGATCGCCCAGGCGTCACCGTTCGCGCCGCGCACGGATGGACGGATCGTGGTTGAGTAAGGCAGCACTTCTTTTCTGAAGAA
>CAIQQQ010000462.1 GCA_903873995.1 uncultured Rhodospirillales bacterium
AGCTGCTGGTGGCGACGCCGGATCAAACCAGCGAGCCGGCCAATCGCCGAGTGACGGTGATCAATCTCGGCGCGTGATTGGTTAAGCGTCTGATCCGGTGGGTCAGACGCCCATTTCCTCGCGCTTCATCTCCAGGGCGAGCCATTGCTCCTCTGCGGCAGCCAATTCGGCTTCGGCCGCGGCCAGCGCGTCCGTGGCGCGGGTGAAGCCGGGGCGATCCTTGGCGTAGAGCTTCGGGTCACTGAGGATGCGACGCAGCTTGGCGATGTCGGCGCCGAGCTGATCGATGCGCTTCGGCAGCGTTTCGAGTGCGTGCTTGTCCTTGAACGACAGTTTCTTGGCGGCACCTGACGAGGTGGCGCTGGCCTGCGCATTGGACTTTGCCTTGGGCGCCGTGCCGGCCTGGGGGGCGAGTGTGGCGGGCTTGCCCTTCTGGGTGAGCATGTCTGAATAGCCACCGGCATATTCGATCCACAGTCCGTCGCCTTCGGCGTTGATGACGCTGGTGCAGACGCGGTCCAGGAAGTCACGGTCATGGCTGACGAGGATGACCGTGCCGGGGTAGTCGGCCAGCAGCTCCTGCAGCAGCTCCAGGGTTTCGAGGTCGAGGTCGTTGGTCGGCTCGTCCAGCACCAGCAGATTTGATTGTTTCGCCAGAGCGACGGCGAGGGTTACGCGGCCACGTTCTCCGCCGGAGAGGACGCCCACGGGGGTGCGGGCCTGTTCGGGGGTGAACAGAAAGTCCTTCATGTAGCCGATGACGTGGCGGGACTGGCCGGCCACATCCACGGTCTGGCCGTGGCCGCCGGTGAGGGTGTCGGCCAAGGTCTTGGTGGCGTCCAGGCTCGCGCGGCGCTGGTCGAGCGTGACCATCTGCAGGCTGGCGCCGACCTTGATCTCGCCGGAATCGGGCGGCAGCTGGCCTGTGAGCATGGAGAGCAGGGTAGTCTTGCCGGCGCCGTTGGCGCCGATGATGCCGACGCGGTCTCCGCGCAGGATGCGGGTGGTGAGGTGCTTGACGATCGGGCGGTCGCCGAAGGAGAGCGACACGTCTTCGGCGACGGCGACGAGCTTGCCGGAGAGATCGCCTTCGCTGGCGACGAGGCGGGCGCCGCCGGTGGGGCCGGAGCGTTGTTTGCGCTGTTCGCGCAAGGTGTGCAGGCCGGCGAGGCGCTTCACGTTTCGCTTGCGCCTGGCGGTCACGCCGTAGCGCAGCCAATCTTCTTCCATGGCGAGCTTGCGGCCAAGCTTGTGGCGGTCTCGCTCTTCCTGCTCCAGCGTTTCGTCGCGCCAGGTCTCGAAATGGGAGAAGTTGCGATCGAGCCGGCGCGCGGTGCCGCGGTCGAGCCAGACGATGGAGCGGGAGAGCGATTCCAGGAGGCGGCGGTCATGGCTGATCAGCACGAGGGCGGAGCGCAGCGAGGCCAACTCCTGCTCCAGCCAGGCGATGGCGGGCAGATCGAGATGGTTGGTGGGCTCGTCGAGCAGCAGGATGTCCGGATTGGGGGCAAGCACACGGGCGAGGGCCGCGCGTCGGGCCTCGCCGCCCGAGAGGCGCTGGGTGCCTTCGTCGCCGGTGAGGCCGAGCTGTTCCAGCAGATAGCGGGCGCGATAGGGGTCGTCGTTCGGGCCCAGGCCTTCCTCGACATAAGCGAGCACGCTGGAATAGCCGGACAGGTCCGGCTCCTGGGGCAGATAGCGAACGGTGGCGCCCGGCTGGATGAAAACGTTGCCTGCGTCCGGCTGGATCAGGCCGGCGGCGATCTTGAGCAGGGTCGATTTGCCAGAGCCGTTGCGCCCCACGAGGCACAGGCGTTCGCCGGCGCCAACGGCCAGTTCGGCCCCGGTGAGCAGGGGGGTGGTGCCAAGGGTGAGGCGGATGTCTTGAAGGGCAAGCAGGGGAGGGGCCATGACGGTGGTGTCGCACACGGTCTTGGGCGAAGAAAGGCCGGCTTGCGGATGGCTCCAATGCCCGAGTTATCAGAGCGGCGTTCTCAGAGCCGCGTTATCAGAGCGGCGGTGTCACAGCGGAGTTGGGAAGCAGGCGGCAAGGTCCCCGATCGTCTGAATGGCCTCCATCAGCGCGAAATCGACGTCCTGTCCGAGGTGGTGTTCGATGTCTGCCACCGCCTGGACCAGCAGGATGCTGTCCAGCAAAGGGACCATGTCGAGGCGCATATCTGGATCGGCGGGGATGGCGGGGTTGTGGGACAAGGCGCGCAGCACGTCCACCACCAGAATCAGCCGTTTGTCTGTCATGGGTGTTCCTATGGCATGGTGAAAGTTCTGAACTGATACCTAAATATAATGTAATGACATGCAGTTACGCGAGCACCTGTAGGTTAAGCGCGGTGTTCGCATTTGGATATCGCCGTGCTGCAGTGTAACGAATTTTTACATTTCTCGTTCTGTGCTGATATCAATCGGCCTCGGAGCGCAACGGTTTTTTGTACACTTACGGCGGTGCATGCGCCCGGCGATCCCGATCGTTCCGGCCAGACGCGTTGATTTCGGCCATGACCATGACGCCGGACCCTAAACTGCATCTTCTGGCCGATGGAACGCGCATCGATGCATCGGGCGCTCTGCCAGACGTCAGGACGTTTGAAATCTTGGCGCCGGTACCTTCACTGCGCCTGCGCTCCCGTGCCAGCCGGCCGACTGTGTTGGGTATCGGCGATGACAACCGGCGGCTGGGCTTCGCGGTGACAGCGCTGGCGGTGTGGGACGCCAAGACTCGACGCGAGATCGGGCCCGCCTTGCTCAGTGGGGAGGACGGGTTTCACGAGGTGGAGCCCGCAGGCTGGTGCTGGACCGACGGCGATGCAGCGCTGCCGGCCTCGCTATTCGAGGGCCTGCGGGGGCGGATCGTCATCGAGGTGCGGGGGTTCAGCCTGCCACAATATCTGGACGATCAGGCGCAGACCGATGAGCACCGGGCCTTGTTCAGCGCCTTCACCAGCCTTGGGCAGGATTGCGAGTTCGGCTTCGCGCAACGCCGGTTCGAAGCAGAGCCGATCAGCCTGTTCCGGTGGGGCACAACGACGGCTGGCCAGGTGTTGGCGGGGCTTGAGAGCGGGTTTCAGGGTCTGGGCGAGGCCGTACACACCACACTGACGTGGATCGCGGAGGCGCAGGAATATCGGCTGGTCGATCCGCGTTACCTTGCGGCGCACACCTGGGTTCGCGGCCGGGTGGACGCGGTCGAGGAGGCGGTGCTGTGGCGCGATGGCTGCGCGCGGCTGGCGCTGCTGCGCCGCAAGCTGCTGCACGAGCTTTCGGACGGGCGGCGCATCTTCGTTCATCGCAGCACCGATACGGCCTTCGACCGGTCCATGATGGTGGCGCTGCATGGGGCTTTGCGCCGGTATGGCGAGGCTTCCTTGCTGTGTGTGACAACGCCTGAGTCGGGCCACGCCGACGGGACCGTGCGCGATCTGGGCGGCGGTCTGCTGGTGGCGGCACTTGCGGCACACGGACCGGGTGATGCGCCCGATCCGGCTTGGCTTGGGCTGTGCCAGGCCGCCTTTGCGCTGCATGGCGGGCGAGGTTGACAGCCGGTTCGTCATGATCGCGACGGTCGTCAGGGGGCATGCCGCGCAAGGCCGGTGATCAGGCCTTGGAACCGCTCGGCGATCGCGGGCCAGGTGCGATCGGCGAGCCATGATGCGGCCGATGTCTGCAAGGCGGCCCGGCGGGTCGGGTCGGACAGCAGTTGCTCGATTCCCTTGGCGATCTGGAGCGGCGACGTGCCAGCGAACCGGGCGACGGCCCCTTCTGCCTCATCGAAGATCGGGATGGGTGTTGCGGCCACGGGCACGCCGGTCGACAGGGCGATGTGCAGCGCGCCGCTGACGGACTCCGTGGTTGCCTGATAGGGCATCACCACCAGATCGCAGCCGGCCAGGAGGGCGCGGGAATCGTCAACCGGCAGGAACTCGGTGTGCCAGTCGATCGCACCGTCCAGCCCGGCCCATGCGGCCGCCTCGCGGCAGGCGGCGATCGTGGCGCGCGATTCGGCGCAGTCATATTCGGCGTTGATCAGCCGCAGCCGCAGCCGTGGCCAGAGCTTGCGCAGCAGCGCCACCGCGGAGATCAGCTCGGCGATTCCCTTGTGGGGCAGGAAGAACCCGTAGCAGCCGAGCACCGGATCGCTTTCGCGTGACAGCGGCCGCGCCGCCGCAGGTCTGGGCCCTTTCGTCAACGCCACGGGCGCGCCGTGCGGCAACATCGTGACGTTGTCTGACACCCCGGCATCGGCGAGCCGTTCGACATCGGCAAGGGTGTGCACCAGCAGCCGGGCGCAGGCGCGCAGGGCGTGGAGGACCGTTTCGACCGGCTTGACCGGCTCCAGCAGATGCTGCGTGTTGTGCAACGTGATGCAGATCGGCCGGCCGCGAAGCTCCGGGGCCCTGATCAGGCGCGCGAGGCTGGGCCAGTCGATCAGCATCGGCTGGTGCTGAATGACGACGATATCGGGATCGGCGACGGCGATCGCCTCGGCCAGCGGCAGCTCGGGCCTGGGCAGGCCGAGCCGCCACGCCGCGTGTATCGGGATCGGCGCGGCGGTGGGCGCGGCCTTGGGCGAGGGCCAGGGCGCATTCCACGACCGGCTCACGCAGCGATCGTCTGTGATCAGGGTCAGGCCGGCGATGTCGTCCGCCGTGAAGCCGGACAGCAGGGCGCGGGAATATTCGGCGATGCCGCAGCGCACGCCCCATGGCGTCACAAAGGCGATCCGCACCGGCCTGGGCGGCGGCCCAGTGACGGTGTCCAGCGCTGCCGCTTCAATTCGTTGCACGAGGCGCTGCGGCGCCATCTCGCGCATGACCCGCTCGGCGGCTGCCTGCACCCGCGTCTGGATCGCGGCGCGCGTTGGGCCATCCGGTGCGGCGTGCTCTCGCAGGGCCGATACAAGGTCGCTCAGCACGGGCTCGCACCACAACGACCCGCCAGAGGCGACATGGCTGCCTGATCGCGCCATCCGGCTGTCGAGCAGCCTTGCGGTCGCGCTGTCCACGAAATCCAGATGCCCGCCCTGGCCGGTCACGATCAGCGGCAACCTGGCCGCCATTGCCTCGGCGGCCGGCAGGTTGAACCCCTCGCCGCGTGGGCAGCACCATCGCGTCCGCATCACGATAAAGAGCGAGCAGACTTGGCTCATCGAGGACGTCGTTGATCAGGACGATCTCCGGCGCCTGCGGGTTTGTGGCGCGGATTGCGGCGATCTGGCGTGCCGTGTCGTTGTGGGGGTTTTCGGTGCCCTTGATGACGAGGCGCACCGGGTCGCCCTTGCGGAAGGCCTGGGTGAAAGCGGCCAGCAACAGGTCCACGCCCTTGCGGGGGAAGCAGGAGGAGACGTGGAGGAAGGTGAAACCGCGGCGCGGCGCACCGGCGGCGCGTGCGAGCCCCGCCGCCACGAATCCGGCGAGCGGCGGTGCGTGGCCGATGATATGCACCGGGCGGTTCAGACCGGAGTCGATCAGTGCCCGCGCGACATAGCGCGACGGGACGAGAACAGCTGAAAAGTTGGCGTTGAGCGCGCGCACTGTCTCGCGCGGCACCAGCGTCTCCTCCCAGGCGAACAGGGCCAGCGCGGCGTCGCCTGGCTCGGCTGGGATCAGCAGTGGGAAATGCTGGCTGATGACGATCTCGGGGCCGGAGGGTGGCCGGGGGCGCGTCACGAGGGCCGTGATCGTGCTGTGCTCGGCATGCGGCACGCCGGACAGATCGCTGGTCCTGCTGCCTTCCACGGGGACGAACCGCACCCGGCCGGGCAGGGCCTGCTCCAAGGTCAGCGCCAGGGTGCGGTTGACGGCGGCGAGGCTGTAGCAGCCGTTCACATGGCCGGTGACGGTGAAGGCGAGCTGCCGCCGCAACGCTGTCCGCGCGTCTCGCTGCGGCGGCAGGGCGGCGCCGGCACGGGCGAGCGCCTGGACGAGGAGGGGGACGTGACGGGCGAGGCGGAACCGATCCAGCGAGGCCATCTGGCGCAACGCGACGGCACGGCGGCGCTCAGGGTCACCTGCGAGCGCCAGCATGTGGGCGCTGACGGGGCCGGGTGCGCGGCTGTCCAGCAGTTCGGCGGTGTCGGCGAGCGTGTGCGGCACGGCGCCGCAGGGCCAGGCCAGGACCGGCACGAGACGCGCCATCGCCTCGACCAGCGGCACGCCGAAGCCTTCATGCCGGCTCAGCGAGACATAAAGATCGGCGCGGCCGTACCAGGCCGCCAGCTCGGCGTCGCTGACATGGTCTGTCAGGGTCACCTGCGTTTGTAGTCCTGCCTCGTCGATCAGGGTCCGCAGTCGCTGAAGATAGGGGTCGGTCGTGGCCGGCAGGGCGCCGACCAGGACCAGGCGGCACGGTGCGCCGAAGCGGTCGGCGAAGGCGGCGAAGGCCTCGATCAGCGCGTCCTGTCCCTTGAATGCGACCATCCGGCCGACGAACAGCACGGTGAACGGGGCGCCGGCCTTTGTGGCCCGATCTGGCGTGGGATCCGTCTGCATGGCGTCGATGTCGAACAGCAGCGGACAGACTTGCGGGGAATCGAATCCCGCCGCCCGCAGCTCCATCGCGTTGGTCGGGCTGTCGGCCAGCGCGGCTGCGACGAGGGGGCGCCAGAGTGGCAGCTGGGTGCGGCCCAGTTGGGCGAATGCCTGGAGCGTTGGCGCATCCGCCAGGAGTTCGGCTGGCGTGATATTGTGATATATCAGGATCTTGGGCGCGGGCAGGGCTGCGATCTGCTCGAATGCTTCATGGCCCAGCGAGACGCGGACGATCAGCACATAGCCGTCATGCTCGGGCAGTTGGCGCATCGGGCGCAGTTCGGCTGCGAGTTCGAGTGCCACGTGTTCGACGAAGATCTCGCTGGCATAGCCCATGTCGCGCAACAGACGGCGCACCAGCAGCATGCTGTTGGTGATCGCATCGCCTGGAGCCGAGCCGGGGTGGAACTGATGGACCGCGCGTCGAACGGCAAGGTTGGCTGGTCGTTGCCAGACCGGCGGCGCGAAGGTCGCGTGCGCCATGACCGGCGAGGGCTGCACGCGGGGAAGGTGCATGACAGATTGCGGCGGCAGATGACCGGGGCGGGGGCGGCTTTTCAGCGGTGCGAGGGCTGTGGACAGGCGGCGCAGCGGCGCGGTGAGCCGCCAGGACGTGCTGGCATGCATCGCGTCCAGCCAAGAGTGCGCGAGCCGCGCCTGCGTTTCAGCGAGCCGCGCCTGCGTCTCAGCCTGCTGGGTCGCGATGTTGGCCTCGTGCAGCGCACGGCCCTGCGCCTCGATCCGCTGCGCCATCTCGCCTTGCGCGAGAAGGCCCGCGCGCGCCTCCGCAAGGGCTGTGGCGTCCTGGCTGAGCCTTGTCTCCTGGACAGCGATGCGTTGTCGCAACGATCGCAGTTCGATTTCGGATTCGTGGATTTTGCGGGCCCATTCGGTGTCCGCGGCGCGCAGCACGTCGTCGAACACATTGACCGGCACGCGAAAATGATGCGCCATGCCCTGCTGATGCTCGCCGGCGAGGTAGAACCGGTTGAGCCCGTCAAACCAGACGAAGCGATAGCCGGCTTCCAGCAGCAGCGGCTCCCAGGCGCCATGCGTCTCGATGTCACTGAGCGGTGCGGTCGCCTCGACTACGACGATCCAGGGACGGGTCCGGGCGAAATCGGCGCCGGCGAGAACACCGCGCTCCGCACCTTCGACGTCAATCTTGAGGAAGTGCACGTCGCGCGGCGCATGCTGGTGCAGCACGCGCGCGAGGGTGTCGACCTGGACCGTGACAGTGGCGGTGCCGATCGCCTGGCTCTGCAGGGTCTCGGCGGCCTGCCCGTCGAGTGTGGACAGGCCGGTGCCCTCCAGAATGAAGAAATTTGCGAGTCCCGGTGCGGCGCCGAGGGCGAGGTTGAGGTTGATGTCGCGCGGGCGGGAGGCGGCGAGCCTGCGATGGGCGCTGGGCACCGGCTCGACGTTGATGCCGTGCCAGTCTCGCTCATAGAAGGCGCGGGTGACCGAATCGATGTCGGGGTGGGCGGCGCCGACATCAACATAGAAGCCGCGCTCGACATGGCGCAGCGCACGCCAGAGCATCACGTCCTCGAAGTTTTGGGCAAACGAGACGAAGGTCATGGCTTGGGCCCCTGACGGTTCCGGCCGGTATCGCGGCCAGAGCGGATCGTAGGAAGCCTTGGAGAACGCGGCGCAAACGCGGCGTCTGCCGGCTGTCACACAGCATCAATCCCGCGCCACAAACGGATGTGACGGCGGCCCATCGGCTCGAACCGGTGGCCCTGACACAGAAAACCCCGCATCGCCTGTGCGGCGATGCGGGGTTTTCAATCTCCGCAAATGGCTCCCGAAGTAGGACTCGAACCTACGACCTAGCGATTAACAGTCGCGTGCTCTACCAACTGAGCTATTCGGGATCAGCGGGCCGTTCGTATAGCGAGATCGGTGCGGCGACGCAAACCCCTTCGGTTCAGGTTTCGCATGTGCGGTTACGGCGCATGTGCTGATCGCCATACGCTCCAGAGGCCCCGATTGACGGATGGGGCGGATCGCGGGAGGACTTGCCGAGATTGGCAACAGGTTGAAGACGATGGCGCGTGTGGCTGAGATGATGATCGGACGGCGGACCGTACCGGGCCTTCTGGTGTGTATCGCGATCGCGATGGCCTCGATCCGGCTCAAGGACGCCACCGGGATTGCGGCGCTGAACCCTGTGGTGGTGGCGCTTGCGGTCGGCATCGCACTGCGCGCGGCGTTCGGGTTGCCGGCGGCCCTCAGGCCTGGGGCCGCGTTTGCCGTCAGGCCCCTGCTGCGGGCGGCGATCATTCTGTTGGGGCTCCAGGTGACCATCGGGCAGCTGGCCTCGGTCGGCGCCGGGGCGCTCTTGCTTGCTGTGTCATCGGTTGCGTTGACCTTGCCGTTCACGATCTGTCTTGGCGCGCGGCTGCGGGTGGAGCCTGCGCTGGCCCAGTTGATCGGCGCTGGCACCGGGATCTGCGGTGCGAGCGCGATTGTGGCGGCGAACCAGGTGTCGCGCGGCAGCCAGGAGGATGTCGCCTATGCGCTTGCGGTGATCACGCTGTGCGGCACGGCGGCGCTGCTGGCCTATCCGGCGTTGGCGCCGTTTCTGGGGCTGAGTGCGCGAGCCTACGGATTATGGGCGGGTGCGAGCATTCATGAGGTGGTGCAGGCGGTCGGCGCGGCTGCGGCCGGCGGGCCGGTGGCAGCGGAGGTCGGCACCATCACCAAGTTGGCGCGTGTGGTGTTGCTGGCGCCGGCGGTGCTGGCGTTGGGCGCCTTTGTGGCGCGGTCGGGTGGCACTGTGTCTGGTGACACGGTGTCTGGTGGCGCAGTATCGGGTGGGGTGGGCGAAAAGGCGGCGATGCGGGCACCGATGCCGTGGTTCGCCTTTGGCTTTCTGGCGATGGTCGGTGTGGCCAGCACGCAGTTGGTGCCGACGGCGGTCGATCAGGCGGGGCGGCAGCTGGTGCCGCTGATGCTGGCGGCCTCGGTCGCGGCACTAGGGTTGAACACCAACCTGGCGGCGCTGCGCGCCAAGGGGATCCGCCCGGTTTTGCTGGGCGTTGGCGCGTCGGTCTTCGTGTCGCTGCTGGGTTTGTTCGGCGCCATCATGATCGATCGGTGAGCCTGAGGTTCCTGTGCCGGGTAGGTCTGACACGATGAACGAGCCCGACATGGAACCCGTCACCGGCCGCAGCCCAAGTCCGGCTGAGGTGTCGCGCAGCACCGACAGGTCGGCGATGGCCGTGTCTGAGCGCTGATGCGCCCCGGCATTGCCTCGGCGCCGTGGCGGCACGTAGTGGAAGGGCAGGCGTGTCAGATCCGGATTGGTTGGGCCCGGGCATTCGCAGGCATGTATCGGTCCACCGGCCCCGGCGAATTCGCTGCGCGCGATCTCGCCGGCCTTAAGGGCCAGCAGCGCGTATAGGGCGGGGCGCAGACCGGCTGCGGCCAGAAGGTCCGGCGTGATGCGGGCGGGTTTGCTGGCGGTGACCAGGATGTCGACACGGCCGGTGCGCAGAATGGCCGTCATGCCGGCCTGTTCGGTCTCGGTCACCGCGATCACCTGCAGGGTGGCGTTCAGCGGCGCGCCATAGACCGACGTGGTTTGCCCGCACAGCGAACGCTGGATCGTGCCGCCCTTGCCGGCGGCCTGGGCGGCCTGCACGGTGTCCTCGTCATGCAGGGCCGCGAGTGCGACCTGGCCTGGGAGCTGCTGGCTGGCGGCGATCAGGGCCCGTAACATCGCCGGCGTGTCGCCCAGGCCGCCTGCGGCGAGGTCGTCGCTGGGGTCGAGCAGGATGCCGGGGCGGTTGCCGACGCGGGCGCCCAGCAGCGGGGCGATCGACTGTTCGGGCGAGCGCAGCTCCGGAAGGCTGCGGGTGCGCCAACGCACGAGCGATATCGCGAGCCTTGCCGCTGTCTCTCGCGCAAGACCCGCGTCGCGGTCTGCCCATACCAGGGCGGAGGGCCCGGAATAGGGGCTGTCACCCCAGGCGAAGCCGAAATGCACGCTGGCATCCAGCACGCCCTGCGGCACGCCCGGCAGCTCGTCCCGCCACAGCTCGGTCATCGCGTCACGCAGGAAGATGTCCGGCAGCACCGTGGGAACGCGCGCGAGGGCGCCGACCGGGCGGATCGCGCCGGCGATGATCCCTTCGAGGATCGCGAGCGCCCGCATCGCGGCGTCGTCGCCGCCGCCGTCCGGCCAGGACCGGTTGGCGCTGGCGCCGTCCAGCAGAATGGCCGTCTCTTCGGAAAGGTTGGCGCGCATGTCAAAGCTCGCCACCACCGGGGTGTGCCCCATGATGGCGCGCACGCGGCGCAGAATGGTGAGATCGGCGGACGGGTCGCCCTCGGCCTGGCAGGCGCCGTGGAGAGCGAGGTAGACGCCATCGAATCGGCCGCGGCGCAGCCCTTCCTCGACGTCTGACATCCAGGCGCCGAACACCTCGGCCGATAGCGGGCCACCGACCGGGGCACTGGTGGAACGCAGGACGGTCATCTGCCAATCATGCCGGGCGGCAACGAAACGTCGAGCGCCGTCCAACTCGTCCCCGGCGCCAGGACGAAAACGTGACTGACCCGACAGGGTCTCGGTGCCGTTGGGCTCATGATTCAACAAGTCCGCGGCACGTGTCCGTCGCGGGGTGAAACTGTTCGAACAGAACCAGAGGCGGGCAACCGCCAGATGCGCCATGATTTATCCTCTGACGTGGCGATCGCCAGTGGCAGCTTACCCCGTCATTTGCATCATCTCATTCTAAGCCACGTTCCCGCAACATCCGACGGGCCTGCCGATCAAAAAATCCGCGCAAAAATTGAAAAAACTACATTAGATGACAAGATAAGTCTCAAAAAAATACCAATTCCCGGTATTTGAACAAAATCGGGCTGACGTCTCGTTGGGGTCTGGTAGAAAATCGCTGCTTGAGGGCAGGTGACGCCGGTGCCAGGCCTGCTTAGGATGAGGGGATGATACGTCGCGCCGGAGGCGGCGCTGTATACGGAGCTGAACCATGACCGATGCCGAGACGCGATCCGCGACCAACAGACATATGCCGCGCCGAGCCGTGATCGGTGCCGGTGCGGCCGGAATCGCAGCCCTTGCGGCACCGTCGGTGCTGCGTGCGCAGCCGGCGGCGATCCGGCTCGGGCTGATCCATCCGGTCAGCGGCGCGCTCGCCTTCTCTGGCAACCAGTGCCGCCTTGGCGCCACGATGGCGATTGATGACATCAACGCCGCGGGCGGCGTGAAGTCTTTGGGTGGGGCACGCATTGAGCCGCTGCTGGGAGATGCCCAGGGCCGGCCCGAGATCGCCGCGAGCCTGGTTGACCAAATGGCCGAGCAGGGGGCGGCAGCCTTCGTTGGCTGCTTTGCCTCGGCGCTGGGCCTTGCCGCTACCCAGGCGGCGGCAAAATACAATATCCCTTTCAGCATCGACAGCGGAATCGTCGACAGCCTGACCACCCGCGGGCTGAAGAACGTCTATCGCCTGTTCCCGAACGCCTCGAGCGTGACGGCAGACGCTTTGATGGCATTGGACGCCATCAACAAGAAGGCCGGCAGCCCGGCGAAATCCTGCGTGATCGTGCATGAGGATTCGGCGTTCGGCACCCAGACCGCACAGCAGCTTGCAGGCTTGCTGCCCAAGATCGGCATCGAGGTGAAGTCCCTGATTGCGCACGCGACGCCGACGCGGGATTTCACGAACATTGTGCTGCGCATCAAGTCCGAGAAACCGGACCTGGTGATGATCTCGAACTACCAGAACGAATATGTGGCACTCGCGCGCACCCTGGTGCAGCAGCGGGTGGACCTGGTGGGCACGTACTCCGTGGCCGGCGGTGGGTTCAATCTCAAATTTGCCAAGGAGATGCCGGGCATTGCCGAGGGCATGCTCGACTTTAACCATTGGTATGCGCCGAAGGATCCGCGCGCCGTGGCGTTCCGCAAGCGTGTGGAGGACGCCAGCCAGACGATGACGTGGGAGGTGCTGTTCGGCTACTTCGCCGTGAAGCTGCTGGGCGATGCGTGGCAGCGCGCGGGAAGTGCGGGCAAGGAAGAGACGATTGCTGCCCTCGCCAGTTCGACCTTTTCGGACCATTTCATGCCGTATGGCCCGACGAAGTTCACGAACGGGCAGAATTCCGGCTCCCATGCCGTGGCGCTGCAGATCCAGAAGGGTGACATGGAGGTCGTTTGGCCGGATGCGTTCGCGAGTGCTGCCGCCGTGTTCCCGCGCGCCAAGCTTTGAGATTTGCCGGATTTTGACATCGTTACCGCCGCCCTCGTGGGCGGCGTGCTGACCGGAGGCGTGTATGCGCTGGTGGCCCTTGGGCTGACCTTGATCTACGGCGTGCTGCACATCGTCAATTTCGCGCATGGCGCGCTGCTGATGGTGGCGATGTTCGGTGCGTGGTTCCTCGCGACTGCGTTGGGTCTTGACCCTTACGCGGCCGTGCCGGTGGTGGCGCTTGGGATGTTCTGTGTCGGCTGGGCGCTGTATCGCTTCGTGATCGGGCGGGTGTCGCGCGGTGAGGATCGGGCGATCCTGCTCACCACGCTGGGGCTGTCGGTGGTGCTGGAGAACCTGGCGCTGGTGCTGTTTCGTGGCGACACCCGGACGATCGAGACCGCGCTGAGCTTTGAGATGGTGGAGATCGGGCCGCTGCTTCTGCCGGTGGCAAAGATCGTCTCGGCTGGCGTGGCGCTCGTGCTGGCCGGGCTGTTGTGGGCGTTCATGGACCTCACGGCAACCGGGCGGGCGATCAGGGCGGTGGCGCGTGAGCCGGTGGGGGCGCGGCTGGTGGGCATCCGGCCGGACCGGATGTTCGCGCTGGCGTACGGGATCGGCGTCGGCTGCCTGGGGGCCGCAGGGTGCCTGCTGCTGCCGAGCTTCTATGTGTCGCCCTCGGTGGGGGAGAATTTTGTGCTGGTGGCGTTCACGATCGTGGTGTTGGGCGGCATGGGGAGTTTTCCGGGCGCCCTGGTGGGCGGCATTCTGGTGGGCGTGGCAGAAAGCCTGGGGGGGTTGTTTCTGGGCGAAAGCCTGGGGCCGATCAGCATCAGCGTGACGTTCATCGCCATTTTGCTGCTGCGTCCGACCGGGCTGTTTGGCGCCGCGCGATGAGATGGGGCCTGGTCTGCATCGCTCTTCTGATGCCGCTGGCGTTGCCGTCGCAGTATCTGGTGACGCTGGCCATGCTGACCCTTGTGTCGGCGGGCCTGGGACAGGCGTGGAATCTGGCCGGCGGGTTTGGCGGGCTCACCAGCTTCGGTCATGTCGCGTTCTTTGGGCTGGGGGCCTATGCGGCTGCGATCGTGCAGTTGCGGCTTGGCTGGTCGCCCTGGCTTGGGCTGCCGCTGGCCGCCCTGGTGGGCTTGGGCGCGGGTCTGCTGGTCGGGTTCGCGTCGTTTCGCGCGGGGTTGCGGGGGAGCTATTTCGCGCTGGTGACCTTGGCGTTTGCCGAGGCGTTCCGGGTGCTGGCCAATTCGCTGGACATCACCGGGGCGGGGCTTGGGCTGCAGCTGCGGATGGCGCCGGGGCTTGAGGCGTTTCAGTTCGTCGACCGGCGGCTGTCCTATCTCGCGGCCTTGGTGTTCCTGGTGCTAGCGACGGCGGCGGCGCTGCATCTGCGGGCGAGCCGTTTTGGCGCGCGGCTGGCCGCGGTGCGGGAGAGCGAGGCAGCGGCCAGTGCCTTGGGGATCGATGTGGTGCGCACGAAGAGCCTTGCGCTCGCTCTGTCCGGCGCGCTGACGGCGCTGGGGGGGGTGCTGTATCTGCAGACCTATCTTTACATCGACCCGAGCATCGCTTTCTCCCCCCAGCGCAGCGTGGAGATGCTGCTGGTGGCGATGATCGGCGGGGCGGGGACGGTGTGGGGGCCGCTGCTGGGGGCGTTGGTGCTGCATGTGGTGGCGGAAGGCACGCAGCTGCTGGTCAGCCGGCCTGGCGTGGCGCCGATGATGTATGGCGTGCTGCTGTTGCTGATCGTGTGGCTGCTGCCAGGTGGTATCGCGAGTTTGCGCGGGCGGATCGCGCGGCATGCTTGAGGTGTCCGGCCTGGGCCGCAGCTTCGGCGGGCTGCGCGCGGTGGCGGACGTCAGCCTCAGCGTGGCGCAGGGCGGTATCACGGCGCTGATCGGCCCCAACGGTGCGGGCAAGACGACGTTTTTTGCGATGCTGGCGGGGTTTGTGCGGCCGGATGGCGGCACCGTGCGGTTCGCCGGCGCGGACATCACGGGGCGCCGGCCGCATCTGATCGCAGCCGCCGGACTGGTACGCACGTTCCAGATCACCCAGCCTTTCGCGGGCCTGACGGTGGCCGAGAACATCCGCGTCGGCGCGTTCCTGCGCGAGCCCGATCCGCGGGCCGCCATGACCCTCGCGCGTGAGACCGGGACGCGGCTGGGACTTGCCGCCCAGCTCGACCGGCCGGCGGCGACCTTGACCATCGCCGGGCGAAAGCGGCTCGAGCTGGCGCGGGCGCTGGCCACGCGGCCGCTTATGCTGCTGCTCGATGAGGTGATGGCCGGGCTCAATCCGTCAGAGGTCGGCGAGATCATCGCCCTGGTGCGCGGCATCGCGGAGGCGGGTGTGACGATCCTGCTGATCGAGCATCTGATGCAGGCCGTGACCGCGCTGGCGAGCGAGGCGCATGTGCTGGCCGAGGGGCGGCTGATCGCGTCCGGCCCGCCGCGCGAGGTGGCGCGGGACCGGCATGTGGTGGAGGCCTATCTGGGCCGGGGGGCCGCGGAGCGGATGGCGTCGCATGCTTGAGGTTTCGGGGCTGCATGCCGGCTATGGCGCGTTCGAGGTGCTGCACGGCGTCGATCTGGCGGTGGGGCAGGGCGAGATCGCGGCCCTGCTGGGTGCCAACGGCGCCGGTAAGACCACGCTCAATCGGGCGTTGTCGGGCCTGATCCGGCCTTCGGCCGGGCGCATCCGGTTTGACGGCACAGACATCACCGGGCTCGATCCTGCCCTCATCGTCGAAGCTGGCCTGATCCATGTGCCGGAGGGGCGGCTGGTGTTTCCGGACCTGTCGGTGGCCGACAATCTCCGCCTTGGCGCCTATCGCCGTGCCAAGGGCCGGCTGCGATCCAATCTGGAGCGGGTGCTGGCGATCTTTCCGCGGCTGGCCGAGCGGCTGGGGCAGCGCGCCGGCTCGATGAGCGGTGGCGAGCAGCAGATGCTGGCGATCGGCCGCGGCCTGATGGCCGAGCCGCGGCTGCTGATCCTGGATGAGCCGTCGCTTGGTCTGTCACCGTTGTTGACCGAGCAGCTGTTCGCGCTGATCGCCCGGCTGCACGGCGATGGGCTGTCGATCCTGCTGGTGGAGCAGAATGTGGTGCAGACGCTTGAGGTTGCAGGGATGGCACATGTGCTTGAGCACGGGCGTGTGGCAATGACCGGTCCAAGCGCCGAGCTTTCGCGCGATAGCCGGCTGCGGGCCGCCTATCTGGGGCTTTAGACCAGGATGACGTCTGATAGGCAACGCTATCCTGCTCTAAACCTTTGTTTTAACGCGTGATTCAGACCTTTCGGTGAATTCACCTTCGGTCATCACGCTTTAGGAGATCGTCATGACGTCTGTCGCACAAGTGGTCCGAGGCCGCCCGCGTCTCTTTCTCGCTGCCGCCGCAGGTGCGGCAGCAGGGGTGCTGCTGCCGGGAAGCCTGTCATCTGTCACGCGTGGCATCCTGTCGTGGGACATCTTCGTTACGGTTTTCATGGCGATGACCGCGGAGCTGTTCACGCGGCAGCGTGCTGAACGGATGCCGGCGGATGCGGCCGCGCAGCAGGAGGGCGAGTGGACGATCTTCTGGATCACGCTCGGCGCAGTTGGTGCGAGTTTCGCCGCCATCATCCTGCAGTTCGCGGCGATCAAGGACGCGCCGGCTGCGGAGCGGGGGCTGCATGCCGCGGTTGTCGGCTACACGCTGCTGGCGTCGTGGCTGATGACGCATACGGTGTTCGCACTG
The DNA here is from genome assembly GCA_903873995.1 of uncultured Rhodospirillales bacterium. Taxonomy (GTDB): domain Bacteria; phylum Pseudomonadota; class Alphaproteobacteria; order Acetobacterales; family Acetobacteraceae; genus CAIQQQ01. Next base: position 16,516 of record CAIQQQ010000462.1, read on the forward strand.
CGCTATGCGCATGAGTATTACGAAATTGCCCCGGGGCGGACGGAGATCGATCGCGGCCTGGCGTTTCCCAACGATGACGATCCGGATTATTGGGATTTCTTCTATTTCTCGCTGGTGCTTGGGATGACGTTCCAGGTGTCGGACGTGCAGATCACATCCCGCACCCTGCGGCGCCTCGCGACGGCGCATGGCCTGCTGGGGTTTCTGTTCAACACGGTGATCATCGCGCTGACTGTCAATATTGGCGCGAGCTTGCTTTGATCACGGATCGTTTCCGCCGCAATTCGGCCATGGCGCTGGCCGATAGAGGCGCTAAGACGTGGTTGGTAAACCATTTTGCGCTTTAGTAACCCTGTCACGGCAAGTTGCGAACATCACATCATGCATATCGCCGACGTTCTGAACGACCGCATGCCCACCCCCAATCTGCCGTCCTGGCTGCGCCGCGTGCAGCGCCACGTGCTGCCGCTGGGGCTTTTGGCCCTTGTGCTGACCCTGGTCATGGCGACCGCGATGCGCTCGCCGTTGAAGGACGATGTTGCGTGGCTGCTGTACGTCGCGCGCAGCTGGCTTGCCGGCCAGCGGCTGTATGAGGACCTCATCGAGGTCAATCCGCCACTGATCATCTGGATCTATGCCGCTCCTTCTGCCGTGGCGGGATGGCTCGGCGTGGCGCCGAAGCTGATCGCAGCCCCGTTCTTTGCGACTCTGGTGCTTGGTTCAGCGTGGTGGAGCGCCTGCCTGCTCCGTGGGCGCGGGCCACTGTTTGTGGATCGCGTGCCGGTGTTCACCGCGATCGGACTTATCATGTTGGTGCTGCCGGGCGTCGAGTTTGGCCAGCGCGAGCATCTGATGACGGCTGCCATGTTGCCGTTCTTGTGCCTGACGGCGCGCTGGCTCGATGGCGAGGCCGTGCCGCGGCCGGTGTCGCTGGCCGCGGGCGTGGTGGCGGGGCTCGGCTGCGCGTTGAAACCGACCTATGCCCTGGCGTTCCTGGTGCCGGAGGTGATCGGCTGGCTCGCCGGCCGGCGTGTCCTGAGGACGGCGCCTGTGGTGGCAGGGATCGCGGCTTTGTCCTATGTTGCGCTGGTCGCGCTCGTGTGCCCGGCCTTCTTCGAACGCGCTATCCCGCTGGCGTTGGCGCTGTATGGTGGGACCGACGTGCCGCCGCTGGCGCTGCTTATGAATGCGCGTGTGCTGGTGTTTGGCCTGGCGGTCGTGTGGGCGCTGTGGCTCGTCTCGCGCCATCTGTTGTCGGCGAGGACATCGTTCACCGGCCGGCTCTATTTGATTCTGATCGCGTTCGCGGCCGGCGCTTGCTGTGTGTATGTCATCCAGGGCAAGGACTGGTTCTATCACCAGCTTCCGGCCACGACGGCGATTGTGCTCGCGTTGCTGCTGTGGGCGGCCGAGGTTTTGCCGCGCGCGACAATGCCGATGCGCCGCCTGGCGCCGGCCACCGTGCTGGCGGCCTGCGCTGCTCTGGCCTTCGCGCAGGCCAATGTCGATCGGCTTCGCCCTTGGATCGAGGAGGCGGTCGATCCGGACCTGTCGACCGAGACGCGGCTGGTGAAGATTCTGAAGCATGAGAAGGCCAAGACCTATATCGCGTTCACCGAATGGATCGGGTTGGGGTTTCCGGTGGTGGACGATGCCGGCGTGGTGTGGGCGTCGCGGTTTGACAGCATGTGGGCGCTGCGGGGCGAATTGTGGCGCACGCGGCGGGACGGGCGGGCGCCGGCGGAATGGCCGATCCGCCGCTGGATCGCGCGGGATTTTGTGGCGGGCTGTCCCGATATTGCGGTGGTGGACACGCGTGAGGGCATCAACTGGGTGGGCGTGCTGGTTGCAAGTGACACCGCATTCGCCCGAGCGTGGATGAACTACACCGAGATCGCTCGCTTCAACGGGCTTCGCGTGCTGAAGCGCGAGGGCCCGGGTTGCGCCGGGCTGCCGAGTCGGCGGGTGACGGCGTCGGCGATCAGCGCGCCCTGACGGGTTGGCGCCGATGCCGCTGATCTCCATTGTGCTGGATCGGGTGGGCGGGTTTTGTCTAGCCTTGCCGCGACGATCAAAACGGGGGCGGGATGCTGAGCTGCGAGCCGGCCGGAGACGGTCATATATCATCGGGCTGCGGCCGCGGCTGCCTCGTGGCGCTGCCGGCGCCTCGGCCGGTTCTGGGCCGCCAGTGGGTTCTTTGGGGGGCTGGCCGCCTATGGGCTTGATGTCGCAAGCCTGCGCGCCACCATCCGGGACAACGCGCTGGGCCTGATGCCGTCCTTGCGAAGATAACAATCCCTTGCGCGACACGATGGCCGTGCCCTGTTAGCCTCACCGCTCATGATGGGGACTGAACCACGCGTGACACGGCCGGCGGCATTGGACGAGATGGTGGACGGCAAGGGGGGCCTGCGGCCGCATTGGCGGGGGCTGTTGGGCGCCTTCACGGCATTGGGCGAAGGCGGGCTCAAGGAGCGGGCGCTGCGGCTCGATCGCGCCTTCGAGGAGGAGGGGGTGACCTCCATTCTGCCCGGGTCGGCTGCCGCCGAGGCGTCCTGGCGGTGCGATCCGGTGCCGCTGCCGATCCCGGCCGGCGAGTTCGCGGAGCTCGAGGCGGGCCTGGCGCAGCGGGCGCGGCTGCTGGAGGCGATCCTTGCAGATCTCTACGGCCGGCAGGCGCTTCTGGCGGACGGGGCGGTGCCGACCGCCCTGGTGTTCGGCAATCCAGGCTTTCTGCGTGCGCTGCATCTGTCGGGAGAGGGCGTGGTGCAGCCCGCGTTGCCGCGGATGAATTTTTATGCGGCCGATCTGATCCGGGGGCCGGACGGCGCCTGGCGCGTGTTGGCGGACCGGACATCCGACGCGTCGGGCGTGGGTTACGCGCGGGAAAACCGGCGCCTTCTGGCCCGCGTGCTGCCGGAGAGCTTCCGGCCGGTGACGGTGCGCCAGCTGCGGCCGTTCTTCGATATTTGGCAGGATTCGCTGCACCGGCTTGCGCCGCCGGGCCGGGCCAGCCCGACTGTGGCGCTGCTCACGCCGGGCACGCGCCATCAGCAATGGTTCGAGCACATGTTCCTCTCACGCGAGCTGTCTTGTGCGCTGGTGGAGGGTGGCGATCTCTCGGTGCGCGGCGGCGTGGTGTTCCTCAAGACCCTGCGGGGGTTGCAGCGTGTAGATGTGCTGCTGCGCCGTGTCGCGGGGCGGCTGGTCGATCCGTTGGAGCTCGACAGCAGCCAGGTTGGCGTGCCGGGCCTGCTCGATGCCGCGCGCGCCGGCACGGTGCGGATCGCCAACGATCCCGGCACCGGCGTTCTGGAGGCACCGGGCTTTGCCGCGTTCCTCCCGGCCTTGTGCACTCGCCTGCTCGATGAGCGGCTCATGATGCAATCCGTGCCCACGATTTGGTTGGGTGAGCCGCGGGCGCGCGCTTTGGTGCATCAGGACCCGCAGCGCTGGCTGATCCGACCGGCGGTGGATGGCAATGTCCATGCCGTGCGACTTGGGCAGATGGCGCCTGCGGATCGTTCGGCCCTGCTGCGGCGCATCGAGCAGCGGCCGTGGGACTGGACGGCTACGGCCGCGATCGAACCGTCCGTGGCACCGTGCTTCGATGGCGAGGGACTGACGCCGCGCCCGGTGGTGATGCGGGTGTTCCTGGTGCATGACGGACAGCGGTGGCGCGCCATGCAAGGCGGGCTCGCGCGGGTGATGGAGGGGCATGACGAGCTGGCGGGACGGCTGCCGCGCGGCGGGCTGTCCAAAGATGTCTGGGTGATGAACGAGGAGCGCGGGGATATCGTGGGCCCGCCAGTCCTGCGAACGTCGCGTCTGGCGATAAGGCGGGCGAGTGGTGACCTGCCGTCTCGCGTGGCGGACGATCTGTTCTGGCTGGGGCGCTATGTTGAGCGGCTGGAGCGGTCGGCGCGGCTGATCCGTGCGGCTGTGGCGCGGCTGGCGCGCGGGGCGGCTCTGCTGCCGCGCGAGATCGCGGAGCTGCATGCGCTGGCAAGATGCCTCGCCGAGGCGGGGCTGGTACCGCCGGACACGGCCTCGCCGGCGGCGAGCGGCAGCCTGGCGGAAGCGTTGCTGGCCTGCGTGCGCGAGGGGGGGGCGATCCATCGGCATTTCGCCTCGGCCAGCCGGCTGACGGAGAGCGTGCGCGACCGGTTGACCGGGGACATGTATGCGACCTTCACGCAGGCGTTGCGCGCGGCCCGGGCGGATGCCGCGGTGGTGGGGCGCAGCCTGGACGGGCTGAGCCACGCCATGGTCAGCATCCTGCGCTATTCCACCGCGGTTGCCGGGGTGGCTGCGGAGAGCATGGTGCGCGGTGGTGGGTGGCTGTTTCTCGATCTGGGGCGGCGCATCGAGCGGGCCCAGGCGGTGGCGGGAGAGGTTGCGATCGCCGTGGATCAGGCGCCGGCGCGTATCGAGATCGGGCTGCGGCTCGTGCTCGAGCTGTGCGACAGCGCCATCACCTATCGCAACCGCTATCTCGATGTGCTGCAGCCAGCGCCGGTGCTCGATCTTGTGTTGGCCGACCAGGGCAATCCGCGGGGGTTGGCGTTTCAGCTGGTGGCGATCCATGCGCTGCTGGACGAGCTGGCGGGGCCGGTCGAGGGCCGGGAGATGCTGGCGGGGGCTGCCGCGGGCCTGGTGGCTGAGGCCGAGGCCCTGGTTGAGCAGGTGCTGGGTGAAGAGGACCAGTCTGTTGCGGCCGCCGCGTTGCCGCCGGCTCTGGCTGCAATCGGCGCTGCTGTCGCGGCACTTTCCGACCGGATCACGCGGCGTTACTTCGCGTTGCTACCGGTTGCGCAGACGATTGGCGTGGCCGAGGACGACGAGGCGGCGGAGCCTGCGGCTGCCGAGATGGAGCCGGTTGCATGAGATACCGGGTTCGGCACAGCACGACCTATCGCTACGCAACGCCGGTGGACCTGGCCGGCCATATGCTGCATCTGCGGCCGCGCGGCCTTCCTGGCCAGATTGTGATCGAAGCCAGCGTCACGGCTTCCCCGGAGCCCGCGCGGACCAATGCGGCGGTGGATCATTTCGGCAACCATGTCGGCTGGATGTTCCTCGATCGGGCGCATGAGCGGTTCGAGGTGACGCTTGAGGCCGAGGTTGAGGTTGAATTCGTCCGTCCGCCGGAGATCTCGGCGACGCCTGCCTGGGAGATTGTGGCCGAAGCGGCGCGGGCCGGTGGCGCGGGCAGCTGGGCGGCCTCTGAGTTTCTCTTTGACAGCCCGATGCTGCCGGCCGAGCCGGCGGCCGGGGTCTATGCGGCGCCCTGCTTTCAGCCCGGGCGGCCGATCCTTGCGGTGGTGCTGGAGCTGAATGGCCGGATCCGCAAGGAATTCAGCTTCAAGGGTGGTGTGACCAATCTCAACACCCCGGTGTCTCGTGTGCTCTCGCTTCGCGCCGGGGTGTGCCAGGATTTCACGCATCTGATGATCGCGGCGCTGCGCGCCCACGGCATTCCGGCGCGCTATGTCTCCGGCTATCTGCGCACCCGGCCGCCGCCGGGGCAGGTGGCGCGGCGCGGGGCCGATCAGTCCCATGCCTGGGTTTCGGCCTGGCTGGGGCCTGAGCATGGCTGGATCGACCTGGACCCGACCAACGACCTCGTTGTTCGTGACGAGCATGTGGTGCTGGCGTGGGGGCGCGATTACGGCGACATCAGCCCGGTGCGCGGCGTGATCCTGGGCGGCGGGCGGCATGGCGTGATGGTGTCCGTCGATCTCGAGGCAGTGTGACGGTCATGGTTGATTAAGCTTCGCGGTGCAGGTTCTCGGCGTGAAACCGGAGCGTGCTGGTGTTTGATGAAATTCTTCCGCGCCTTTCGGATGAGCTGTCTCCGCCCGAGGTGATGGGAGCCGCGCCGCTGGCCGCGCGGCTGTCCGCGGGGGAGGGCGTGGAGAGCGTTGCAGCGGAGCTGGCGGGGCCATTCGCCTCCGAAGCGGCGATGCTGGCGGCAACGTTTGACACAGCGTTGGTGGCGTTCCTGACCGGGCAGCGCGCGCTCGGCCTGGACCTGCAGCACAACGTTCTGGCGCAGTGCCAGCTGTTTCGCGTCCGCCGGGGCGCTGTGACGCCCCACACTTTGCGGGTGCTGGCGTTCGCGGCCCCTGGCGACCTGCAGATGAATCTGCCCATCGAGTTCATCACCGGGCAGCTCGATGTCCGGCTCGATATTCTGTTCGTTCTGCCCGATCGTCCGCTTCCCAATGCGATGCCGGATCATGACGTGGCGTTTTGCATCGCGAGCGATTCAGATCCGGAAGCGCTGATGCGTCTTGGGTCCATCCTGCGGGACTGGCCGCGCCCGGTTCTGAACGATCCTGGCCGTGTGGCGATGGGACGGATCGAGGATCTGACGCGGGATGGCATCGCGAGGCTGTTCGCCGACACGCCTGCAATCTGTGCGCCCGCCACCGTGTCCCGCTCGCGCGCCGAGGTCGCGCGGTATCTGGAACGAGATGCCCCGATCGCCGACCTATTGCCATGCGGCGACTGGCCTTTGCTGGTCCGCCCGGTGGGTTCGCATGCCGGTGCGCAGCTCGAACGGCTCGGCAACGCAGACGAGTTGGCGATTTATCTCGATGCGATTTCGGCCGAGAGCTTCTACCTGTCCGCCTTCATCGATTACCGCGATCCGGACGGGCTGTTCCGCAAGCTGCGTGTGGCGCTGATCGCAGGGCAGCCGTTCATCTGCCACATGGCCGTCTCGCATCACTGGATGATCCACTACGTGAACGCCGGCATGCTGGAGGACCCGGCCAAGCGCGCCTGCGAGGCAAAGGCCATGGCCGAGTTCCCCACCGGGTTCGCCCTTCGTCACGCCCAGGCGTTCCAGGCGCTGCACGAACGGCTCGGCCTCGACTACGTCGTGCTCGATTGTGCCGAAGCCCCGGACGGCCGCCTTTTGCTGTTCGAAGTGGAAATGGCCGCCATCGTCCACGCGCTCGATTCAGCCGAGCTGTTCCCCTACAAAATCCCCCAGATGCAAACCGTGTTCACGGCGTTCGATGGGATGTTGCGCTCGGGCGATAGGAAGGCCAGGGCTCGGCCGTCACGCCGAGAGGCGTGCTGACGCAAGACGGCGGGTCCAGGGCAGAGTCCTGGCCTTCCTTCTCACTCGACCTCAACGCCCCCCATGAGCTCGATCGCGGTCACCATGGCGGAGTGATCGAGGTCGGCGCCGCCTTGGGCGGTGACGACGGAGAACATTTGCTGGGCAAGGGCGGTGTTGGGTAGGGCCATGCCCATTTCGCGCGCGGCGGTGAGGGCGAGGTTGAGGTCTTTCTGGTGCAGGCGGATCCGGAAGCCTGGGTTGAAGGTGCGGTTGATCATCCGCTCGGCGTGGACTTCGAGGATGCGGGAGTTGGCGAAGCCGCCCATCAGGGCCTGGCGGACCTTGGCGGGATCGGCGCCGGCCTTGCGGGCGAAGGTGAGGGCTTCGGCGGCGGCCTGGATGTTGAGGGCGACGATGATCTGGTTGCAGACCTTGCAGACCTGGCCGGCGCCGGCTTCCTCGCCGACATGGGTGATGTTCTTGCCCATGAGCTGGAAGAGCGGCAGAGCGCGCTCGAAGGCTGCGATGCTGCCGCCGGCCATGATGGTGAGGGCGGCGTTCTTGGCGCCGACCTCGCCGCCGGAGACGGGGGCGTCCACGTAGTCGCAGCCGAGCTCCTGAATGCGGGCGGCGAATTCCTTGGTGGCGACGGGGCTGATCGAGCTCATGTCGATGACGAGCTTGCCGGGGGTGAGGCCTTCGGCGACACCGTGGGCGCCGAACAGGACGCGTTCGACGTCAGGCGTGTCCGGCACCATGAGGATGATGATCTCGGCATGGTGGGCGACGGCTGCGGCGTCCGAGTCGATGGTGGCGGCGGCGCGAAGCTCGGGGGCGAGGCTTGCGCGTTCCGGGACGATGAGCTCGTGGCCGGCGGCCTTGAGATGCATTGCCATGGGGCGGCCCATGATACCCAGGCCGATGAAACCGATTTTCATGTGGTACTCCTCAAACGCCGAATTGCGCGCGCCAGGCAAGGCCCGCTACAGTGTCACCTTTTGGGCGGTATTCGCACCCGATCCAGCCCTCATAGCCGAGGTCTGCCATGCGGCGGAACACGAAGTCCCAGCCGATCTCGCCGGTGCCGGGCTCGTTGCGGGCCGGCACGTCGGCGATCTGGACATGGGCGATCACCGGCAGCAGCGCCTCGAAGCGCTTGGTGATGTCCCCTTCGGTCACCTGGCAGTGATAGACGTCGAACTGGAGGCCCGCACGGTCGTGGCCGATCGCTTCGATGACGGCAGCGGCCTGCTCGACGGTGTTGAGGTGAAAGCCGGGCATGTCACGGTGGTTGATCGGCTCGAGCACGATCTTGACGCCGGCGCTGTGGGCGAGTTCGGCGGCCCAGGCGAGGTTGGCGGCGTAGAGGCTGGCGGCTGTGACGGGGTTGGTGCCGGCGGGCGGGATGCCGGCCATGGCGTGGACCAGCTTGCAATCGAGCGTTGCGGCGTAATCGAGCGCCTTGGCCACGCCGTCGCGGAATTCCTGGACGCGGCCGGGTAGCGAGGCGAGGCCGCGTTCGCCTGTGGCCCAGTCACCGGGCGGCATGTTGAACAGCGCCTGGGTGAGGCCGTTGTCGGCGAGGCGGGTGCGGAGTTCGGCGGCTGGGAAGTCGTAGGGGAACAGGAATTCGACGGCCTTGAAGCCGCTGGCCGCGGCGACCGCGAAACGGTCGAGGAACGGCACCTCGTTGAACATCATCGACAGGTTGGCGGCCAGACGCAGCATGAGAGCGCTCCCATTCTTGTTGGGCCGGACGCTACAGGCGGATGCGATGGTTGGCCAGATGGACAGTTTGGCGGCGCGATGGTGTAGCACTGCGGCAACGGAGGCTCTCATGCTCGCTGAACGTATTCTGATGACCTTGCTGCTCGGTGGCGTCGCGATCGGCTGCACCTTGGTGCTGTATCCGTTCTTCTCGGCGATCCTGTGGGCGGCGATCCTGACCTACACGACGTGGCCGCTTTATGAATGGCTGCGTGACCGGCTGCGGCTGGGGCATGTGGCGGCATCTGCGGCGATGGTGGCGGGGTTTGCTGTGCTGGTCGTGCTGCCGCTCGCGCTCGCGGCACCTGGCGGGGCGGACGACATCGCGCAGATCCGCCATGAGGCCGAGGCCGCCATTGCCGCGGGGCTGCCGGGGGCGCCGGGTTGGATTTCGGCCATTCCGCTGGTGGGGGACGGGATCGCCGAGCGGTGGAACCATGTGGCGGCCGATCTCAGTTCGATGGTCACGTTCGCGCGGCCGTATTTCGGTGTGGTGGGCGAGTTTCTGCTGTCCATCCTGCTGGGGCTTGCGAACGGTGTGCTGCTGTTCGGGCTTGCGTTGTTCGTGGCGTTCTTTTTCTTCGCGTCCGGCGGGCATCTGGCGGCGCATATCGTGGCGGTGCTGCGCCGGATCGCGGGCCCGCAGGCTGATCGACTCATTGCCGTGACGGGGGCCACGATCCGTGGGGTGGTTTACGGCATTCTCGGCACCGCTTTGGTGCAGGGCCTGCTGACCGCGCTCGGCCTATGGGCGAGCGGCGTGCCGCGACCGTTGCTGCTGGGCGTTGTTGCCGGTGGCTTGTCCGTGCTGCCGGTGGGCGCGCCGGTTATCTGGATTCCATCGGGGCTGTGGCTGATGTCGGCGGGGCACACGGCGTGGGGCGTGGCGCTGCTGCTGTACGGGACGGTCGCAATCAGCGGGTCTGATTCGGTGATCCGGCCCTTCTTTATCGCCCGCGGTGCGAAGCTGCCGTTTTTGCTGACGATGCTGGGGGTGCTGGGCGGCGCGCTGGCGTTTGGGTTGCTGGGCGTGTTCGTGGGGCCGGTGCTGCTGGGGGTTGGCTACACGCTGGTGCTGGAATATGGGCGGGGCGAGGAGGCGCGGGTCTGATCAGAAATGACGCTGTCGCAGGGTTGCCAAGCGTTGCAGCGGGAGCAACACTGAACGGCTATTCTGGAGACAACGGTTCGGCATGTTCGCCTTCATTCTCTCCCGCGTGCTGCAGGCCATCCCGGTTCTGCTGATCGTGGGCTTCATCAGCTTCGCCATGTTCGCCTTCGTGGGCGATCCGGTGACGATCATGCTTGGGCAGGATTATACAGTTGAGCAGCGTGCGGCACTGGTTGCGCAGCTTGGGCTGGATCAGCCGTTTTTCGTTCAGTACGCGCATTTCGTCGCGCAGGCGGTCCAGGGTAATTTCGGCATCAGCTACCGGCTGGCGCGTCCGGTCGGTGGTCTGCTGGCCGAACGGCTGCCGGCGACGGTGGAGCTGGCGGTGGTGGCGGCGGTGCTGTCGCTGGTCGTGGGCTTGCCGTTGGGTGTTTATACCGGCATCCGGCGCAATGCTGCGGCGTCGCGCGCGGTGATGGTGTTTTCGCTGCTGGGCGTGTCCTTGCCGACGTTTCTGATCGGCATTCTGCTGATTTTGGTGTTTGCGGTGCTGCTGGGCTGGCTGCCGAGCTTCGGGCGGGGTGATGTGGTGCATCTGGGCTTCTGGAGCACCGGGCTGCTGACGGGCACGGGGCGGCAGGCGCTGATCTTGCCGGCGATCACGCTTGGGCTGTTCCAGATGACACTGATCATGCGGCTGGTGCGGTCGGAGATGCTGGAGGTGCTGCGCTCGGATGCCATCAAGTTCGCCCGGGCGCGGGGGCTTTCGGAGCGGACGATCAATTTCGGCCATGCGCTGGGCAACACCATGATCCCGGTGATCACCATCGTGGGGTTGCAGCTGGGCGGGCTGATCGGGTTCTCGATCGTGACGGAGACGGTGTTTCAGTGGCCGGGGATGGGGCTTCTGTTGGTCCAGTCGATCGGCGTTGCCGATATTCCGGTGATGTCCGCCTATCTGCTGCTGGTGGCGGTGGTGTTCGTGACGATCAACCTGGTGGTGGACCTGCTGTATTTCGCCGTCGATCCGCGGCTGCGGCGTGGAGGCGGGCGATGAGCGCCCTGTCGCGGCTGGCGGGCAGCGATTTCGTCTATGGGTTTGCGCGCAACCCGGTGGCGATCGCGTCTGCTTTGATCGTGCTGATCGTGGTGGTGGCGGCGCTGGGCGCGCCCTATCTGGCGCCGCATAATCCATTCGATCTTGCGAGCCTCAATCTGCTGGATAGTTTCAAGCCGCCGGTGTTTCAGGCGGATGGCGACGCATTGTTTCCGCTCGGCACGGACGACCAGGGGCGCGATGTGCTGTCCGGCATCATGTATGGCACGCGGATCAGCCTGTTCGTGGCGGTGCTGGCGATCGGGTTCTCCATCACGGTGGGCATCGCGGTGGGACTTGTGGCGGGCTATGCCGGGGGCGTGGTGGATGCTGCGCTGATGCGGGTGGTGGATGTGCAGCTGAGCTTCCCCGCCATTCTGATTGCGCTGCTGGTGGACGGCATCGTGCGCGCGCTGATTCCGCAATCGATGCAGGAATCGCTGGAGATCTACGTGATCGTGTTCGCCATCGGCATCAGCCGCTGGCCGCAGTTCGCAAGGACCGTGCGCGGTTCCACGATGGTGGAGCGGGGGCGGGATTATGTGCTGGCGGCCCGGGTTATCGGATTGTCCAGCCCGCGGATTCTGATCACGCATATCCTGCCCAACGTGCTGGGGCCGGTGCTGGTGATCGGGACGCTGAACCTGGGGCTCGCCATTCTCGATGAGGCGACGTTGAGCTTTCTGGGCGTGGGGCTGCCGCCGACCGAGCCTTCGTTGGGCACGCTGATTCGGATCGGGAACAACTTCCTGTTTTCCGGCGAGTGGTGGATCACGATCTTTCCCGGCGCGACCTTGGCGTTGATGGTGCTGTCCATCAATCTTCTGGGTGACTGGCTGCGCGATGCGCTGAACCCGAGGCTGCGCTGATGGCGCTGCTCGATGTCATCGATCTTGTGGTCGAGTTTCCCAACCGGCGCGGTGTGCTGCGTGCGCTGGACGGGATTTCGTTTGCCATCGACCCGGGCGAGGTGCTGGGCGTGGTGGGGGAGAGCGGTGCGGGCAAGTCTTTGACGGGGGCGGCCATCATCGGCCTGCTGGAGCCGCCCGGGCGGGTGGCGTCAGGCCAGATCCTGCTGGACGGGCAGCGGATCGACCGGCTGCCGCCGGAGAAGATGCGCCCGATCCGGGGGCGGCAGATCGGCGCGATCTTTCAGGACCCGCTGACGACGCTCAATCCGCTGATGTCGATCGGCCGGCAGCTGGTTGAGACGATGCAGGCGCATCTGAAGCTGTCGGATCGCGATGCCAAGGCGCGGGCGGTGAGCTGGCTGCAGGAGGTGGGCATTCCGGGGGCGGCGGACCGGGTGGAGGCCTATCCGCATCAGTTCTCCGGCGGGATGCGCCAGCGGGTGGTGATTGCGCTGGCGTTGTGCGCCGAGCCGAAGCTGGTGATCGCTGACGAGCCGACGACGGCGCTCGATGTGTCGATCCAGGCGCAGATCATTGCTCTGTTGAAGGCCCTGGCGCGGGATCACGGCACGTCGGTGATGCTGGTGACGCACGACATGGGCGTGATCGCCGAGACCGCGGACCGGGTGGCGGTGATGTATGCGGGACGGATCGCCGAGATCGGGCCGGTGCGCGATGTGGTGCTGAGCCCGTCCCATCCCTACACGGCGGGGCTGATGGGCTCGATCCCATCCTTGGAGACGCGGGTGGACCGGCTGCGGCAGGGAAGGGGTCGAT
>CAIQQQ010000463.1 GCA_903873995.1 uncultured Rhodospirillales bacterium
GCCACGCTGGCGCTGATCGGCGTTGTCTCGCTCTGGACGCCGATGCTCAACCCGGTGTTCCAGCAGCGCTGGTTCGGCTGGCCGGGCATTCTGATCACGAGCCCTGTGCCGATCCTGCTGTTGGTGCTGACCTGGCAGTTCTGGCGCGGTCTGTCACGTGACCAGCACATCACGCCGTTTTTGTGCGCGCTCGGCTGGTTCGTGCTGTGCTTCGTGGGGCTCGGCATCAGCGTGTTTCCGGACATCGTGCCGCCCGGCATCTCGATCCGCGACGCGGCGGCGCCGGCCGAAAGCCAGGCCTTCCTGCTGGTGGGCGCGGCCGTGCTGATCCCGATGATCCTCGCCTATACCGGATATTCGTACTACGTGTTCCGCGGCAAGGTCACGACCGATGCCGGCTACCACTGAGGGCGCGATGAAGCGAATCGGCTGGTTCGTCCTGCTGTATGTCGCATCGTTCGCGGCCGTGGCCGCCCTCGCCTATGGGCTGAAGGCGGCCATCCGGATGTGATACCGGCCGGCCGGTATCGCGCGCCGGGTTGGACGGCGACGGCGCGCAAAATAAAGCCTGACACCAACCCGCGCTGACCCATTTTTCAGGGGTCAGCCTGGATTGGTGTGATCAGCAGCCGGGCTTGGGAACGTTCAGCGAGACCAGCTTGCCGGCCATCACGAACTCTCCGAAATCCATCGACAGGCCATCGGCGATGCCGTTGTTGAAGTAGCGCAGCGACACCTCGTAGTCCGGCTCCTGGCTCGCCTGCGACGGATCGAAGAACGCGATGCGGACGCGCCCGCTCGGCAACGGCTTCAACGGCGCCCAGTCGGTGGACGCCGGCGTCCCCCAGCCGTTGATGACGACGGTGCTGTCAGACGGGCCAGTGGCGGACGTGCCGTCAAACAGCGGCAGAGCCAGGAACCGCTTACCGGCCTTGGCCCCTTCGATGATTGCATCGGTGTGCATGGTTGGGAACAGGGTGCCGGCGGGCAGCTTCTTCTCCGCGGCCTCCGGCAGCGTGTAATGGACCACGCCCGGGCCGCCGGTGCGATCCAAAGCCGCGTCACCCGCCACTTCACTGGTCACGGCGGTATCCGTGGTCTGCTTCATATGAAAGCGCAGCTTCAGGCCGTCCTTGCTTTCATAAGTCGTGTAGTCGGACAGCATATGGATGTCCTGCCCGCCATTGTTGGTCAGATCCATCGTCAGTCGCTGACGTGTGGCCCAACCGTCGCAGGCATCGGTGACTTCGTAGGACATATGGCCGGAGCCGGAGATGATGTCGCCGCCGCGCGAAGTCTCGAGCTTTAGGTCGTACTCCGCGCTGTGGGCGGCCATCTCGGCGGCCAGGCTCGCATGCATGAACGCCAGCGGGGCGGCGAGGGTGGCAATGGCGACGCAGTTGGCCAGACGGCGCATGCGCTTCAACTCCAGGACGTGGTCTCCCTACATAGGGTTACCGAACCTGTCGCGCCAGCATCCCTGGAAATGGCATTTCGGTCAGAAAGTAATGCCCGCTCGCACGCCGAGCACCAGGGCGTCTCCGATCACGTGGCCGGGACGCGCAGGATTGGCGATCCCGCCACCGGGATGGATCACGTATTGCAGGCTTGGCTGCAGCAGCAGCCAATCGAACTGAGCTGCGTAGTTGATCTCCACCACCGTCTCGCTGTCCCGCACCGGTCCTGTGGACGCGCCGGCGGCGATCATGTCCGCATCCAGCGCACGGGCGCGCCTGCCGATGCGTGCGTAGTTGACACCAAGGCCGATGGTGTCGGCCGGGCGATCCTCGAACGCGCCGATCCAGATCAGACCGGCGCTGACTGCGAGATCGATCAGGTTGCGGTCGTCGGGGCTGCCCATGATGCGGGCGAAGGCACCGATGCCGCGATTCAGACCATTATCTTTGGGATCGGCCGCATGCGCCCGTGGGTCTGACCAAAGACGTTGGTCGACGCTGGCATACAGGCTGTAATCCCTGCTGCGGCGCTTGCCGGTGCCTGTCGAGGCGGGGCTGGCCAGGGACACGCCGTTCGCGTCCCGGCGCTGGTCGGAAAAGCTTTGCGAATGGAGCCAGGCACCGAGGCGGTAGGTGCTGGCGAGCGGCGCGGGTTGGGCCGCGTCCGTCGGATCGGTGGTGTATTGCGCCTCGATCAGGCTGAACGTTCCATCCTGCGTGCGAAAGCTGGTGCCGCTGGCGTTCAGCTCCTGCGGATCGCCTTTGGTGGGGCCGGCCGGATCGCCGTTGAACACGGCAGCCAGAACGGTGAAGGAGCTGGTGGGCTGCAGCTTGATGCGGACGCCAGGTGTGGCCAGCGGATAGGCCGGGCCGCCCGAGGGCAGGTCGTTGGCGGGAAGGGCCGGGAAGCCGAAATCCGAATTGATGAATTTCGCGCTGTACTGGTTGGTGATGAACTCCTCGTCGGCCGCGAACTGGCCCACGCGTAGAGCGGCCTTTCCGTCCAGCAGGGTCTGCTCGTAGAACAGATCGTCAAGCCGCGTGGCGCGCGTCGCTTCGATGCCGCTGACGGTCTGGAGATTGCCGACGAGATTGCGCGAGGGGCCGCGGCCATGGATCTGATAGGCGCTGACCATGAAGGTGCCGCCTTCCCACAGGCCGAGCTTACCGGTGTCCACGCTCACGCTGGCCAACGTCTGCCCGTCATACACAACACCGCTGCGCAGGCCGCCGGAGGGGACGGCGAACAGCTCGCTGGTCTCCTGCAGATTGATGGTGACGCCCTTCTCCTGCAGCGCCGCGCGGCCGAGATCGCCGAACAGATGGGCGCTGGCATCGAAATCATCCGCCAGCGCCGGCACGGCGATCAGGCTTGAAGCGATCAGGACAGCGATGACGCGCATCGTGCAATCTCCAAAGATGTCCGTGTTGCAGCACCGCCGTTGCCCCAAATCGAGATCCTTCTCATAGGAAACTCATCGATGGGGGTGGCACGCTTCAGGCCGGTTTCACCTTTGGTGCCAGATCAAGCTTAAGAGAAAGTTCCTTCAGCCTCGCGGCCGTCACTTCGGCGGGCGCGCCCATCATCAGATCCTCGCCCTGCTGGTTGAGCGGGAACAGGATCACCTCGCGCAGGTTGGGCTCGTCGGCCAGCAGCATCACGATGCGGTCGATGCCCGGCGCCGAGCCACCATGCGGGGGCGCGCCGAAGCGGAAGGCGCTCAGCATGCCGCCGAAGCGGGCCTCGACCTCGCTGGCGGGATAGCCTGCGATCTCGAAGGCGCGGATCATGATGTCCGGACGGTGGTTGCGGATGGCGCCGGACGAAAGCTCGATGCCGTTGCAGACAATGTCGTACTGGAACGCCTTGATCGTCATCGGGTCCTGGCTGTTCAGCGCCTCCAGCCCGCCTTGCGGCATGCTGAACGGGTTGTGGCTGAAATCGATCTTCTTGGCCTCTTCGTCATATTCATACATCGGGAAGTAAGTGATCCAGCAGAAGCGGAACTCGCCCTGCGCGATGAGGCCGAGATCGTGGCCCAGGCGGATGCGCACCTTGCCCGCGAACTTCGCGGCATCGAGCGGCTTGCCGGCGGCGAAGAAAACGCTGTCGCCCGGCTTAAGGCCGCAGGCGACGCGGATCGCCTCGGCCCGGTGGGCTTCGAGGTTCTTCGCGATCGGGCCTTTCGGGCCGTCCTCGGCGAACTGGATGTAGCCGAGGCCGCCGGCGCCTTCCTCGCGCGCCCAGTCGTTGAGCTTGTCGAAGAAGCCGCGCGGGTTGGCGGCCGTGCCCGGCGCCGGAATGGCGCGGACGATGCCGCCGCCGGCGGTGATCTTGGCGAACAGCCCAAAGCCCGAGCCCGCGAAATGCTCCGAGACATCCGTGATCAGCAGCGGGTTGCGCAGATCCGGCTTGTCCGAGCCATAGATCGCCATGGAGGTGTCATAGGGGATGCGCGGGAATGGCGGCTTGGTGACACCCTTGCCGCCCGAGAACTCCTCGAACACGCCGGCCATCACGGGCTCGATCGTGTTGAACACGTCTTCCTGCGTCACAAAGCTCATCTCGAAATCGAGCTGGTAGAACTCGCCGGGCGACCGGTCCGCACGGCTGGCCTCGTCGCGAAAGCAGGGCGCGATCTGGAAGTAGCGATCGAAGCCCGCCACCATGGCGAGCTGCTTGAACTGCTGCGGCGCCTGCGGCAGCGCATAGAACTTACCGGGATGGTTGCGCGCCGGCACCAGGAAGTCCCGCGCCCCTTCGGGCGAGCTCGCAGTCAGGATCGGCGTCTGGAACTCGGTGAAGCCGGCCTCGATCATCCGCCGGCGGAAGCTTGCGATAACGCCCGCGCGCAGCATCATGTTGCGGTGCAAGCGATCGCGGCGCAGGTCGATGTAGCGATGACGCAGACGGATCTCGTCAGGATAGCGCTCGTCGCCGGCGACCTGCATCGGCAGCACGTCCGCCTGGGACTGCACCATGACATCGGCTGCGCGCAGTTCGATCTCGCCGGTGGGCAGGCGGGGGTTGATCGTTCCACCCTCGCGCAGCACAACCTCGCCGGTCACCGTGATAACGCTCTCGACGCGCAGAGGCTCGACGGCGGCGAACGCGCCCGATCCGGACGGGAACACGCATTGCGTCATGCCGTAATGATCGCGCAGGTCGATGAACAACAGCCCGCCATGATCGCGCTTGCTGTGGATCCAGCCGGAGATGCGCGCCTCGGCGCCGGCATCGGAGGCGCGCAGGGCGCCGCAGGTGTGAGAGCGATAGGCGTGCATCGGGCATGGTCCTGAATCGGGGTTGGCGGAGGAAGCGCACCCCTGGCCCGTGTGTCAAGCCGACTTCCGGCACGGAGGTCCTGCGTGTAATGACGCAGGATGTCGCGCAAACCCCGCACCGAGTTCCCCGCCCCTGTCCTGATCACCGACACCGAGGCGCTCGCTTCGTGTTGCGAGCGGCTGGCTGCCAGCACGTATGTGACGGTGGACACCGAGTTCATGCGCGAGAAGACCTACTGGCCAGAGCTTTGCGTGGTCCAGCTCGCATCCGATGACGAGGTCGCGGTGGTCGATGCCCTGGCCGAGGGCATCGATCTGGCGCCGCTCGGCGCCCTTCTCGCGGATCAGCGCGTGATGAAGGTGTTTCACGCCGCCCGGCAGGACATCGAGATCTTCGTGCAGCTGTTCGGCGACACGCCGCGCCCGCTGTTCGACACACAGGTGGCGGCGATGGTGGCGGGCTTCGGCGACCAGGTCGGCTATGAGGCGCTGATCTCGAGCCTCACCGGCGGTGCCATCGACAAGGCGCACCGCTTCAGCGACTGGGCGGCGCGGCCGCTCACGCCCGCGCAGGTGACCTATGCGGCCGGGGACGTCACGCATCTGCGCCGCGCCTACGACAAACTCTGCGAGCGGCTGGACAAGGACGGCCGGCTCGAATGGGTGGGCGAGGAGATGGCGGCTTTGGCCGACCCCGCCACCTACCGCGCCAATCCCGAGACGATGTGGGAGCGGCTGCGGCCGCGCACCAACAACCGCCGAATGCTGGGCGTGCTGCGCGCGGTTGCCGCCTGGCGTGAGCGGGAGGCCCAAAAGTCCAACATCCCGCGCGGGCGGATGCTGAAGGACGAGATGCTGCTGGAGATCGCAGCCACCGCGCCCACCGACGCCGACCAGCTCGGCCGCGCCCGCGGCGTCACGCGCGGGTTCGCCGAAGGCAAGATGGGTGTCTCGCTGCTGGCCGAGATCGCGGCGGCCAAGGCCCTGCCGGAGGATGCTCTGCCGGAGCTGCCAAATCATCGCGAAGGCCCGAAGCCGTCCCCTGCTCTGGTGTCTCTCCTAAAGGTGCTGCTGGCGACGAAATGCGAGAAGCATGACGTGGCGCCGAAGCTGGTGGCCAATTCCGAGGACATCGACCGCCTGGCGCTGGAGGATGCGCCGGATGTCGCCTGCCTCAAGGGCTGGCGCGCCGAGGTGTTCGGGCACGATGCGATGGCGCTGAAGGCCGGGCGGATCGCACTCGGTGTGGACGGCAAGCGGATCAAGCTCATCGGCGCATGAACGAACCGGAGCGTGGCATGACAGACGACAGACCGTCTCGCCCCAACGATCGGAAAGTACCGCGTCCGATCGTGCTGACGTCTCATCCGGCCGCGGCCTCGGGCCTGCCGGCGCGGAGCACGCCTGGGATCGTGTGGGGCGATGCCGATCCCGGGGCGCGAGGGCCGGTGATCGCCACCATGTCTGCGCCGGTTGGGCGCAACACGATCGGCACGCATGCCGGCGCCTATTCGCTGTATCGGGCGCTGGCCATCGCCGCCGGCCAGCTCGACCCGCAGCATCGCGCCGATCTCACCGACACCGCGCCGGCCCTGCCGATCGGTCCATTTCCGCAATGGTTCGACCCGGACCTGATCGTCTCGCTCGATCCCTGGGGGCACATGGTGAGCGAGGTTCACGCCGCACACATCGCAGAGGGGTGGGACATCAGGCCGACGATCGCGGTGACGCGGGCACATATCAACATGCCGGAGATCGTGGCCGCCATGGCCGATGGGCGGCTGGTGGCGGACGGCGCGGTGCTGGGCGCTGCCGGCGACGCGCGGGTGACCAAGATCGCGATCGAGCCGGTGTGGTGGCTGCCCGGCATCGCGCGGCGCTTCGGGGTGCAGCCCGGCGAGCTCAAGCGCATCCTGTTCGAACAGACCGGCGGCATGTTCCCCGAGCTCGTCACGCGCCCCGACCTCGATGTGTTCCTGCCCCCCATCGGCGGCACCACGGTCTATCTGTTCGGCGACGTGGCAAAGCTGGGGCGATCCGAGACGCCGATCACATGTCGCATCCATGACGAGTGCAACGGCTCGGATGTGTTCGGCTCGGACATCTGCACCTGCCGCCCCTATCTCGCGCACGGCATCGAGTTGTGCATCGAACAGGCCCAGCAGGGCGGCGTGGGTGTGATCGTCTATGGCCGCAAGGAAGGCCGGGCGCTGGGCGAGGTGACCAAGTTCCTGGTCTACAACGCCCGCAAGCGCCAGGAGGGCGGCGACCGCGCGGAACGCTATTTCGAACGCACCGAATGCGTGGCCGGCGTGACCGACATGCGCTTCCAGGAGCTGATGCCGGACGTTCTGCACTGGCTCGGCATCACCCGGATCGATCGCCTGGTGTCGATGAGCAACCTGAAATACCAGCCGCTGGTGGCCAGCGGGATCGAGGTGGTGGAGCGGGTGGCTATTCCAGATGCACTGATCCCGCCCGACGCCAGCGTGGAGATGGATGCAAAGAAGGCCGCCGGCTATTTCAGCACGGAGGTGCCAGGCGAGGCAGAGCTTGCCATCGCCAAGGGACGGGGCCTGCTGTCATGACCGTGACCGTGATCGATCATCCGCTGGTGCAGCACAAGCTCACCTTGTTGCGGGACCGGACCACCAGCACGGCGAAGTTCCGCCAGGTCGCACGCGAGATCAGCCTGCTGATGACCTATGAGGTGCTGCGCGAGCTGCCGATGGAGTTCGTGGACATCGAGACGCCGCTGGAGCCGATGTCAGCGCCGGCGCTGTCCGGCAAGAAGATGTGCTTCGTGCCGATCCTGCGCGCCGGCAACGGCATCCTGGACGGGATGCTCGATCTCGTGCCCGCCGCCCGCGTTGGCCATATCGGCATGTATCGCGATCCGCAGACCTTGGTGCCGGTCGAATACTACCTCAAGCTGCCGGACGATATCGGCGAGCGGCTCGTGATCGTTGTCGATCCGATGCTGGCCACGGGGCACTCGGCGTGTGCCGCAATCGCGCGGCTGAAGCAGGCGGGCGTGGCACAGCTGCGCTTCGTGTGCCTGCTGGCCGCGCCCGAGGGGATCGATGCA
>CAIQQQ010000464.1 GCA_903873995.1 uncultured Rhodospirillales bacterium
GAGGCGCGCGAGATCAAGATGACGATGCTCGCCATCCTTTGCCTGCCCTTGTCGATCCTCGGCTTCACCGCGATCGCCGTAGTCCTCCCCGGACCGCTCGCGGCCCTGCAGGCCGCAGGCCCGCATGGGTTTTCGGAGACGCTGTACGCCTACACCTCCGCCACCGGCAACAACGGCAGCGCCTTCGCGGGCCTCTCCGCCAACACCCCGTTCTGGAACACCACACTCGGCATCGCGATGATGGTCGGTCGCTTCTTCATGGTGATCCCGGCACTCGCGGTGGCGGGATCGCTCGCGTCCAAAAAGACGCTGGCCGCCTCCTCCGGCACCTTCCCCACCCACGGCCCGCTCTTCGTGGGGCTCGCCATCGGCGTGATCCTTATCGTCGGCGGCCTGACCTTCTTCCCAGCCGTGGCCCTCGGGCCCGTCGTCGAGCATTTCCAGATGCTCGCCGGCACCCTGTCCTAAGAGGCGTATCATGAACGTCATGCAGAACGTGCCGATGCCCGCCGCATCGCGGCACCAGGCGACCAAGCTGATGAACGCGGCGATCCTGCTGCCCGCCATCGGCCAGGCTTTCACCAAGCTCAATCCCGCGACCCTGTGGCGCAACCAGGTGATGTTCGTGGTGGAGGTCGTCACGATCCTCACCACCATCCTGCTGATCCGCGACATCGCCACTGGCGTCGAACACCTGGGCTTCGCCATCCAGATCAATCTCTGGCTCTGGTTCACTCTGCTGTTCGCCAACTTCGCCGAAGCCGTCGCCGAAGGCCGCGGCAAGGCCCAGGCCGACAGCCTTCGCCGCGCCAAGACCGACGCCGTGGCCCGCCGCCTGCGGAAGGACGGCACCGAGGAGAGCGTCCCCGGCACAGCCCTTCGCGTGGGCGACATCGTCCGCGTCGATGCCGGCGAGCTCATCCCCGGTGACGGCGAGATCATCCGCGGCATGGCCTCCGTCAACGAGGCCGCCATCACCGGTGAGTCGGCCCCAGTCATCCGCGAGGCCGGCGGCGATCGCTCGGCCGTGACCGGCGGCACCCAGGTGATGAGCGACAGCATAGACATTCGCATCACGGCGGCTGCCGGCTCCACCTTCCTCGACCGCATGATCGGCCTCGTCGAAGGCGCCAGCCGCCAAAAGACGCCCAACGAGTTGGCACTGAATATCCTGCTCTCCGGCCTCACCCTGATCTTCGTCCTCGCCGTCGCGACCATCCCGAGCTTTGCCACCTATGCCGGCGGCTCGATCCCCGTCCTCGTCCTGGTCGCGCTGTTCGTCACCCTCATCCCCACCACCATCGGCGCCCTTCTCTCGGCCATCGGCATCGCCGGCATGGACCGCCTGGTGCGCTTCAACGTGCTCGCCATGTCCGGCCGCGCGGTCGAGGCCGCCGGTGATGTGGACACCCTGCTGCTCGACAAGACCGGCACCATCACCATCGGTGACCGCCAGGCGAGCGAGTTCGTGCCCGCCCCGGGCGTGGACATCCGCCAGCTTGCCGAGGCCGCGCTGCTTGCCTCGCTCTCGGACGAAACCCCGGAAGGCCGCTCGATCGTGGTGCTGGCGCGCGACAAGTTCGGCCTGCGCCAGACGGAGGAGACCGGCGTGTTCGTGCCGTTCACCGCCCAGACCCGCATGAGCGGCGTGGACATCGGCCCCCGCCGCATTCGCAAGGGCGCGGTGGACTCGGTACTCAACGCCGTGCAGGGCGCGCAGCCCCAGCTGGTGCGTGACATCCGCGCCGCGGCCGATCGCATCGGCCAGTCCGGCGGCACACCCCTGGCCGTGGTCGACGGAGACCGCCTGCTCGGCGTCATCCACCTCAAGGACGTCGTGAAGGCCGGCATCCGCGAGCGCTTCGGCGAGCTCCGCCGCATGGGCATCCGCACCGTCATGATCACCGGCGACAACCCGCTGACCGCCGCCGCCATCGCAGCCGAAGCGGGGGTGGACGACTTCCTCGCCCAGGCCACGCCAGAGGACAAGCTCGCCCTAATCCGCAGCGAGCAGGCCCTGGGCAAGCTCGTCGCGATGTGCGGTGACGGCACCAACGACGCGCCCGCCTTGGCCCAGGCCGATGTCGGCGTGGCGATGAACACCGGCACC
>CAIQQQ010000465.1 GCA_903873995.1 uncultured Rhodospirillales bacterium
AAGGCGAATGCCGAACAGCAGGATCGCCAGGCGCGCCAGCACGCGGCTGTCGCAGGTGGACAGCCAGGCGCGGTCGTTCGCCTCGATGTTGCCGGTATGGCCGCGCTGGATACGCACCACGTGCTGCGCGTTGGGCGTGGTGACATAAACGAACGGGGCTTCAGGCGACCGGTCGCGCAGCAATGCGAGGGTGTCGGGTAGGTCGATCTCGTGAAACCGCGCCCCCAGGAACCATCGCTCGGGAAACAATAGCGTCGGCTGGTCCACGATTGCGTCGTCTTGTGTCAGAATATCGACCCCGATCCCGGATTGCGGTTCACCGTATAGCTAAACACCTTTTGGAACGGGATAAACTTGTTGATGAACTGGTCGATCCACAGGTCCACTTCCGAAATCCGGTTGCGCGGAACGAACACGATGTCGCCGGGCACCAGCGGCAGATCGCCGGCATCGGTGCCAAGATTGGCAAAGCTGCGCAGATCGACGGTGCGCAGCATCGGCCGGTTCTGCGGGTTGCGACGGATCAGCACCACCTCGTCCATGCGGGCCTCTGGCGCGAAGCCGCCGGCGAGCACCACCGCCTCGAACGGGCCACGCCGTCCGTCGATCGGGAAGGCGCCAGGGCGCGCCACGCTGCCGCCGACGAACACGCGGGCACCGGGGCTTTCGAGCAGCGAGGCCGTGACGATCGGATTGACCAGATTGGCCAGCGCCGCCTTTGCCACCGCATCCTGCAGCTCGCGCGCGGTGAGCCCGGCCGCCGTCACCTGGCCCGCGGCGCGCAGCCCGATCTGCCCGTCAGGGGCCACGACCGCGTCCTCGCCCAGTTCAGGTGTCAGCAGATACTGGACCCGGATCTTGTCGCCGGGGATGAAGCGGTATTCCGGCACGGCGTCGTTCCAGCCGGCGAAGCCCTTGGGCTCGCTTTCCACCGGGGTCACCGACTGGGTGGTGGTGAAGCTCGACGTGTGGCCGCTGCAGGCGGACAGGGCCGACAGCAGGATGGCCCCGAGGAGTATGTGACGTATCAGACCCATCTGAGCATGAATCCAGGCAGGGCGGCACGGCGCCCGGTGAAGGCGAAGCCCGCAAGGCGGCCGCCGGCGGTGAGGACAGCGGTCACAAGGTCAGCCGCCGCGCGTGACGGCGTGCGCTCTGCAACGACGATCAGGAGGCTGGCGTCAGCGAGGCCCGCTATGCGCCGCACCGAATGGTCGCGCGCGGCGCCTGGCGAGGCGACGACAACGATGTCGGCGGCGTCCGCGATGGCAGCCGGCAGAGTCTCGGACCGGCCGCGCAGCAGCGAGGCAGCCGCATTGGGCGCGCTCCACAGGTTGCGGGTGCCGCTGGCGACCAGGCTTAGCCCCTCGCCCGATGAGGCGACGGTTGCCGGTCCGGCCGCAACCGATCCGGGCTGGAGTGCTGAAAGATCGATGAACAACGTGCGCATGCCGTGCAGTTCGGCGAACTCGGAGGCCAGTGCCAGGGCCATCAGGCGGACCGCGCCGTCGTCAAGCCCCGCCACCTGCAGCAGCGTGGCGGTCCGGCCCGCAAGGCGCGGCCGCGACAACGCCTCGTCCACCAGGGTGGCGGCGAGGTTGGCGCGCTCACGCCGGCCCTGGGCACTGGCGAAGGACCGGTCGGCAGCCTCGAACTCGGCGAGCGAGGTGAGCGCCAAGGCACGCTCCGCCTCACGCGGCACCACGAACACCTGGCGCAGGCGGGCCGCGGCCAAGGCTGCGGCAAGGCCGGCCATGAGGCCCGCGAAGGTGAACGCCGCCAGATAGCTCGGCCCCATGTTGCTGCCGCTGAACGGCGCCGTTGCCGGCTGGACGACGTTGACATTGGCGTTGCGCGCGGCCGTCACGGTGTCCTGCACGCGCACATTGGCCTCGCGCAGGGCGATCTGGCGCTGCACGTTCTCCAGCACGCCGCGCTGGCGTTCGAGGTCGTGAAGCCTCGCATCGGCAAGCCGCAGCTCCGCCACCCGCGCCTGGGCCCCCGCGATCTCGTGGGCAAGCTCGCTCACCTGCGTCTCAAGCGAGCGCTTCTCGATGTCGAGCTGCACCACGCGGCTGCTGAGAATGTCGAACGCCGGGTTGCGGACATCGCGCTGGGTGAAGCTCGCCGGGCGCTGCTGGTCACTTTTCTGCAGCGCCTGCACGGCGGCGATCTTGCGATCGAGCTCGACCAGAGCGGGCCAGGTCGGGGCATACTGCTCGGCCAGATGCGCGCGTTCGAGCTGCAGCTTGAGCAAGGTGTTGCGGGTGTCGTCGTTGGGCGGCTGGTTGGTCTGGTCGCGGCTTTCGAACACGCGCCCGGGCAGGGTGCGAAGCTGCTGGCTGGCCGATGCGATCTCGGCTGCCACCGCCTGCTGGCGCTCGCGCACCGCGGTGTCACGCGAGAGCAGGGTGTCCAGGCGGTTGGTTGCAAGCGTGATGTCCTGGGTGATGTCCAGCACGCGATATTGGGTGCGCGCCTGCTGGATCTGCCCTTCCACCCCGCGGAGCTGGGTTTCGACCTTGTCGAGCTCCGTGCGCAGGAAGGCGCCGCCGGGGCTGGCATAGATCTGGCCGCGCCGTTCGAGATAAGCGCCGACCAGGGCGTTGAGCAGGCTGATCGCAACCGTCCGATCCGGCAGCACCACGGCGACGCGCATGATGTTGGAGCCGTTGAACAGCCCGTTGTTGGACGAGTTCTGGCTGTCGGCCGCCAGCATGCGGCGGCGCAGCAGATCTGCCGCGCGCGCCAGCGTCTGCTCGGGCGCGCGCGCCGGCAGCAGGCCGAACAGCCGGCCGCCGGCCAGCTCGGGGAACACCTTGGTCGGCCCCACAACGGTCAGCGCCCGCTCGATCACATCGACACTTTCGACGATCGAAATCTCTGATTGCAGGACCTTCAGGCCGTCCACACTCAGCGAGTTGGGGCCGATGCCCACGACGTCCTGCGGGGCTGCGCTTTCGCGCCCGATCAGCACGATGAGCAGGGAGGAGGCGGTGTACTGGGTGGGGGTGATGATCAGCGCCACGATCCCTGCCACCAGGCCGATCACCAGACCGGCGAGCGCGATTCTGCGATGATAAAGGGCGATCGTAAGCAGATCGCGCAGGCTGTAGAAATCGCGCGGCACGAGGGCGCCCAGCGGATCCCTGCCGTGATATGCGGCACTCTCGGCGGCATCGTCACGCAGCCCGGACAGGACCGGTGCCGCCGCCTCGACGGAGGTCGGACGCTTGCCGGAGTCGGGGCGGGGCGTTCGGTCGAGGTCGTTCATCACGACTCGGCGTAACATGTTCTCCAAGCCACGCCAAAGTGTTTCGCCACGGTCTTCACAACCTTCATCATCTGGCCGACACCGGCGATGACTTTGTGATAACGGGTGAAGCAACCCGGCAGATCAGGAGGCTGTGCTGAGCGAGACCGTGATCGGACAAGGATTGCGCGCGCGTCTGACCACTCGCGTGGCGGCACTGCGTGGCAAGCGCCTCGGCGATTACGCAGCAGCACTGGCGGTGCGTGGGCTGGAGGTGCTCGGCAAGTTCGGCCTCTATCTGTTCGCGGCCCGCAGGCTCGGCGGCCATGATTCGGGGCTGCTGTTCTTTTGCCTGACCTGGGTGAACCTCGCCTCGGCCGCCGCCCGGATGGGGATGGAACGGACGCTGACCCGCCATATCGCCGCCGAGATCGCGGTGGGGCGCGGCCACGCGGCGCGGGAGGCGCTGTATGGCGGGCTCGAATGGTGTGCCATCGTCGCGGTCGGCTGGGCGGCGGCCACGGCGGCGCTGGCGCAGCCCCTGGCCATCCATGTGTTCGGCCAGCCGGAGCTGGCCTGGCCACTGGCGATCTCGGGCATCCTGCTGATTCCGCAGACCCTGGTGGTGGCGCTGGGCTTTGCGCTGACCGGGGTGAAGCGCGGGGCGCTGGGGCAGCTTGTCTACAGTTCGTTGCCGCCGGTGCTGGCGCTGGTGCTGATCGTGGCAGGCGTGCACCGGCTCGACTACGTCATCCTTGGCTATGCCGGCGCCTACGCGGTCACCGGGCTGATCGCGATAGAGGCGCTGATGCGGGACTGGCACAAACTGTCGGACTCAGGCGCGATGGTGCCTGAAGGGCCGACGCCAGCACCGCTTCCAACGCTGTGGCACACGGCGATCCCGTTCCTGGCGGTCGAGCTGGTCTCCGTCGCCATGACATCCCTGCCGCTGCTGCTGCTTGGCGCTTTCGCCGCACCGGAGGAAGTGGGGGCGTTCAGCGTGGCCAGCCGGCTGTCCTCGCTCGTATGGATGATCATCGTCAGCATGGGCGGCATCGCATCGCCCCGCTTCGCCGAGCTCTATCGCCGCGGAGAGTTCGACCGCCTGGCCGCGATCAACCGGCTGTCCCGGCGTCTGACCAGCCTTGTGTGCCTGCCGCCGGTGCTGGCGATGCTGGCGGTGCCCACGTTCCTGCTGTCTTTGATCGGCCCTTCGTTCAGCGCGGGCGCTTCAGCCCTCGTGGTCATGTCGATCGGACCATAAAAACTCTGCGAGTGCGCATCAAAGATCGCCATGCAAAGTTGTTGATCGAACTGGCGGCTGAGTGCAATCAGGTCTGGAAC
>CAIQQQ010000466.1 GCA_903873995.1 uncultured Rhodospirillales bacterium
CCCTGCCTTCGCGTCGTCCTCAATTACGTCCATAGCGACCGCTCGATGCCTCAACAGGCACCGATCTGGGCATCGTCAGATCGACAAGGGAAGGAGGGTGCCGCGGCTCCGCTTACACTTAAGATCGTCTAAGGGTGGAATCGGTCAGGCAACCGAGGTCGGAGCACTACTTTGCCCGATGAGGCGGCATGTTGGAGATCGGATGCCGTTTCTATAGGGGAATGGAGTGCAAACTCGAACTCTGCGGGGTCTGCCAGGAGCGAAGGAGCGCGAGTCTCTCAGTCTTCGGGCCGTTTGAGACGGCGCAGAAGGGAGATCGGCCGGTTTTGAGCCTTCGACCGGCAGCACTGATTCGTCAGACATCCATTGAGTGCCCGTCGCCGTCACGGATTCCGCGAATTGCACAAGGGCGGTTACGGCAGCCCTACCTGTGACGCGCGTCAGCGTGCCCCTTTTTGCCGACCAATTCCCAGAACGCCGTTTTACGGCTGTGGAGCTTGCGCAAGCGAGCGACGTAATCGGCATTCGGTGCGAGCGGGGCGAAATCCGCAATACCACGCGCGAGGTCGGCGATCCGGGCCAGGTGGCGGGCGCCGTGTCCGTAGGCCTTGGATTTGGCACGCGTCAGAATGTCATCGAGCAACGCGCGATAGAGCATGCTGGCGGCAAGGGGATGACTGGGCGCGAGAGCCTCCGCGGCCTCGTACAGAACGTCGTAATGCCGCCCGTCCCAATGAGCGTGCTGTGCCAGCACGAGCGCTGCCGCACGATCCACGTTCGGCCACGCGAGGAAAAACGTCAGGGCCAGATAACTCTGTGGGCTGGTGGCGGCGAACTCGAATGCGCGCTCCCGTTGGTCGTGGTCGGTGAAATCGTCCAGCCTGGTCAGATACTCACGCAGAATATCGGCGTCGAGCCGCGCCTCGAAAGCCTGCCACCGCAGCACCTGCGCGGCGGCGCGCTCTCCCATCGCGTCGAGAATACGCGCTTCCAGGCGCACCCGGACGATATCATCGGCCCGCTGAATGCGGCCTTCGGCCAGATCGGCTGCAGTCGCGATCGCCAGCCCTCCCTTGCGTTCGCGTCGCACCCAGTCCAGCGCCTCTCCCAGGCGGCCGGCGTCGAGCAGAAGTCGAGCGATCTTGAGCGGGTCCCGCTGCCAATCCGGACGGCTGCGCTCAAGAGCGATCAGTTGATCCAGGTTCCCTTGCGAAACCGCGATGGCCTGGCGGATGCTCAGCGCGCCGTTTGCGGGCGTACGGCCCTGCTGCAGCGTCAGGTCCCACTGCTGCAGCGCATCAGCTGGCAGCAGCGGCACAACGGCAACGGAGATGCCGACCGCCAGACCATGCGTGTCCCGTGCCAGGCTCGCCTGGAGGCGTTGGGGCAGATACGCGCGCTCATGCTCCGCCAGCTTGTTGACCAGATCGGGAACGGCGTCAGCTGCATTCCAATAGACGCTTTGAATGCGTCCGCCGGAATCGTCGATGCGGTTGAATACGCTGCCATGCGTGTCGATGAAGCGCAGCAAACGCTGCAGCGCCTCCGCCGGAACGAGAGGTGCCAGTTCTGTAAGGATCGTTTGCACTGTGGCGCCGAGATCCTCCGCGAAGGCGCGCTCCTTCTCCCAGGCGATGACGGCCCGTGCCCGTTCCAGGGCGGCCAGGCGCCTGTCGATCAGCTTCGCAACTGCGCCCGATCCCTGGACGGCGGCGAGGGCTGCGTTGACGAGCTTGCGGAAGGCCGGGGCAGCTTGCGCCTCGTCGAGAATGAGCTGTGCGAGTTTCGCTGGCCCCAGGGCGGTCAAGGATTCAAGGGTTAGCGAGGGAGTGCGAGCCATCTGAAAGCCGTTGTGAGAGGGACCACGTTTGTGGCGCACCGCCGGTGATGAGTGCAACAAGATGCAATACGATCTGCGCCAAGGCGCGGACACTCATTCGTGGGGGACGACCAAGCGCCGTCCCACCAAATGCCACCGCCATCCCACGAAAGGCGATCGTCATCCCATGCGGTCTGCCGGAAATCCCAGGGTTTCCATTCTCGTCCCGGACGTCGCCACCCTCATCCCACCTAACGAGAACTCCGTCCCGGAACGATCGCAGATATCCCACTATGCCGCTCAAAAATCCCACCTTGGCTGCACGATATCCCGCCTCAATGGGGCTAATCGGCCGGACGGATCCCTCCTGACGTGAAGTTTCCCCTGTTCTTTTGGGTCGGGCGCCCTGTTTCCGGAGGAGGCATCTGCCGCGTCGATCGCAAAATATAGTCTTTAATCAGATAGATAGCTCGGGAGAGGGGATGAGTGCGGGGCCGTCAGAGGTTGAATTCGTGGAACTCTGCCTATTATCGGCCTGGTGTCGTGATTCTGAAATTCGCAGGGCGAATTTCAGAATCAGTCGACACTAGAAAAAATAGGTTAGTGGCCCGCTTTACCAGGAATTCGCCTTACGAATTTCTGGTGCGGGACACTAGAACAGGGACGTCGGGTGGCTCAAATCGGAGACTGGTTCGCTGAGGACTGCGCGCTCCGCCAGCAAAACCATGAAAACACGACACAAAACGCCGTTTTCCCTTACGGGATAGGCTTTTTAGCGTTGTGACGTATTCCGCTTTTGTCCACAAATTTTTGTTTCTGAGTGTGATGAGATTTCTGGCCCTCGCTGGCTGAAAACCGCGCTTTCTGTTCGATGTATCGAACCTCGGGACGCTTTCCGTCCCGACCCCATCGGGGAATCAGGTTTGGCGAGAGGGTCAAGACCGCGCGCTTGCGCGCCCGTAGGGCTTGGTCTTGATGCTCTCGATAAACCTGATAACTCGCCTTGCTCCCGCTTGGGAGCACCTGAACCCCTCGGGGGATGATGGGCCTAAAGAAGGCGATTATGGCTTTTCAACCACGAATGGACGATGGGGATTAAAAATCCAAATCGTCGAGCGTAGCCGTTCGCCTATTTTCCAACCCAACTTTTTCAGCTCGGTCAACATATTCACAGCCTTTCTCTGTCAAGCTCCACTGACCATAAGGTTGACGGTGCATAAGCCCGTGCCAAGCCAAGTGTTCGCGCGCTGTTTGTACTCGGTTGTGCCAAAGGCTGTCGTCAGTGGTGTTTCGTTTGAATGACCGCTGTTGTAAATTAAGTTCAAATTTATCTGCGAGTGCGCCAAAGACTTCTAAAGATTCTAAATGTCTCCGCCTTAGACGCAAAAATCGCAGTAACTCGTGCTCAACGTCGGCATTCTTGGGCAATTCATTTTTGGCCATCGCACGTCTTTCTTGCCATATCAGCGTAGTTGAAGCGGTTCTGGTGTTAGCTCTGTCTCCCTTCCCCGCAGTTTGTCGCGAGCCTTCAGCCTTTACCCCAGCCATGGTCTATGTAGTGACGAGAGTAGCCAAACTAAAAATTGGTTAAGGGTCATGAGGGGATTCGCTCACCGATAGCCCCTGAGCGTGATGGGAGGGGCCTCGCTCATCACAGTCTCAACCTCAACCTCACCCTCACCCTCACCCTCACCCTCACCCAGTTGCGCCGGTCATGGATGGAGAGCCGCGCCGCCAGGGGATTGCCGGTTATCTGGATTTGGCCCGGCCGGGCTGGCAGCATGTTCAAGATGCGCGAGCGACAGGGCGCGGGTGGTCTTGATCTCTTCCATCACGGGGTAGCTGTGGGTCTGGCGGATGCCGGGGACGCTCGCCAGCGCCTCGCCGAGGAAGCGGCGGTAGGCGGCCATGTCGGGCACGCGGACCTTCAGGAGATAGTCAAAGCCGCCGGCGACCATGTGGCATTCCTCGATTTCGGCGATGCGCGTCACGGCATTGCGGAACTGGTCGAAGCTTTCGGTGGAGACGCGGTCGAGCGAGACCTCGATGAAGGCGAGGAGGCCTAAGCCTATGGCTTCGCCGGAGAGGCTGGCGGTGTAGCCGGTGATGATGCCGGCCTGTTCCAGATTGCGGACGCGCTCGGTGCAGGCGGTGCCGCTGAGGCCAATCTGGCGGGCGAGGGCGGAGAGCGCGATGCGGCCATCCTGCTGGAGCGCGTCCAGGATCTGGCGGTCGATCGTGTCGAGGTCTTTCATGCGGCAGCGCCCAGGAGGGCGGCGTTGCCGCCGGCGGCCGCGGTGTTGACGCTGACGCTGCGCTCCACCAGCAGGCGCCAGGCAGGCCAGGTGCCGTCGTCGTTCTGTGTGATGACCGGGATGATCGGACCGGTGGTTTCGGCGAGGCTCTGGCGAAGGGATGTGAGGGCGGCGCCGGTCTTGTCGGTCAGGATTGCGGCGTAGGCCGCGGTTGCGGGTTCGCAGCCGGCGTCCCGGACGGCTTGCAGCTGGCGGGCGCGGGTTTCCTCGGTCTGCGCGTCACACAGGATCTTGCCGCGCGGGTGGAATTCGAGCGTGTTGCGTTCGCCGGTGGGGCCGGGCAGGTCGATCTGGGCTGTGACCTTGGGGCGGCTGTTGCGGACGAGGCGGTGGAGGATGAGGGGGCCGGAGGCCTTGGGGCCGGTGCCGGACAGGCCCTCGCCGCCGAAGGGCTGCACGCCGACCACGGCGCCGACCATGTTGCGGTTGACGTAGATGTTGCCGGCGCGGATGCGGGCGGTGATCTCGTCAACCGTGGTGTCGATGCGCGAATGGATCCCGTGGGTGAGGCCGTAGCCGGGGGCGTTCAGGTGGTCGATCAGGGCGGAGATGCCGTCCGCCTTGAAGCGCAGGACGTGGAGGATGGGGCCGAAGATTTCGCGGTCGGGGATGGTGTCCGGCGTCACGTGGACCAGCGTGGGGGCGACGAAATGGCCTGAGGGCGGGACCGGGGCGGGTAAGATGCCGTGTTGGGCGAGGTAGGCGAGGAGGGTGGCCTTGGCTTCGGCGTCGATCACCGGGCCGATGTCGGTGGCGAGATGGCGCGGGTCGCCCACGCGGAGTTCGGCCATGGCGCCGGTGAGCATCTCGGTGACGTGGTCGGCGATGTCGGTTTGCAGGCAGAGGATGCGGAGCGCCGAGCAGCGTTGGCCGGCGCTGTCGAACGCGCTGGCTAGCACGTCTGCCACCACCTGTTCGGGCTGGGCGGTGCTGTCCACGATCATGGCGTTGAGGCCGCCGGTTTCGGCGATGAGGACGGGGTTGTTGGGGCTTTTGGCCAGGGTGCGCTCGATCAGGCGGGCTGTGGCGGTGGAGCCGGTGAACATCACGCCGGCGATGCGCGGGTCGGCGACCAGGGCGGCGCCGATGGTCTCGCCGGGGCCGGGGACGAGCTGGAGGGCGGCGACCGGGATGCCGGCCTGGTGGGCGAGGGTGGTGGCGCGGTGGGCGACAAGGCTCGTCTGTTCGGCGGGCTTGGCGAGGACCGGGTTGCCGGCGGCGAGGGAGGCTGCGATCTGGCCCACGAAGATGGCGAGCGGGAAATTCCACGGGCTGATGCAGACGACCGGGCCTATGGGGGCGGTATCGTCGGTAAGGTCCTGGCGGGCGGTGGCGGCATAATAGCGGCAGAAATCGACGGCCTCGCGCAGTTCGCCCACGGCGTTGGCGAGTGTCTTGCCGGCTTCGCGGACCAGGAGGCCGAACAGGGTTGGGGCGTCCTGCTCCATGGCGTCTGCCCAGGCCTCGAGCATGGCGGCACGCTGGGCGACCGGGAGGGCGAAGGCGGCGTCGGTGATGGCT
Source organism: uncultured Rhodospirillales bacterium (assembly GCA_903873995.1). Classification (GTDB taxonomy): domain Bacteria; phylum Pseudomonadota; class Alphaproteobacteria; order Acetobacterales; family Acetobacteraceae; genus CAIQQQ01. Next base: position 5,656 of record CAIQQQ010000466.1, read on the forward strand.
TCGGCGTTGGCGGCGTCGGTTGCGGTGCCGATGATGTCCTGCGGGTCGGCGGGGTTCACGATGGTACGGCGTGGGCCGTTGAACGGGCGGACCAGGAGCGGGGTCGCTTCGTGCGTCGTGTTCGGGATGGCGGCGGCGAGGCCTGTGAGGGTGGTTTCGCAGGCGAGATCGACGCCGGCCGAGTTGAGGCGGCCGGGCAGGAGCTGTGGCGGGCGGGGAATGGCGGCGTGGGGGGTGCCGCCTTCCGCCAGGGTGAGGGCCACCGGGTCTGCGACCAGCTTTTCGAGGTCCACGTTGGGATCGACGATCTGGTTGACGAAGGAGGTGTTGGCGCCGTTTTCCAGGAGGCGGCGGACGAGATAGGCGAGCAGCGTCTCGTGCGAGCCGACCGGGGCGTAGATGCGGCAGGCGCGGGAGGGGCTGACGATGCCGTCATACACCGCCTCGCCCATGCCGTGCAGGCATTGGAACTCGAAGTCTGCGTTGCCGGCCATCACCTCGATCATGGCGATGGTGAGCGCGTTGTGGGTGGCGAATTGCGGGTAGATCGCCTCGGGTGCTGCGAGCATGGCGCGGGCGCAGGCGAGGTAGCTGACATCGGTGTGGGATTTGCGGGTGAAGACCGGGTAGTCGGGCAGGCCCTGGAGCTGGGCCTGTTTGATCTCGCCGTCCCAGTAGGCGCCCTTGACGAGGCGGACCATGAGGCGGTGGCCGGTATGGGTGGCGATGTCGATCACCGCGTCGATCACGGCGCGGGCACGCTTCTGGTAGGCCTGGACGACGAAGCCGATGCCGTTCCAGCCGGCGAATTCGGGGTCTGTGGCGAGTGCCTCGAGGATGTCGAGCGAGAGGTCGAGGCGGTCGGTCTCCTCGGCGTCGATGTTGAAGCCGATGTCGTGGGCGCGGGCGAGTTTCAATAGGGCGCGGACGCGCGGGAGCAGCTCGTCCATGACGCGGGTGCGCTGGGCGCGGCTGTAGCGGGGGTGCAGCGCGGAGAGCTTGACCGAGATGCCGGGGCCGGCGGTTGTGCCGCGGCCGGCCGAGTTGCGGCCGATGGCGGCGATGGCGTCCGCATACGATCGGACATAGCGATCGGCGTCTGCCGCGGTGACGGCGGCTTCGCCCAGCATGTCGTAGGAGAAGCGATAGCCGAGCGCCTCGCGTTTGCCGGCGTGGGACAGGGCATCGGCGATTGTTTGGCCGGTGACGAACTGGCGGCCGAGCAGGCGCACGGCGAGATCGGCGGCGCGTCGCACCATGGGGGC
>CAIQQQ010000467.1 GCA_903873995.1 uncultured Rhodospirillales bacterium
CGACGGGTCGAAAGACACGTCGTGTATGCCCCCTCTTGCAGGACCGATATTGTAAATGAATGGGGATCCAAGGGCCCCCGGCCCTTGGCGGGTCCAGGGCAGAGCCCTGGCCTTCCTTTCCACACACAACCCTTGACGACAGCCCGTCGGATGATCATGGTGCCGCCCCTTGAAGTGGGGTGCGTGATGGCGAAGACGAACACGGTTCAGATCAAGCTCGTTTCGACGGCTGATACGGGCTATTTTTACGTGACGAAGAAGAACGCGCGGGCCCAGACGGGCAAGCTCGAGTTCCGGAAGTATGATCCGGTCGCTCGCAAGCATGTCGTGTTCAAGGAAGCGAAGATCAAGTGATCTGAGGGCCAGCCGTTAAGGCTGGCCTTCTTAGTTGGGTGGCGCGATTTCGACGCGGTTCCGCCCGGCGCGCTTGGCCTGATACATCGCATGATCGGCTGACTGCAGCAGATAGTCGGAGGTGACTTTCGGCGTCATGCCGTAGGACACACCGATGCTCACGGTCAGCGGATGGGTGATCCCCGGCTCTGGGCTGAATGCCAGCCGCTCGATCGAGCTGCGCAACCGCTCGGCCGCACTTTGCGCGTCCTGGGCGCCGGCGCCTGGCATCACCACGACGAATTCTTCTCCGCCGTAGCGTGCGATGCTGTCGAACACGCGCGTGCGGCTGCGCAGCGTGTCCGCGATCGCCTTGAGCGCGAGGTCGCCGACGGCATGGCCATAGCGGTCGTTGATCGATTTGAAGTTGTCGACATCGAGCATCATCACCGCCACGCCGTTGGTCTGGCCGGAGGCGAGCAGGCTGCGCAGGTGCCGCAGCAGATAGCGCTGGTTGTAGAACCCGGTCAGCGGATCGGTCAGCGCCATCTCCAGCGCGCTGCCCAGATCGGCGCGCAGCCGGTCCTGATAGAACTTGCGGCGGATCTGGTTGCGCGCCCGCGCCCGCAGCTCCATCTCATCGAGTGGACGCAGCAGCCAGTCATTGGCGCCCAGATCAAAGCCGCGCACGATCTGGTCGCGCTGCTCGGGCTCGGCGATCAGCAGCAACGGGATGTCGTGCGTGATATCTGCGGCCCGCAGGCGCGAGGCGAGGCGCAGCGGGTCGTCCGTCGTCATGGACAGGCTGAGCACGATCAGATCGAACGGAATGGCGGCCGTCAGCGCCATGGCGTCCGCCTCGCTCGCCGCGCGCCCGGGAATGATGCCTTCGCGGGCCAGTGCGTCCTGGATCGCCTGGCCGCCAAGATCCCAGTCATCCACCACCAGCGCGCGTGCGCCCGAGACGGAGGGCACGCTGATCGCCTCGTTGGACAGACCCAGCGCGCGGGCCGTCTCGCCGCGCAGCCGCAACTCATCGAGCATACGCTTGAGCCGCACCAGCGAGCGGGTGCGGGCGAACAGCGTGTCGTATTCAACGGGCTTGGTCAGGAAATCATCGGCACCCGCCTCAAGCCCGCGCAGCCGCTCGGTCGCATCGCCAAGCGCTGTCACCATCACGATGGGGATATGCTGCGTGGCGGGATCGGTCTTGAGCCGCCGGCATGCCTCATAGCCATCGAGCTCCGGCATCATGATATCGAGCAGGATCAGGTCCGGCTGCCAGGCCTGCGCCAGCCGCAATGCCTCGAAACCGTCCTGTGCCGTTGCGATCTGATAATATTCCGCGGTGAGTTTCGCCTCCAAGAGACGTGTGTTCGCCGGAACGTCGTCCACGATGAGGATACGGGCGGTCATCGGCGAGATTGAGGCTTTCCAACAGGATGCCGCGGCAATCCTACAGCAGGTTGAGAACTGCACAACGCCCGACGCAGTTCACCATAGCTGCGCATGCACGCGCATGAAAGCCGCATTGCGTCGTTTGCATCGAATGGTCACGGGTCCGTGAGTGGCGGCGCCGTCCTAAGGGGTTGCAACACATCGTTCATGTGCCACCTTTCCCAGCGAACGGGTTTGCGCTAGCACCGCCCGACCGCGGCGACCCTTGTGCAGTATCGAACCCAAGAGCGACATCCATATGACCCATGTGACGAAGACGGGCGCCCTGACCCCTGAGCGCGGCGCGCAGGGCAGTGTCGGCGACGCAGCGGAACCTGTCTCCAACCCGTGGATGTTCTTTCGCCGCTGGATCGCCAATCCGCTGCAGATGGGATCGATCGTGCCATCCTCGCCGATGCTGTGCGGACGGGTGGTGGCACAGACGCGCCGTGCGCCTGATGAGGCGGTGGTCGAACTCGGTGCCGGCACCGGCGTGATCTCGCGCGCCCTGCTCGACAGCGGCCTGCCGCCGGAGAAGCTGTGGGTGGTCGAGATCGTGCCGGCCATGGCGGCCCATCTGCGCCGCGTGCTGCCGGGTGTGAACGTGATCGAGGGTGATGCGCGGCTGCTGGCAGAGCTGCTGCCGGCGAGCGTGCTGGGCAAGATCGGCACGGTGATCTGCGGCATTCCGCTGGTCCTGCTGCCGGTGCCGGAGCAGCGCCGCTTCATCGACGCGATCCAGGCCGTGGCCCCGGGGCGCGGCTTCCTGCATTACAGCTACTGCGTCACCTCGCCGCTGCCCACCGGCAAGCACGGCCTTGCCGCAAAGCGTGAGGCCTGGACGCCGCTGAACTTCCCCCCGGCCTCGGTCTGGCGCTACACTAGCGCCGCATGATGGCGTAGACGGCGGCATGAACCCAGCCAACGAACCCGCCCTTTCCAGCCTCCGCCTAACCGAGATCCGCCTTCCGCTCGACCACGGGCCGGACGCCTTGGCGCAGGCCGTGGCATTGCGTCTCGGCACGGACCCGGGCCGGATCGCGGACTACACCGTGTTCCGCCGATCGGTCGATGCCCGCAGCAAGGCCAGAATCCAGCTCGCCTACACGATCGACGTACGCCTGACCGATGCGGCCGAGCACGCAGCCCTCGCCGCCAAGCCTGGCGTGCGGCCCACGCCGGACATGCGTTACCGCCTCCCGGCCCGCGCGTCGGCGCATCTGGCGGATCGCCCGGTGGTGATCGGCACCGGCCCCTGCGACCTGTTCATCGGGCTCATGCTCGCGCGGATGGGGTTTCGCCCGATCATCCTCGAGCGCGGCAAGGTGGTGCGCGAACGCACGAAGGACACCTGGGGCCTGTGGCGCCGCGGCGTTCTCGATCCTGGCAGCAACGTCCAGTTCGGCGAGGGCGGCGCCGGCACCTTCAGTGACGGCAAACTGTGGAGCCAGATCAAGGACCCGCGCCATCTCGGCCGCAAGGTGCTGGAGGAGTTCGTCGCCGCTGGTGCTCCAGACGAGATCCTGTGGCAGGCCCACCCGCATATCGGCACCTTCCGCCTGGTCACCATGGTCGAAAGCCTGCGCGCCACCATCGAGGCGCTGGGCGGGGAATACCGCTTCGAGACCGAGGTCGTCGATCTGCTGATCGAGGAGGATACCAGCGGCGCCCGCCAGGTCCGCGGCGTGGTGCTCGCGTCCGGCGAGGCGATCGCGTCAAACCACGTGGCCCTCGCCGTCGGCCACAGCGCGCGCGACTGCTTCGCCATGCTGGAGCGCCGCGGCGTGCATCTGCAGGCCAAGCCTTTCTCCATCGGCGTGCGCATCGAGCACCCCCAATCCCTGATCGACAATGACCGCTGGGGCGCGCAGGCCGGCAACAAGCTATTGGGCGCGGCCGAATACCGCCTGGTACATCACGCGAGCAACGGGCGCACCGCCTACAGCTTTTGCATGTGCCCTGGCGGCACAGTGGTCGCCGCCACCTCGGAGACCGGGCGGGTGGTCACAAACGGCATGAGCCAGTATTCGCGCGCCGAGCGGAACGCCAATTCAGGGCTCGTGGTGGATATCGCGCCCGGCGACTATCCGGGCGGCCTGCTCGGCGGCGTGGCGTTCCAGCGTCACTGGGAGGAGCGCGCCTTCGCAGCCGGCGGCAGCACCTATGCAGCACCTGTCCAGCTTGTCGGCGATTTCCTGGCGGGCCGCCCGAGCACGAAGCTCGGCAGCGTCATCCCGTCCTACCGCCCCGGCGTCACGCCCACCGATCTCTCGCTGTGCCTGCCCGCGTTTGCGATCACGGCGCTGCGCGAGGCGATCGTGGCGTTCGACCGGGAGATCGACGGCTACGCGATGGCGGACGCGGTGATGACAGGGGTGGAAACCCGCACCTCGGCGCCGGTGCGGATCGCGCGGGACAAGGGCTTTGAAAGCATCAACACCCGCGGGCTGTATCCGGCGGGCGAGGGGGCAGGCTACGCCGGCGGCATCCTGTCCGCCGGCGTCGATGGCATCCGGGTCGCCGAGGCCATCGCTGCTGCGATAGTGTCGGCTTGACCGCGGCCGTGTCCTACTCAGGCAGATGCGAGGCCTTCCAGGCCTTGTAGTCCCGCGACGCCGGGTCGGGGTTCAGGAGGAAGCCGGCATCGCGCAGGGCATCGCGCACGCCGGGTACGGAGGCGTCGCGGCGGATGGCGATGATGGCGGCGGCCAGCTTCGCGAGAGCGCTCTGGGATGTGGTGTCGGACATCGTTCTTACTCGGATCTGTTGACAGCTCGGTGATACGTAAAGCTGTTGTCAACGGCAAGCCGTTCTGATCCCGACACCCCAATCTGCGCCGAAATGCAATACAAGTCCGCACTGTGCGGCGGCTTCGCCTCGCATATACGCACCGCTTCTGGAGACCTGACCAATGGACCGACGGCCGCATCGCCCATCGACTGCCCATACGGACCTTGGTGACGCGTTTTTCGATGTTGTTTCGCCCGCACAATTCCCGGCCCGGATCCTGCGTCATCGCAACCAGCGCTGGGCCGAGCGCACAGGTCTCGGCGACCTGGGTGGCGAGGCCTGGCTCGATCATTTCGCGGGCTTCACGCCGATCCCAGGCAGCCTCGAACAGCCCTTGGCGTTGCGCTATCACGGCCACCAGTTCCGCTCCTACAATTCCGATCTGGGAGACGGCCGCGGCTTTCTGTTCGCCCAGCTGCATGACCTGGACGATGGCAGGCTGCTCGATCTCGCCACCAAAGGCAGCGGCACAACCCCCTGGTCCCGCGCCGGCGACGGCCGGCTGACCCTCAAGGGCGGCGTGCGCGAGGTGCTGGCCACCGCAATGCTGGAAGCGCTGGGGGTCGATACCTCCAAATCCTTCAGCCTGATCGAGACCGGCGAATCCCTGCATCGCGGCGATGAACCATCCCCCACCCGCTCCGCCGTGCTGGTGCGTCTCAGCCACTCCCATATACGCATCGGCACCTTCCAGCGGCTCGCCTATCTGCGCGACACCGCCTCGCTCGCCCGCCTCGTCGATCACGCCGTCCGAATCTATCTGCCGCAGTGTTGGCGGGACGATCCGGCCGCCCGCGCCGAGGCCTTCTTCGCCGAGGTCGTGGCCCGCGTCGCCCGCACCGGCGCCGCCTGGATGACGGCAGGCTTTGTCCACGGCGTGCTGAACACCGACAATATCAACATCACCGGCGAGAGCTTCGATTACGGCCCCTGGCGCTTCCTTGCGACCTACGATCCGGAGTTCACCGCCGCCTATTTCGACCACAGCGGCCTTTACGCCTATGGCCGCCAGCCGGAGGCGCTGATGTGGAACCTGTCGCGCCTCGCCGGCTGCCTGCTGCCGCTGGCCGAGAAGCCGGCGCTCGAGGCTGCGTTGGCCACATTCGAGCCCGCGCTGCACGAGGCCTTCGCCGAGTGCATCGCAACACGGCTCGGCGTCTCAAGCGCTGGAACAGCCGCCGATCAGGCTCTGGGCCGCGCCTGGTTCACCTTCCTGCTGGAAAGCCAGGCGCCGTTCGGGCAGGCCTTCTTCGACTGGGCCGGCGGCCTTGCCAGCGAGGCGCGCGCCGCCGCCAGCCCGGACGCCGCCGCCTACGACCATGAAAGCTTCGCCCCGGTCCGCACGGCATTGGCCGGAAGGTCCGCCACCATCGACCTGACACACCCGCATTTCGTCCAGAGCCGGCCGCCCACCCTGCTGATCGAGGATGTCGAAGCCCTATGGGCGCCCATCGCCGCGCAGGATGACTGGTCTCTGTTCCACGCCAAGCTCGATGCGATCGAGGCGATGCGTGTTGCCATGACGCGCGCAAACCCTGTGGCCAAGGCCGATCCCATCGCATAGGGTCTTTCCAACGCCGACGCTTTGATCGGTTTGACAGGGGTGGCGATGGCTGAGGTTGCGATTCGCGATGTGCGCAAGAACTTTGGCGCCACCCCCATTTTGCACGGCGTCAGCGTTTCGGTGGCCGACGGCGAGTTCGCCATCCTCGTTGGCCCCTCCGGCTGCGGCAAATCCACCCTTCTGCGCATGATCGCGGGCCTCGAGAACATCTCGTCCGGCGACATCTCGATCGGCGGGCGCGTGGTGAACAACGTGGCCCCCAAGGAGCGGGACATCGCCATGGTGTTCCAGAACTACGCGCTCTACCCGCACATGACGGTGCGCGAGAACATGGCCTTCTCCCTGTCGCTGGCCAAGGCGCCCGCCGCCGTGGTCACCGCCAAGGTCGGCCGCGCCGCCGGCATCCTGGGCCTGGACCAGCTGCTCGACCGCTATCCCCGCCAGCTCTCCGGCGGCCAGCGCCAGCGCGTGGCGATGGGCCGCGCCATCGTGCGAGACCCGCAGGTCTTCCTGTTCGACGAGCCGCTGTCCAACCTCGACGCCAAGCTGCGCGTTCAAATGCGTGGCGAGATCAAAGACCTGCATCAGCGCCTGCGCACCACCACCA
>CAIQQQ010000468.1 GCA_903873995.1 uncultured Rhodospirillales bacterium
TGGAAGTGCGCGAGCTGCTCAGCAGCTACCAGTTCCCGGGTGACGACATCCCGATCATCATGGGCTCGGCCGTGTGTGCCCTGCAGGACAAGCAGCCGGAGATCGGCCGTGAGTCAGTGCTCAAGCTGATGGCGGCGGTGGACGAATACATCCCGCAGCCGGCGCGTGCGCTCGACAAGCCGTTCATCATGCCGATCGAAGACGTGTTCTCGATCTCTGGTCGCGGCACCGTGGTGACCGGCCGCGTCGAAGCCGGCATCGTGAAGGTTGGCGAGGAAGTCGAGATCGTCGGCATCCGTGACACCGTGAAGACGACCGTGACCGGCGTTGAAATGTTCCGCAAGTTGCTGGACCAGGGCCAGGCCGGCGACAACATCGGCGCCCTGCTTCGCGGCACGAAGCGTGAGGACGTGGAGCGCGGCCAGGTGCTGGCGAAGCCCGGCACCATCAAGCCGCACAAGAACTTCAAGGCCGAGGCATACATCCTCACGAAGGAAGAGGGCGGCCGTCATACGCCGTTCTTCACCAACTATCGCCCGCAGTTCTATTTCCGCACGACGGATGTGACCGGCATCGTGTCGCTGCCGGAGAGCATCGAGATGGTGATGCCGGGTGATAACGTGTCGATGGATGTCGAGCTGATCCAGCCGATCGCCATGGACCAGGGCCTGCGTTTTGCTATCCGCGAAGGTGGCCGCACGGTGGGCGCCGGCGTTGTTGCCGAGATCAAGGCTGACGCCGTGGTTCCGGGCAAGAAGTAAGACTGAAGACGGAAGCAGGCCCGGGGCAATGTTGCCCCGGGCGGCTCTCCTAGGGTTTTAGAAAGATCGCGTTATGGACAATCAGAATATCCGCATCCGGCTGAAGGCCTTCGATCACCGCGTGCTCGACAACAGCACTAAGGAGATCGTGAACACGGCCAAGCGCACCGGCGCGCGGGTTCGCGGGCCGATTCCGCTGCCCACGCATATCGAGCGCTTCACCGTGAACCGCAGCCCGCATGTGGACAAGAAGAGCCGCGAGCAGTTCGAAATTCGGACCCATCGCCGCCTTCTCGATATCGTCGAGCCAACACCGCAGACGGTGGACGCCCTGATGAAGTTGGATCTTGCTGCCGGCGTGGACGTCGAAATCAAGATCTGACGACCCCGCTGCCGGGGGCAGCGGTTTTTTTGGCCTAAGGACCTCGACCCTGGTGAAAGCCGGGGGGGTCCCTCTGGGGAAGAGAGAGATGAGAACTGGATTGGTGGCCAAGAAGCTGGGCATGTCCCGGCTGTTCAAGGCCGATGGGACGCATGTGCCGGTGACGATTCTGCACCTCGACGGGGTTCAGGTCGTGCAGCAGCGCACGGTCGAGAGGGACGGTTACACGGCCGTCCAGCTGGGCATTGGCAAAGCCAAGGTCAAGAACGTGACGGACCCGAACAAGGGCCACTTCGCGGCCGCCAAGGTGGAGCCGAAGCAGCATCTGGTCGAGTTCCGCGTCGCTGAGGACGCTTTGCTCGAAACGGGCGCGACGCTTTCGGCGGACCATTTCGTGGTTGGCCAGAAGGTCGATGTCTGCGGCATCAGCAAGGGTAAGGGTTTTGCCGGTGCGATGAAGCGCTGGAACTTCGCGGGCCTTGAGGCGTCTCACGGCGTGTCGGTCTCGCATCGTTCGCACGGTTCGACCGGCAACCGCCAGGATCCAGGCAAGACCTTCAAGAACAAGAAGATGGCGGGACATCTCGGTCAGGATCGGATCACGACGCTGAACCTTGAGATTGCACATGTCGATGTCGAGAAGAGCCTGGTGTTCATCAAGGGCGCGGTTCCCGGCAGCAAGGGCATGTTCGTGCTGGTACGCGATGCCATCAAGAAGGCGCGGCACACCGATGCGCCGTATCCGGCCAGCTTGAAGGCGCCGGCCGCCCCGGTCGATGTCGCCCCGGCAGGAGCAGAGTGATGCAGATCGAGATCAAGACCCTCGACAACGGCAGCGCCGGCACGGCCGAGCTGCCTGACGAGATTTTCGCCATCACCCCGCGTGCCGACATCATGGCGCGTGTGGTTCACTGGCAGCTGTCCAAGCGGCGCTCCGGCAACCACCGGACGAAGGGCATGGGCGAGGTGTCGGGCACGACGAAGAAGCCTTACAAGCAGAAGGGCACCGGCAACGCCCGCCAGGGTTCGCTCCGCGCGCCGCAGTTTCGCACGGGTGGTGTGGTTCATGGCCCTGTCGTACGCGACCATGGTTATGACCTTCCCAAGAAGGTGCGTCGCCTCGGCCTGCTGTCAGCGCTGTCGCAGAAGCAGGCGGACGGGAAGCTCGTTGTGCTGGATGCGGCGACGGCCGGCGGCAAGACCCGCGATCTGGCCGCTCAGCTCAAGTTGCTCGGCTGGACATCCGCGCTGATCGTCGATGCCCAGGTGGACGGTGCTTTCCTGCTTGCCAGCCGCAACATCCATGGTCTGGACGTGCTGCCGACGATCGGCGCCAACGTCTACGACATCCTCAATCACGACGTGCTGGCCATCACCACGGCCGGCCTCGAAGGTCTGAAGGAGCGCCTGGCATGAGCGAGGCAGTGAAGAAGGCGCCGAAGCGCAAGTCGGTGCTGTCGCGCGAGGCGATGTACAACATCATCCGCGCGCCGATCATCACCGAAAAGGCGACGCTTTTGGGCGAGCGCAACCAGGTGGTGTTCCGCGTGGCGATCGACACGACCAAGCCGGAGATTAAGGCAGCGGTCGAGGGTCTGTTCGGCGTGAAGGTGACCGGCGTGAACACGCTGGTGGCCAAGGGCAAGACAAAGCGCTTCCGCGGCCGCCCCGGCGTTCGTTCGGATGTGAAGAAGGCATATGTGACGCTCGCCGATGGTCAGTCGATCGACTTGACCACCGGGCTCGCGTGATCGGGGACGACGATGGCACTTAAGCAATTCAAGCCGGTCACGCCGTCGCTGCGCGGGACAGTTCTGATCGAGCGGTCCGGCCTTTGGAAGGGCAAGCCGGTGAAGGCGCTAACGGAGGGCAAGAGCCACTCCGGCGGGCGCAACAACCATGGCCGCATCACCAGCCGGTTCCGCGGCGGCGGACACAAGCAGTCCTACCGCATCGTTGACTTCCGCAGGCGGAAGTATGACGTGCCGGGCACGATCGAGCGTCTGGAATACGATCCGAACCGCACGGCGTTCATTGCACTGGTGAAGTATCAGGATGGCGAGCTTGCCTATATCCTGGCGCCGCAGCGTGTGAAGGCCGGCGATCCGGTCGTCTCGGGCATTAATGTTGACATCAAGCCGGGCAATGCGATGCATCTGTCGTCCATCCCGGTGGGCACGATCATTCACAACATCGAGATGAAGCCGGGCGCCGGCGGCAAGATTGCACGCTCCGCCGGGCAGTTCGCCCAGCTGGTCGGGAAGGACAGCGGCTACGCCCAGGTGAAGCTGATGTCCGGCGAACTGCGTGTGATGCGCGGCGAGTGCATGGCCACGATCGGTGCGGTGTCCAACCCGGACAACTCCAACCAGTCGTTGGGCAAGGCCGGCCGGTCGCGCTGGCTGGGTCGCAAGCCGCATCAGCGCGGCGTTGTGATGAACCCGGTCGACCATCCGCACGGCGGTGGTGAAGGCCGGACCTCGGGCGGCCGTCATCCGGTCACGCCATGGGGCAAGCCGACCAAGGGCTACAAGACACGTGTGAACAAGCGGACGGATCGACTGATCATCCGCCGCCGCAATAAGGGGAAGTGAGCCATGGCTCGTTCCATCTGGAAAGGCCCGTTCGTTGACGGGTACATGTTGGCCAAGGCCGAGGCCGGTCGTGCGTCGGGTCGCAACGAGGTGATCAAGATCTGGTCGCGTCGTTCCACGATCCTACCGCAGTTCGTGGGCCTGACCTTCGGCGTCTATAACGGCCACAAGTTCCTGCCGGTGCAGGTCACCGAGAACATGGTGGGTCATAAGTTCGGCGAGTTCTCGCCGACGCGTACCTTCACCGGCCATTCTTCGGATAAGAAGGCGAAGCGGGGCTAACATGAGCAAGCCAAAATTCCCCCGCCTGCTGGCGGACACTGAGGCGATGGCGCTGGTCAGCAACATCCGCATCAGCCCGCGCAAGCTGAACCTGGTCGCGGCCCTGATCCGCAACCAGCCGGCGTCGTCTGCTGTGGCCACGCTCACCTTCTCCAAGCGGCGCATCGCGCAGCAGGTCAAGAAGGCGCTCGAATCCGCGATTGCGAACGCCGAGAACAACCACCAGCTCGATGTGGATCGCCTCGTCGTGACGCGCGCCGAGGTTGGCAAGTCGGTCGTCATGCGGCGTTTCCATGCCCGCGGCCGTGGCCGTTCGGCGAAGATCGAGAAGTGGTTCAGCCATTTGAAAATCGTCGTGGCGGAGCGTTCGCAGGAACTGCCCCCCTCGGTCGTGTCTGAGGAAGCCGCGTAATGGGTCATAAAGTCAATCCGATCGGTCTGCGCCTCGGCATCAACCGGACGTGGGACAGCCGCTGGTATGCCGATGCCGACTACGCGAAGCTGCTGCATGGAGACTTCGTGCTGCGCAACCATCTGCGCACCAGCAAGAAGCTCACCGGCGCCGGCGTCAGCCGGGTCGTTATCGAGCGTCCGGCGAAGAAGCCGCGTGTGACGATTTATGCCGCACGTCCTGGCGTCGTCATCGGCAAGAAGGGCGAGGGCATCGACGGCCTGCGCAAGGAGCTGATGAAGCTGGCCAAGGGCGAGATTTCGCTCAACATCGTGGAGATCCGCAAGCCGGAGATCGATGCGACGCTGGTCGCCGAGAATATTGCACAGCAGCTCGAGCGACGCGTGGCGTTCCGCCGTGCGATGAAGCGCGCGGTACAGTCGGCAATGCGTCTCGGCGCACAGGGCATCCGCATCAACTGCGGCGGCCGTCTCGGCGGTGCTGAGATTGCGCGCGTCGAGTGGTATCGCGAAGGGCGGGTACCGTTGCACACGCTGCGCGCGGATATCGATTTCGGCGTGGCCACGGCCAAGACGACGTATGGGACCTGCGGCGTGAAGGTCTGGATCTTCAAGGGCGAGATCCTGACGCGTGACCCGATGGCGCAGGATCGCCGGGCCGCCGAGCAGGCGCCGCAGCGATAAGGATGCAGTGACATGATGTCTCCGAAGCGGACCAAGTACCGCAAGGCCCACAAGGGTCGGATCAAGGGCGTGGCGAAGGGCGGCACCGCGCTGAACTTCGGCCAGTTCGGGCTGAAGGCGATGGAGCCGGAGCGGATCACGGCCCGTCAGATCGAGTCTGCTCGTCGCGCCATCACGCGTGCGATGAAGCGCGCCGGGCGCGTCTGGATCCGGATCTTCCCGGATCTGCCGGTGTCGTTGAAGCCGCAGGAAGTGCGCATGGGCTCGGGCAAGGGTGCGCCTGAGTTCTGGGTGGCCCGCGTGGCGCCTGGCCGCATCATGTTCGAGATCGACGGTGTGCCAGTCGAGCTCGCCCGTGAGGCGCTGAGCCTGGGAGCGGCGAAGCTGCCGATCCGCACCAAGTTCATCACCCGTCTGGGAGATGCAGGATGAGCAAGGAAGCCAAGCCCGCCGATTTGCGGCTGAAGACGCCGGATGAGCTGCAGGGTCTGCTGCTCGCTCTGCGCAAGACGCAGTTCAATCTGCGCTTTCAGCGCGCGACGGGACAGAATGAGGGCGTGAGCCAGGTGAAGCAGGTTCGCCGGGATATCGCGCGTGTGAAGACGATCATGGCCCAGAAGAAGACCTCTTCTGCGGTCGCAGTTTAAGGAGAAGGGGAGCGATGCCAAGGCGCGTTCTCACCGGTCGGGTGACCAGCGACAAGATGGAGAAGACCGTCACGGTTCTTGTGGCGCGTCGGGTCATGCATCCGCTGTACAAGAAGTTTATCAGGCTTTCCAAGAAGTATGCGGCGCACGACGAGGCCAATCTGTGCAAGATCGGCGACACCGTGCGCATCGAGGAATGCCGTCCCATCAGCAAGCGCAAGACCTGGCTCGTGGTCGAGCGCAACGGTCTGCCGCTTGGCGCCGAGGCGCCGGCGGCGTCCGACGCCCAGCTGATGCAGGCGTAAGGAACAAGTCCCATGATCGCGGTTGAAGCCAATCTCGAGGTTGCCGACAATTCCGGTGCACGACGTGTGCAGTGCATCAAGGTGCTCGGCGGCTCGAAGCGCAAAACGGCCTCCGTCGGCGACATCATTGTCGTGTCGGTGAAGGATGCCATCCCCCGTGGCAAGGTGAAGAAGGGCGATGTGCACCAGGCGGTGATCGTGCGAACGGCATTCCCCGTGCGCCGGGCCGATGGCAGCGCCATCCGTTTCGATCGCAATGCCGCGGTGCTGATCAACAAGTCGCAGGAGCCGATCGGCACCCGCATCTTTGGCCCGGTGGTGCGCGAACTGCGGGCGAAGAAATTCATGAAGATCATCTCGCTCGCGCCAGAGGTGTTGTGATGGCTGCACGTATCAAGAAGGGCGACACCGTTCTCGTCGTCACCGGCGCTGATCGCGGCAAGCAGGGCGAAGTTCTTCGCGTGCTGCCGAAGGATGAGCGCGCGGTGGTGCAGGGTGTGAACATCGCCAAGAAGCACACCAAGCCGAAGGGCATGGGCCAGCCGGGCGGGATCGTGGAGGCCGAGGCCACCATTCATCTGTCCAACCTGAAGCTGGTCGATCCCGCATCGGGCAAGCCCACCAAGGTCGGCTTCCGGGTTCTGGATGGCGGCCGCAAGGTGCGGGTGGCGAAGGCCACCGGCGCTGTGATCGAGAGCTGAGGACAAGACCGTGAGCGATTCGAAGAACAAGGGGAAGTCCCCGGGCAAGGGCGGCAAGCCTTCGGCAAAGGGCGGCGCCAAGGGCGGCGCTGGTCCCAAGGGAGCCGAGCTTCCGCCGAAGCGCGGCTCCGTGCCTGATGCGGCACTGGTCTCCAAGGAGCCAGTGTCGGCGTCGGCCGAAGAGATGCAGCGCATGCAGAAACGCTACTTTGAGGTTGTGCGGGGCGAGCTTCAGAAGCAGTTCGGCTATGGCAACGTCATGGAAGTGCCGAAGTTGGAGAAGATCGTCATCAACATGGGTGTCGGAGAGGCAGCCGCGGATCAGAAGATCCTCGATCAGGCCGTGTCCGAACTCACGCTGATCAGCGGTCAGCGTCCTGTCAAGACGGTTGCCAAGAAGGCGATCGCCGGTTTCAAGATCCGCGCCGGCCTGCCGATCGGCTGCAAGGTGACGCTGCGCAAGGCGCGGATGTATGAGTTCCTGGACCGTCTGGTCACTATCGCGCTGCCCCGCGTGCGAGACTTCCGTGGCATCAGCGCCAAGGGCTTTGACGGTCGCGGCAACTTCGCCATGGGTCTCAAGGAGCAAATCGTGTTCCCGGAGATCGTCTATGACAAGGTTGGCGCCATCCGCGGCATGGACATCGTGTTCGTGACCACGGCGCGCACCGATGCCGAGGCGAAGGCGCTGCTGAAGCAGTTTGAGATTCCGTTTGCTGGCGAAGTCGCACCCAAGGTGGTCGGCTAAGCCAAGACGGTTGGCCTACGCCCTTCGAACACGGGGTTTGGGCCGGTTTGGATGAACGCGTTTTGGAAAACGGTGGGAGTGTTCCCACAGGTTCCGGAGGATGAAACAGGATGGCGAAGACCTCTCAGGTCAACCGCAA
>CAIQQQ010000469.1 GCA_903873995.1 uncultured Rhodospirillales bacterium
ATCCGATCCGGATATCGCAGCTGGCGGGCCCGGAACAGCGCATCGACTTCGGCACGGCGGCTGACCGCCAGGGATGACACCCCCTCGCGCAGCAGCGCCTCGTCTTCGTCGTTCGTGGGCTCCCAGAGCATCGCAGCGTCGTCGTAACGGCCTGCGGCTTCGAACACCTGTGCCGCGCGTCGTACCAGGGCGGGATCCGTCTCGTGTCGCGCGAGGATGCGAAGGGCTTCCAATCGGGCCGCCGGCCTGTCACCGGACTTGGTGCGGGCGATCGCTGCGACCAGTGCGTCTTGATCGGTCCTTGTTTCGGCTTGCGGCATGTCAGCCATGGTCGGGAACACTCTCACATCGTATCGGCTTGGTTATGGCACATCATGCGACGGGCCGGTTTATGGAATCGCCCGCCCCCGTCAGACCGGCCCCACGCCCGCTCCCATCGACGTCAACGCGGTCTGTAAGGCGGCCGGATCGACGGTGTAGGAGGAGTTCCAGTCCGGCTCGGGCCGTTCCGCCGTGCGTTCCGACCGGCCGATCATGAACCCGAACCGCAGATCAAAACACGAGGCCAGAGACCAGAACGCCGGCTGGACGCAGGATTCGTTGAACAACTCCAGCACCGCCGTGCCGGGCCTGCAAAACTGGATGTTCGCAAGCCCCGCGCCGTGCTCGGCGATCACCATGTCGGCGCCCTGCATCACGGAGATCTGCTCTTCGAGCGACATGCCGTCAAACGCCACCACAGAAAAGCGGGCGCAATCGAGAAGGGGCTGCAGTGCTGCGAAGTTCGCAACCCTTCTCAGCGGCCCGTCTCTGCGGACATAGATCCGCCGCTCGGTTGCTGCTGGCCTGCTGACCTGCGCCACCAGCCGTTCGCTGATACGGCGAAGGAAGGGATGGATCTGCCAGATGTCGGTGCCGGAAATGAGCCAGCAGCGGGTGAACGATACCGCCTGGCCCACCTCCAGCGACACGATCGAAGCCTGATCGATCCCGAGCAGCGCCACGCTCGCCGCCTGAAATGATCCCGGTGCGAGCCGGGGCAGCACGAGCTTCAGCCACGGGCGTGTCTGCGCCAGCACGCGATAGGCCATGACCTTGGGCATGCATTCCTGCATCCAATGTGCATAGTTCGTCCAGCTTGCGGTGAACCCCACGACCGCTTCGCTGGCCCGGACCCGGCGCGTCACTTCCATGGCGTGGCGAAGCCGGACCTGTCCCTCGCGGCTGGCAGACTCGATTTCCGATCCCTCACGCCAGGTCATCACATGGCTCAGCGTCTCCGGCACAACCTGCCCGGCCACCAGCACCACCGAAGAATGGCCCAGAACCGTCGCTTCAGGCGCCAGATAGGCGTTGATCGGCCAGGTCCGGTAATGGCGGAATGTCTCGGCCGTGAAATGCGTGGCAAACTGGGCAATGCTGTCCTGCGTGGGGTCGGCATGAAAGAACGCAACCCGGTTGACATCCCCGCCCTCTGCGATCTGCTCCATCGCCAGGAAGGCGCGAGCCTCGTGCAGGCGCATCAGATCGGGTCCGACGGACGGCTCCAGCGGGATGGCATCGGGCGCCGAGCCGGGCGAGCCTGGCGCAGACTGGCCGGCCCGCGGGATCAGAGGCAGCACGAATCCCGGCATTCGGATGGTCACGGACGCCGGCGGGCCGCCGTCAGTCTTCATCGGCCACTCTCGCTCGATTGGCAGGAGACTCTTTCTTCGGCATCGCTCCTTCTACCATTGAACAGCCGGCGAGCGCCACAGACGCAGATTCATTTTGAGCGCCGAACGCTCTCATGCAGCAGCAGCGTGACGCCGTCGCGATAAAAGGCGCCCCCCTCGATCATGCCGATCGCACCCAGAACCTGGCGCGAGGCAATGTTGTCCTCCCGGGCCACCGCCACCACCCGCCCCAGCTCCGCCCGCTCATGGGCGAACCGCAGCGCCGCTCCCGCCGCCTCGCTGGCATAGCCATGCCCCTGCTCCTCCGGCCGCAACGCAAACCGCAACCCAACCCCACGTCCGTCAGGCCGGTCCTGCAACCCTACCACCCCCACGAAATGCCCGTCCGACACCGCCCGAACCGCCCACATGCCATACCCAAGCCGCGACCAGTCCGAAATCTCGTCCGCCAGCTCCGCCGCAACCGCCGACGGAGACCGAACCCCACCCAGCATCACCGCATAAGCCCGCGGGTCCCCCTTCAACTGCACCAGATCTGCAAGATCCCCCCACCCCACCGGCCGCAAAACCAGCCGCCCGGTGCGGAGATGCCAGGAGGGGTTCATGGGGGAGAAGAAAGGCCAGGGCTCTGCCCTGGACCCGCCAAGGGCATAGCCCTTGGAACCCCAATGTTTTCAGGGGCTATCGGTGTTTCAGGAGGGGGCAGACTCGCCGGCTCGATCGATCCGACGGGGATGCCCCCACCTGGAACACCGATCACTCTAAAATATTGAGGTTCCAAAGGGCTCGGCCCCTTGGTGGGGTCCAGGGGCAAAGCCCCTGGCCTTCCTATCCCCCCAAGAGCACCTCCAGGCATCACCGCGTCAGGGGGCGGTATTTGATACGGTGGGGTTCGGTGGCGGCGGCGCCGAGGCGGCGGCGTTTGTCGGCTTCGTAGTCCTGGAAGTTGCCTTCGAACCATTCGACGTGGCTGTCGCCTTCAAAGGCAAGGATGTGGGTGGCGAGCCTGTCGAGGAACCAGCGGTCATGGCTGATGATGACGGCGCAACCGGCGTATTCGGCCAGCGCCTCTTCGAGGGCGCGCAGCGTGTCGACGTCGAGATCGTTGGTCGGCTCGTCGAGCAGGATGACGTTGGCTTCGGATTTCAGCATCTTGGCGAGATGAACGCGGTTGCGCTCGCCGCCGGAGAGGATTCCGACTTTCTTTTGCTGGTCGCTGCCTTTGAAGTTGAAGGCGCCGACATAGGCGCGGGATGCCACGGTGCGTTTGCCGAGGTGGATGACATCGGTGCCGCCGGAGATCTCTTCCCACACGTTCTTGTTGGGATCGAGACTGTCGCGGCTTTGGTCAACGTAGCCGAGCTTGACGGTCTCACCGACGGTGAGCTTGCCGGCATCGGGCGTTTCCTGGCCCACGATCATGCGGAACAGGGTGGATTTGCCGGCGCCGTTGGGGCCGATGACGCCGACGATGCCGCCTGGCGGCAGCTTGAAGTTCAGCTGGTCGATGAGCAGGCGGTTGCCGAAGGATTTGCGAAGTTCCTCGGCGGTGATGACGGTGCCGCCGAGGCGCGGGCCGGGGGGGATGACGATCTCGGCGGTGCCGGTCTGCATCTCCTGCTGCTTCTGCTGCAGCTCCTCGTAGCGCTGGATACGCGCCTTGGACTTGGTCTGGCGGGCTTTCGGGCTTGAGCTGATCCACTCCGATTCCGCGGCCAGCGCGCGCATGCGGCTGGTTTCCTCCTTCTCCTCCTGCTGGAGGCGCTTGCGCTTCTGATCGAGCCAGGAGGAGTAGTTGCCCTGGAACGGATAGCCGCGACCGCGCTCGAGCTCGAGGATCCAGTTGGTGACGTTCTCAAGGAAGTAACGGTCATGCGTGACGACGATGACGGTGCCGGCGAAGTCGCGCAGCGTCTTTTCCAGCCAGGCGACGGATTCGGCGTCAAGATGGTTGGTGGGCTCGTCGAGCAGCAGCAGGTCGGGCTTTTCGAGCAGCAGGCGGCAGAGGGCCACGCGGCGGCGCTCACCGCCGGAGAGGCGGTCGATGCGCGATTCGGGCGGCGGGCAGCGTAGCGCGTCGAGCGCGATCTCGATGCGGCGATCGAGCTCCCAGCCGTCCTGGCTGTCGATGACCTCCTGCAGCTCGGCCTGTTCGGCGAGGAGGGTGTTCATCTCGTCGTCAGTCATCGGCTCGGCGAAGAGGTTGGAGATCTCGTTGAACCGATCGATGGCGCCCTTCAGCGGGCCGAAGGCGAGGGTGACGTTCTCGGCCACTGTCAGATCAGGGTCGAGATGCGGCTCCTGTTCCAGGTAGCCGACGCGCACGCCCTCGGCGGCCCAGGCCTCGCCGCCATATTCGGTCTCGCGGCCGGCCATGATTTTGAGAAGGGTCGATTTGCCGGCGCCGTTGACGCCGAGCAGGCCGATCTTCACGCCGGGGAGGAAGGAGAGGGTGATGCCCTTGAACACCTCACGCCCGCCGGGGAAGGCCTTGGTGACGTCTTTCATGACATAGACGTACTGGTAGCTGGCCACGGCGGGGCTCCTTGCGGCGGGGGATGCAGGCGAGTGTTCTAAGGGGGCAGGGCGCGGGGTGCAATCATACGGCTTTGGCATGCTACGCTTCCGCTGCGGATGCCGTGTTCGGTCTGCAGACCGGGCTCCGGTCGTGATGTTGGCCTGCTGTATCGACGTTGGGGGATCCCATGCGCCTGGCTGCCGTCATCTCGGCCTTTGTCATGGCCGCCAACGCGCCGCTGCTGGCCCAGCCGCGCGACACCATCACGATCGGGATGAGCCAGTTTCCACCCGACATGCACCCGTTCATCACCGCCACCTCGGTTCGCAACGTGGTGCTGCTGGCGATGAATCGGCCGATGATGGGCACCAGACTGGATGGCAGCCCGTTCTGCGTGCTGTGCACGGAGCTGCCGACCCTGGAGAACGGAGCTGCCCGCCTCGTTCACCGCGCGGACGGCACGCAGGGCATGGTGGTCACCTACACGCTGAAGCCCGATCTGGTCTGGGGCGATGGCGTGAAGCTCACCGCGCACGATCTCGCCTTCTCGCTCAAGGTCAGCTTCGCGTTCAGCGCGCCGCAGTTCATCGAGGCGGTGGCGGCGCCGGACGACCTGCATCTGGAACTGAACCTGAGCAGCCCGGTCTATGACTTCGCGCGTCTCGGCAGCGTCTTCGTGCTGCCGGAGCACATCGAAGGCCCGATCTTTGCTGCCGCGCGCGACCCGCTCGATTACGGCACGCACTCCATGTTCAACCGCAGGCCGGAGGAGCCTGGGCTCTGGTTCGGCCCGTATCGCGTAAAGCATTTCGAGGCCAACGACAGCATCGTGATGGTCCCGAACGAGCACTGGAACGGCGAGAAGCCCTATTTCCGCGAGGTCACCTTCCGGCTGATCGAAAACACGGCGGCCCTGCAGGCCAACCTGCTGTCCGGCGACGTGGACACGGTGATGACATCCAACATGGGGATGACCCTGGACCAGACGTTGACGCTGGCGCGCACGCAGCAGGCGCGGTTCAGCTTCGATTTTCGGCCGTCCGTCGGCAGCGTCGAGTTCCTGGCGGTCAATCATGACAATCCCCTGCTGGCGGACCGTAGGGCGAGGCGGGCGCTTTCGATGGCGATCGATCGCGAGACGATCGTGAAGCGGCTGTTCGATGGAAAGTTCCAGGCCACCACCCTGTTCCTGCATCCCTCTGAGCAAGGGTTCGATCCTACGGTGAAGGGGTGGCCGTACAACCCCAAAGCAGCGCGCGCGTTGCTGGCGGAACTTGGCTTCAGGCCAGGACCAGACGGCATTCTGGTGGACACGACAGGGCGGCGTTTCTCCATCGATCTCACGTCCACCTCCGGCAACCGGGTGCGGGAACTGGTGGAGCAGGTGCTGCAGACGCAGATGAAGGCGGTGGGCGTGGAGCTCGCGATCAAGAACGAGCCGGCGCGGGTGATGTTCGGCGAGTCGCTGCGCAAACGAAGCTTTCGTGGGCTGGTCGAATATGACGGCGGTCCGGGCATCGATTCGCCGCCGATCGACATGTATTCCCAGCGCTACATTCCCACGGCCGAGAATGCCTGGGCCGGGCGGAACTACAGCGGCTATCGCAGTGCAGCGATGGATGCGGCGCTGCTGGAAACACGGTCAGCCCTAGATCCGGCCGAGCGCCGGCAGAAATGGCGGCGCGTGCTGGAGATCTATGCCGAGGACATGCCCACGATCCCGCTGTTCTTCGCGTCCACCGCAGTGATCACGCCAAATTGGCTGCAGAGTCTGAACCGGGCTGACCGGGTCGGCTATTTCACGGGCTGGATCGAGGAGTGGCGGCCGCGATAGCGATCGGCCGAAGTGCTGCGACGAGATACCGGGCTATCGACCTGGATCAGGAATAAAGGACACCCCATGCATATCGGCCTCATCGGCGGCATCGGCCCGGCCGCCACGGATTTCTACTACCGCCGCCTGATCATCGCGTTCGCCGCCCGCAAGGCCTCGCTCGACCTCACCATCGTGCACGCCGACACGCCGACACTGCTGGCCCATCTCGGCGCCAACAATGTCAAAGCCCAGGTCGCCATCTACGAACGCGTCACAAACCGCCTTGCCGCCGCCGGGGCCGAATGCGTCGTCGTCACGTCCATCGCCGGTCATTTCTGCATCGACGCCTTCAAGCCCGTATCGGCCCTGAAAGTGATCGATATGCTCGAAGAGGTCCGCAGCATCATCGCCGCCGAAGGCCTCCGCCGCATCGGCATCCTTGGCACGCGCACCGTGATGGAGACCCGCTTCTACGGCGGCATCACCACCGCCGAGATCATGCCACCCGAAGGCCAGGCGCTGGATGACGTACATCAGGCCTACATCGCCATGGCCGCTTCCGGCAGCATCACCGAAGCCCAGCGCGCCACGTTCATCTCGGCCGGTAAACATCTTATCAAAGCCGGCGCCGAGGCCGTGATGCTCGGCGGCACCGACCTCGCCTTGGCGTTTCCGGGTGGGATTGCCCCGTTTCCGCTCGTCGACTGCGCAGCGATCCACGTCGATGCCATCGTATCCGCGGCGATCCCTCTTCACTCCCCGCATGCGCCCGGCAGGACTTGAACCCGCAACCAAGCCGTTATGAGCGGCCCGCTCTAACCAATTGAGCTACAGGCGCGCACGGGAATGCTGATGTGACACAACCGCTCACGCCTTCGCAACCGCGCGCGGCCCCGCTATACCGCGCCATCGCAACCGAGCCCGGAGAAACACACCATGGACATCACCAAAATCCCGACCGGCAAGGCCCCGCCGTCCGATATCTTCGTGGTGATCGAGATCCCGCAGGGCTCGGCCGTGAAATACGAGGTCGACAAGGATAGCGGCGCCATCTTCGTCGATCGCTTCCTGTTCACGCCGATGGCCTATCCGGCTGCCTACGGCTTCATCCCCGGCACGCTCGCCGATGACGGCGATCCGGTCGATGCCATGGTGCTGACGCCCGATGCGGTGGTGCCTGGCGCTGTGATCCGCGCACGACCGATCGGCGTGCTACTGATGAGCGACGAGGCCGGGCAGGACGAAAAGCTCGTCTGCGTGCCGCACGACAAGATCCACCCGCTGTTCACCGACGTGCACAAGATCGAGGACCTGCCGCTGATCACCCGCCAGGCGATCGAGCATTTCTTCTCGCGTTACAAGGACCTCGAGAAGGGCAAGTGGGTGAAGATCGACGGCTGGGCGGACAAGGCCCGCGCAGAGGAGCTTATTACCGCCGGTATCGCCGCCGCCGCGGTGAAGGCCTGATCCGAGAAGGGGGAGATCGATCAGTCCGCGCGGTATGCGAGCAGGTCGATCTCCACCAGGGCACCCCGAGCCAGACCGGTGACGCCGATGCAGGTGCGCGCTGGCAGGCGGCCCGGGGCGAAACAGCCGCGCCAGACATCGTTCATCGCCGGGTAATCGCGTTCGAACTCGGTGAGATAGATCCGAGCCTGGACCACGTGCGACAGGTCCATGCCACATCCGGCCAGCACGATCCGAAGATTGAACACCACCTGCAGGGTCTGTTCTGTCACGCCGTTCGCCAATGGGCGGAAATCATCCTCCGGGTAGGTGGGCATCTGGCCCGTCACGAACAGCCACGGCCCAACCCGTGTCGCGTGACTGAACGGCGCCACCGGCGCGGGCGCGCCATGGATCATCAGGAATTCTGGGGTCATCGCTTTGCTCCGGACAGTCTCGTGACGCACAGCCGCCACCGCGTTACGCTGGCCCAACGACGCCGCACAGGGAAGCCCGGACCATGACGATCACGCATCTGATCAACGCCCGCATCGTCGATGGCACCAGCGATGAGCCGTCCGACCCCTTGACGGTGGTGATCGAGGGAGAACGCATCCGCGAGGTCTCGGCCACGCCGTTGGCCGCCGGCGATGCAACGGTGATCGATCTGGCCGGCAAGGTGCTGATGCCCGGGCTGATCGACTGCCACGTGCACATCGTGGCGGTGGTCGCGAGCCTGGGCGCCAACGCCATGCTGCCGGACAGCTTGGTGCAGTCGCGCTCGATCCGGCTGCAGCACGAGATGCTGATGCGCGGCTTCACCACCGTGCGCGACGTGGGCGGTGCCGATCACGGGCAGGTGGTGGCGAGCGAGGAGGGCACGGTGCTCGGCCCGCGTCTGGTGATCTCCGGCAAGGCGTTGAGCCAGAGCGGCGGGCACGCCGATTTTCGTGGCCGCTTCAACGCGGGTCCCAACCATTTCGAGACGCGGCTGGGAGCGCTCGGAAGGCTGGTGGACGGTGTGCCCGAGGTGAGGCGGGCGGCGCGTGAGGAGCTCAAGGCCGGCGCCCGATTCGTGAAGATCATGGCCAATGGCGGCGTGGCTTCGCCCACCGATCCGATCCATTTCCTAGGCTTCGCGCGCGAGGAGATCATCGCCGCCGTGGAGGAGGCCGCCAATGCCGGCACCTATGTGGCGGCGCATCTCTACACCGATCAGGCGATCCGCCGGGCCGTGGAATGCGGGGTGCACTCGTTGGAGCACTGCAACCTGATCCGGCCCGAGACCGCCCGACTTGCAGCATCGGCCGGCGCCTTCGCAATCCCGACCTTGGTGACCTATGACAAGCTCGCCGAGGAAGGTGCTGCGCTGGGAATTGGCGCCGAGGCGGTGGCCAAGATCGACGATGTGCGCCTCGCCGGCATGGAATCGCTGTCGATCATGCGCGACGCCGGGCTCACCATGGCCTACGGCACCGATCTGCTGGGTGCCATGCATCGCCACCAGTCCGATGAGTTCGTGATCCGTGGCCGGGTGCTGCCGGCGCAGGAGGTGATCGCGTCCGCAACCCAAATCGCGGCACGGCTGCTGCGGATGGAGGGGCTGATCGGCACCGTCTCACCCGGTGCCTATGCCGACCTGATTGCGGTGGACGGCAATCCGCTGGCCGATCTGGCGTTGCTGACGGGGCAGGGGCGGCACATGCCCCTGATCATGAAGGGCG
>CAIQQQ010000470.1 GCA_903873995.1 uncultured Rhodospirillales bacterium
GCCGCTGCAGCAACCGGCGCCACGCGCCCAGGCGATGGCGCAGCCGCGCCAGGCCGACCAGCGCCCCGTTGAACAGCGTCACACCGAACAGCGTCTCGTCGAACAGCGGGTGAGCGACCAGCGTCAGCCGGAAGCGGTGCCGCTGGCCGGCTACGAGACCGGGGTGATAGACGACGCACCGCTGCCGCCGCGCCAGATCCCCAAGCATCTCGGCACGCCGATCCCGATGCAGCCGCCGCGACAGGACCCGCGTGTCCAGGCACGCCCAACAGCACAGCGGCCGACCCTGTTCGCGGCTCCGGCTCAGCCTCAGGCCTCGGGTGCTGATCCTCTGCCGCAATCGCCGAAGAAAAGCATCTTCAACATTGTGACAGGGGCCCTTTCTGGGCGCGGCCATGACGTGGCGCATGAGCAGCCAGCGCCGCGGCCCGATCCCGCCTATGCCGAGCCGCCGCGCGCGGCCCATGCACGACCTGCCGAACGGCAGGCCGAACGGCAGCCGGGTGGCGAGGAACTGGGGATGGAGATCCCCTCCTTCCTGCGCCGCCAGTCATAACCGAGACAAACAAACGGCGCCGGGACGAATGTCCCGGCGCCGTTTTCATGCCCAGAACCGGTCAGAAGCTGCCGGGCTTGAGCTTGAACACATCCGGGGTCTTTGAGTCGGCGATGTAATAGACCAGCAGGGCGGTGGGCGTGAGAACGCGCTGGTTCGCCTCGCCCTTCTGGAGCGCGCCCTGCAGCATCATCGCCGTGGTGCGGCCATCGGCATCGCTGCCGCGAAACATCAGCAGGCCCCCATTCACCACAGCATTCGTCACAATCGTGTCGGCAGCATAGCCCGCCTGCAGGAAATGGGCGCGCAGGATGTTGGCGTTGGAGAACAGCCGCTCCGGCGTCATCGCCTCATCGGTCGCATGCGACCAGGTCAGACCGACCTGGATCAGCGACCTGCTGCGATAGCCGAGCACATAGCCGATATCGGCCCTGCCGCCGCCCTCCAGCAGATCGGGCACGGAGATGACCAGCACGCGGGTCATTTCGGCCGCATTCTCCTCGATACGCACCGCCTCCTTGCGGATGCCGAAATCGGCGGCGATCGCGCCAAGAACCTCCGCCTCGTTGGCGCCGAACCGGGCCGAACGGAAGCCCGTGACAGCAAAGCTTTCCGGCGCGGCCGCGCGCGGCTGGGCGGTTGTCACGGCCGGCGGGGAAGCGGACGCCGGTGGCGGGGTGGTGGCCGGTGATGTGGAGACAGGCCTTGCCCGGGATGCAGGCGTTGCCTGAGCCGGAGCCCTGGCAGACTGCGCAAGCCCCGCACGGCCCGAGCCAATCGTGGCAAACACTGCCAGACCCATCAGCCAGATCGCTGGTTTCATCCGACGCCTCCCGGCCTTTATGACACGCTTTGTTCCTGCCATATCGATGCTTCTCACGATAGGTCTCAAACGAGATCGGGCCGGCCAAATAAGGAGAGAATAAGGCAATCGTGGCAACGCTGTGGCAGCTTCGCGTCGTTGCTGTTTGTAACTCCGAAGCGCTGCAGAATTTACCGCAAAATCAGCGCGTTATACAGAAATAATTGGCAACAATGATTGACTGGCCGGCGAACGTGGCTGTGCGTAGGTTCTATCTCATCGAGATAAGTTGGAGCTGACGGAGGCGACCGTCCTGCCTTCAGGATCCAGCTCCAAACAGTCGGATCCGGCAACCCCTGCAGCGTGGCGCCTTCAAGGAACATGAATTGATGGACGGAATGCCGCACAGCCTGCAGGTCCTGGCCCAGCCGTCCCGGCAGCGGACCCTGGCTGCGGCCATTTCTTGCGCCGGAATCGGCCTGCACAGCGGCAAGCGCGTCAACTTGCTCTTGCGTCCTGCTCCGGTGCGGCATGGAATCGTGTTTCGCCGAACCGATCTCGCCGTTCCGTGTGATATCCCCGCGCGCTTCGATCACGTGGCCGACACGCGGCTTTGCACGATGCTGGCCCACAAGGACCGGCCCGAGATTCGCGTCGGAACCGTGGAGCATCTGCTCGCGGCCCTGGCCGGATGCGGCATCCACAACCTGCTGATCGAGATCGACGGACCAGAGGTTCCCATCCTGGATGGCTCCTCCAGCAGTTTCGTGTTCCTGATCGACTGCGCAGGCATTGCCGAGCAGGCCGCCCCGGTGGCCCGCATCGAGGTTTTGCGCACTGTGCGCGCCGAGCAGGGAACCGCTTTCGCCGAGCTCCGCCCCTCCGCCTTCGGCCTCGACATGGCTGTGTCGATCGAGTTCGAAGCCGCAGCGATCGGCCGTCAGGCCTTTTCCACCCGGCTTACCCCCGAGACCTTCCGCACCGACCTGGCCCGCGCCCGCACATTCACCATGGCGCAGGACGTGAAGGCCCTGCGCAAGGCTGGCCTCGCTCTCGGCGGCAGCCTCGACAACGCGGTCGTGGTGGACGGCGCCGAAATCCTCAACCCCGCCGGCCTGCGCATGCGAGACGAGTTCGTGCGCCACAAGATGCTGGACGCGGTGGGCGATCTTTCCCTCGCCGGCGCCGAACTCTCCGGCCGGCTCGTGGCGCACCGTGCCGGACACGCGCTGAACAACCAGCTCCTCCATAAGCTGTTCTCGGACGATCTCAACTGGCGCCTCGTGACCCACGAAGCCGATGCCCAGGTGATCTGGCAGGGCCAGCCTGTCGCCGCTGCGGCGTAGGCAAGGCCAGGGCTTCGCCTCCGCCGGGGGCGTGCTATAGAGCGGCTTCAACCATACGTTTGGTGATCGTCTTGCGCATGCGTCGCCTTTCGGCAGTCTTGCTGTTCGCTGTCTCCGTCACGCTCTCCCTGGGCGGGTGCTCGATCTTTGAATCGGAGCCGCCGGCTGTCGGTCCGGATGGGCAACCGGTCGTCGCGTCGGTTGATGACCTTTACAATCGTGGCATCGATGCTGTGAACACGAAGCGCTATGCCACCGCGGTGCAGAATTTCGACCAGCTTGAACAGAATTATCCGTATTCGTCCTGGGCGGTGAACGCGCAGCTGATGCAGGGGTATTCTGAATATCTGCGAAACCACTACAGTGATGCGATCACCGTGCTGGATCGTTTCATCCAGCTGCACCCCGCGCATCGCGATATTGCCTATGCGTATTATCTGCGCGCACTTTGCTATTATGAGCAGATTGCCGACATCCAGCGCGACCAGAAGGGCACCGCAGAGGCCATGGGCGCGCTGCAGGAGGTGGTGAACCGGTTTCCGGACAGTTCCTATGGCCGCGATGCGCGCCTGAAGATCGATCTGGCGCGCGACCATCTTGCGGGCAAGGAGATGGAGGTGGGCCGCTACTACGAGCGCCAGAAGCTGTATACGGCGGCGATCGGGCGGTTTCAGCGCGTGGTGGACGACTACCAGACCACCAACCACACGCCTGAGGCGTTGCATCGCCTGACGGAGATCTACCTGCTGCTGGGGTTGCCCGATCAGGCGCGCAAGACCGCGGCGGTGCTGGGCCACAACTACCCCGGCAGCGAGTGGTATGAGGACAGCTACAACCAGCTGGTCGCGTCCGGGCAGGTGGGCGATGTGTCGCCGGCCGATGTGGCGGCGGCGAAGGCTCGGCAGCAGGAGCCGGAGGGCTTCTTTTCCCGCAACCTGCCGACCATCTTCTAGCGCGCCGCCGGCGCCATGCTCACCAGCCTGCGCGTGCGCGATGTGGTGCTGATCGAGAAGCTCGATCTCGCGTTCGATCGCGGGCTGACGGTGCTGACCGGGGAGACCGGTGCCGGCAAATCCATTCTGCTGGACAGTCTCGGGCTGGCGCTGGGGGCGCGCAGCGAGCAGGGGCTGGTGCGGGTTGGCGCCGAGCAGGCGAGCGTGGCTGCTATCTTCACACCGCCCGCCGATCATCCCGCGCTGGCGTTGCTCGCCGAGCAGGGGATCGATGCGGAGGGTGAGATCGTGCTGCGCCGCGTGGTGCAGAAGGACGGGCGGTCGCGCGCCTTTGTGAACGACCAGCCGGTGGGCTCGGCATTGCTGAAGCGGCTCGGAGCGCTGCTGGTCGAGGTGCAGGGCCAGGGCGATCAGATGGGTCTGGCCGATCCGGCAGGCCACGCGGCGCTGCTGGACACGCATGGCGTGGCGCCCGTGTTGCGCCACGAGGTGGCGACGCTGCATGGCACCTGGCGTCAGACCGCGAAGGCACTCAAGGCCGCCGAGGACGAGATCGCCGCGGCGCAACGCGATGCCGAGTGGCTGCGCCATACGACCGATGAGCTGGCCAAGCTCGCCCCGCGCGCTGGTGAGGAGGCTGAGCTTGCCCGCCAGCGCCAGGCCTTGCAACAGGGCGAACGGCGGGCCGAGGCGGTGGCGGCCGCACTATCCGAACTGACGCCGCGCGATCGCCGCAGCGGCGGGCCGGCCGCCCATCTGCGGGCCGCCAGCCGGGCGCTGCAAAGGTTGGCGCCGCCATCGGCGGATCAGGACAATCCAGCCGGGCCTGCAATGGCGGCGCTGGAACGCGCGGAGGAGGCGCTGGGCGAGGCTGAAACCTTGCTGGCGCGCCTTGCCGACAGCGTGACCGCCGATCCGCGCCTGCTGGAGGCCGCCGAGGAGCGGTTGTTCGCGCTGCGGGCGGCGGCACGCAAGCACAACGTGCCGGTGGTCGAGCTGCCGGCATTGCTGGAGCAGCTGCGCGCCCGGCTGGAGGCGCTGGAGACCGGCACGGCGCAGATCGGCGTGCTGGAGGTCGCGGCGCTGGAGGCGCGGCGCGCCATGCTGGCGGCGTTCGCGCGGCTGACCGAAGCACGGATTCAGGCCGCCCGCCGGCTGGAGTCAGCGATCGCGGCCGAGCTGCCGCCGCTGAAGCTCGATCGCGCCCGCTTCGTTGTGGCGCTGGCTCCGTTGGACGAGGCCGCCTGGGGACCAGCCGGTGCGGACAGCGTGCGGTTCCTGATCGCCACCAATCCCGGCCAGGCGCCGGGGCCGCTCGCCAAGGTGGCGTCCGGCGGCGAGCTCAGCCGGCTGATGCTGGCGCTCAAGGTGGTTCTGGCCGGCGGATCGACGGTGCCGACGATGGTGTTTGACGAGGTGGACAGCGGCGTCGGCGGCGCCACGGCGGCGGCGGTGGGCGAGCGGCTGGCGCGCGTGGCGGACCGGCTGCAGGTGCTGCTGGTGACGCATTCGCCGCAGGTGGCCGCGCGCGGGGCTTCGCATCTGCGGGTGGCCAAGGCGGTGGGCGATGGCCGCGCCGAGACCCGCGTGGACCGCCTGACGGGGCACGAACGGCGCGAGGAGATCGCACGCATGCTGGCCGGCGAAACGATCACCGAGGCCGCCCGCGCCGCCGCCGACAGCCTGATGATGGCGCCATGACCGACGCCCTGCCCGCCACCGACGCCGAGGCCGCCGTCGAGCTCGAGCGCCTGGCGCTGCTGATCGGTGAGGCCGACCGTGCCTATCACGAGCGCGACGCGCCGGAGCTCAGCGACGCGGAGTATGACGCGCT
Source organism: uncultured Rhodospirillales bacterium (assembly GCA_903873995.1). Taxonomy (GTDB): domain Bacteria; phylum Pseudomonadota; class Alphaproteobacteria; order Acetobacterales; family Acetobacteraceae; genus CAIQQQ01. The sequence continues at coordinate 5,492 of CAIQQQ010000470.1, forward strand.
GCGCCGGCGCAACGACGCGATCGAAATGGCGTTTCCGCATCTGGTTCGCCCCGATTCGCCGTCCGCCCGGGTGGGTGCAGCAGCGTCATCGGGCTTTGGCAAACTGCGCCACGGCGTGCCGATGCTCTCGCTGGACAACGCGTTCGGGCCTGAGGATTTTTCTGAGTTCGCCGAGCGCGCCAGGCGCTTTCTGGGCGACGTGAGCCTGAGCTTCGTGGGCGAGCCGAAGATCGATGGACTGTCGATCAGCCTCACCTACGAGAACGGCGCGCTGCGCCACGCCGCCACCCGCGGCGATGGCAGCGAGGGCGAGGACGTGACGGCGAATATCCGCACCATAGCCGGCATCCCGCACAGCCTGCCCACCCCTTGCCCCGCGCGCATCGAAATCCGTGGCGAGGTGTTCATCACCAAAGCCGATTTCCTGGCACTGAACGCGGCGCAGGAGGCGGCCGGCCAGAAGATCTTCGCCAACCCGCGCAATGCGGCGGCCGGCTCGCTGCGCCAGCTCGATCCGGCGATCACCGCCGCCCGTCCACTGAGGCTGTTCGCCTATGCCATGGGCGAGGCGAGCGAGGCGGTGGCGAGCACCCATTGGGGTTATCTGGAGCGGCTGCGCGCCTGGGGTTTTTCGGTGAACGACCGGTCCACGCAGCTGGCTGATGTGGCGGCCGCGCTGGCGTTCCAGGACCAGATGGCCGCTGATCGCGCCGCGCTGGCCTACGATATCGACGGCGTCGTCTACAAGATCGACGATCTCGATCTGCAATCCCGCCTCGGCTTCGTCGGCCGCGCGCCGCGCTGGGCGATCGCATGGAAATTCCCGGCCGAGCGTGCCACCACCACGCTTCAGGCGATCCTCATCCAGGTCGGCCGCACCGGCGCCCTCACGCCCGTCGCGGCCCTGGCTGCCGTCAATGTCGGCGGCGTGCTGGTCACCCGCGCCACGCTGCACAACGAGGACGAGATCGCCCGCAAGGATATCCGCGTGGGCGACACGGTGGTGCTGCAACGCGCCGGCGACGTGATCCCGCAGATCGTCGAGGTGCTGGCCCACCAGGAGGGCGCAGCCCCCTTTATGCCGCTCACCCACTGCCCGGTCTGCGGCAGTGCCGCTGTGCGCCCGCAAGGCGAGGTGGTGCGCCGCTGCACCGGCGGCCTGATCTGCGCGGCCCAGGCCGAGGAGCGGCTGATCCATCTCGCCTCGCGCGGCGCCTTCGACATCGAGGGTCTGGGCGAGAAGACCGTGCGGGAGTTCTTCACCGAAGACCTGCTTAAAACCCCCGCGGACATCTTCCGCCTCCGCGACCACGAGGCCGCCATTGCCGCGCGTGAAGGCTGGGGCGCGCTGTCTGCCCGCAACCTGCTGCAGGCGATCGAGACCCGCCGCGCGATCTCGCTGGAACGCTTCATCTTTGGGCTCGGCATCCGTCGCATCGGCGAAGCCAACGCGAAGCTGCTGGCGCGGCACTACACCAGCTTCGCCAACTGGCGCACCCAGATGCTGGATGCGGTGCAGATCGGCTCGGAGGCGCGCAGCGATCTTGGCGCCATCCTGCGCATCGGCCCCGCGATCGCCACCGAGCTCGCCGAGTTCTTCGCCGAGCCCCGTAACGTCGAGACGATGGACGCGCTGGCGGCCCAGCTCACCATCGCCGATGCCGCAGCACCC
>CAIQQQ010000471.1 GCA_903873995.1 uncultured Rhodospirillales bacterium
AACACGCCCGGACTGCGGTGCATCTGCGAGACGATGACGCGCTCAGTGCCATTGATGATGAACGTGCCGTTATCGGTCATGAGCGGCATGTCGCCCATGTAGACCGGCTGTTCCTTGATGTCGCGGATCGACCGCGCACCGGTGTCCTCGTCGACGTCCCACACGATCAGACGGAGAATCACCTTCAGCGGCGCTGCAAAGTTCAGCCCGCGCTGGATGCATTCCTCGACGTCGTATTTCGGGTCCTCGAGCTCGTAATGGACAAATTCGAGGCGCCCGCGCCCGGCGAAATCGTCGATCGGGAAGACGCTTTTGAACACTTCCTGCAGGCCGGTGTTGGTCCGGCTGTCATGCGGCGTGGCCATCTGAAGGAACGCCTCGTAGCTGGCGCGCTGCACGTCGATCAGGTTTGGCATCTGCGCCACTTCGGGAATGCGCCCGAAGCTCTTGCGGATGCGCTTCTGGCCAGTGAAGGACCGAGTGATCGCGTTCATGCCTGATGCCCTATCATGTCGTTAAAATCAGCCCGGTCCGCCAGCGCCCCGACCGGTAAGGGGCAAGTCAAATGCACGCCAGAAACGCCATCACGGCCGGAAACCCGAAGGTTTCCGGCCGGATCAGCGTCAGTGCCACGCTTGCGCGTGGCCACGATCACTTGACGACGACAGACGCGCCGTTGTCCTCAAGAAGCTTCTTGATCTTGGCAGCCTCATCCTTCGTCGCCGACTCCTTGACCACCTTCGGAGCGCCTTCGACCAGGTCCTTGGCTTCCTTGAGGCCCAGGCCGGTGATCGTGCGGATTTCCTTGATGACGTTGATCTTCTTGTCGCCTGCCTTGTCGAGGATGACCTGGAATTCGGTCTGTTCCTCAACGGGGGCGGCGGCAACGGCGGGGCCGGCGGCGGCCGGACCGGCGACAGCCACCGGTGCGGCCGCCGAGACGCCCCACTTCTCTTCGAGCATCTTCGACAGTTCAGCGGCCTCGAGCACCGTCAGCGCCGACAGCTCGTCAACCAGTTTCGCGAGATCAGCCATTTTCATCGTCCTTTAAGTGTCATCTGTTAGGGTCATTGCAAGACGCCCCCGCATGCACGTCGTGTGACGGCGTCTTGCCGGTTGTGTGTGCAGCTTGGGTTGGCGCTAGGCCGCTTCGGCTGTCTCAGCCTTGTCCTTGTCGGCAAAAGCCGCCAAGACCCGTGCGATCTGTCCGCCAGGCGCCTGGAGAATGCCGGCGATCCGGGTGGCGGGGGTGTTGAGCATCCCCAGCAGGCCGGCGCGCAGCGTATCCAGGCTCGGCAACTCGGACAGCGCCTTGATCCCATCCGCATTCAGCGTCTGGGTTCCAAGAGCGCCACCAAGGATGACGAACTTCTCGTTGGTCTTGGCGAACTCGATGGCGGCCTTCGCCACAGCCACAGCGTCCCTGGACCACGCAAGCGCGGTCGGACCCTTCAGCAGCGGCTTGATGCCATCGAACTTGGTGCCTTCAAGAGCAAGGTTGGCCAGCCGGTTCTTCGCAACCTTGTAGGTCACTCCTGCCGCCCGCATCTGCACCCGCAGCTTGGTGACATCGGCGACCGTCATGCCCTTGTTCTGGGTCACGACAACCATCGACGTCTCTGCGAACACGCCCGCGAGCGAGGCGACGAACGCCTGCTTCTCCGTACGGTCCAAATCCCGTCTCCGTCCGTGGCCTTGCGCGTTTGGACCGCACAAGACCGGTTTGCCCAAATGGGCCAGCCAGCACACCGCCAGGCGCGCCGGATGACCCGGTTCGCCTGTCCACACCGCCCGGGATGTTTCCCCGAACAGCCAACCGGAACCGCCAGATGACAAAGGGCGGACCCAAAGTCAGTGGCATTCCCCGTCTCCCGCGCGCGGACCTCGGAATGTATTCCGGAAGGTCCCTTAGTGCCGGCCGTCGAAACGGTGTTCGGCAACGTGCGGTCTCGGACAGGATCGGGGGCTCCCGCCCCCTGCCCGCCTCCCCTTGCGGGGAGACGAATGTCTTAACCCAGTGCCGGTCTGATCCCGGCGGCAGCTATGTTCAAGCTTCAGGCCGACAGGGTCGCCACGTCCACGCGCACGCCAGGCCCCATCGTGGAGCTGATCGCCGCCTTCTGAACATAGATGCCCTTCGCGCCGGTCGGCTTGGCCTTGATGATCGCATCGGCGAACGCGCGGGCGTTCTCCAGCAGCTTCTCTTCCGGGAAGCTCGCCTTGCCGATGCCGGCATGCACGATACCGGCCTTCTCGGCGCGGAACTCGACCTGGCCGGCCTTGGCCGCCGTGATGGCGCCCTTGACGTCCATGGTGACGGTGCCGAGACGCGGGTTCGGCATCAGGCCGCGCGGGCCCAGGATCTTACCGAGACGACCCACCAGGGCCATCATGTCCGGCGTTGCGATGCAGCGGTCGAAATCGATTTCGCCGGCCTGAATCTTCTCGCCCAGATCTTCGGCGCCCACCACGTCAGCTCCAGCGGCGCGGGCCTCATCGGCCTTCGCACCGCGGGCGAACACACCCACGCGCAGCGTCTTGCCAGTGCCGTTGGGCAGGCCCACGAGGCCGCGCACCATCTGGTCAGCGTGGCGCGGATCGATGCCGAGATTCATCGTGATCTCGATCGTCTCGTCGAACTTGGCCTTCGCATTGGCCTTGGCCAGCGCAATCGCCTCGACGAGGCCGTAGGACTTGTCGCGTTCGACGGAAGATTGCGCGGATGTCAGTCGCTTATTGTGTGCCATCAGATCAGCCCTCCACCACGCTCAGGCCCATCGAACGGGCGGAGCCGCGAAGCATGCTCACAGCGCCGTCGACGTCGTTGGCGTTCATGTCCTTCATCTTGATTGCCGCGATCTCGCGCAGCTGGGAAACCGTCACCTTGCCGACCGGCGCACCCTTGCCCGGCGTTGTCGTGCCGGCGGTGATGCCGGCAGCCTTCTTCAGAAAGTAGGTGTTCGGCGGCGTCTTGGTGATGAAGGTGAAGGTTCGGTCACCGAATGCAGTGATGACCACCGGAATCGGCATACCGACTTCCATCTGCGCCGTGACGGCGTTGAATTCCTTCACGAACGCCATGATGTTCAGACCACGCTGGCCGAGCGCGGGGCCCACCGGCGGAGACGGGTTGGCCTTGCCCGCCGGAATCTGCAACTTGATGTAGCCAATGACTTTCTTCGCCATGAATCCCAGGCACCTTACCCAGGGACCGCGGTGCAAACGACCCTCCACGCACATGCGTGGCCCGAGGTCTCCCGCGTTCCGAATGAGGGCGCGTCGTTAGAACAAGCCTGCCACCCTGTCCAGAAGAATCTCCCGCCCCATGGTCTTTCGTCACACGCTGCGCGGCACGATCCACCGCTTTGATGATCTGAAGTCGCTGCTTGCTGCCGCGTCACCGTTACGGTCCGGCGATCAGCTTGCCGGCATCGCGGCCGAGAGTGCCACCGCCCGCGTTGCCGCCCAGATGGCGCTCGCCGATCTTCCGCTGGCGACGTTCCTGAGCGAAGCGGTCATTCCCTATGAGACGGACGATGTGACCAGACTTATCCTGGACACGCACGAGCGGGCGGCCTTCTCGCCCGTGGCCCATCTCACAGTGGGCGGCTTCCGTGATTGGCTGCTTGGCGAGGCGGACCCGGTCAGCCTTGTCGCTCTGCGCCCGGGCCTCACGCCCGAGATGGTCGCCGCAGTCAGCAAGCTTATGCGGCTGCAGGACCTGATCGCCGTTGCTGCCAAATGCCGGGTCACCAGTGCGTTTCGCAACACGCTGGGCCTGCCCGGCCGCCTCTCGGTGCGGCTGCAGCCCAACAGCCCCACTGATGCGCCAGCTGAAATCGCAGCCGCCACACTCGACGGATTGCTGCTTGGAGCAGGAGACGCCGTGATCGGGATCAACCCCGCCACCGATAACCCCGACACCACCCACCGCCTGCTGGACATGCTGGCCCAGGTGATCGAGCGGTATGACATCCCCACCCAGTCCTGCGTGCTGGCCCATGTCACCACCACCTTGCGCTGCATCGCTGCCGGCGCGCCGGTCGATCTCGTGTTCCAGTCGATCGGCGGCACCCAGGGCACCAACGAGAGCTTCGGCATCAGCCTGGCCCTGCTCGCCGAGGCGCGAGAGGCGGCACTGGCCCTGGGCCGCGGCACGGTGGGCACCAACGTGATGTATTTCGAGACCGGTCAAGGCAGCGCCCTGTCCGCCGCAGCACATCACGGCGTCGATCAGCAGACCATCGAGGCACGCGCCTATGCCGTGGCGCGGCAGTTCGACCCGTTGCTGGTCAATTCCGTGGTGGGCTTCATCGGCCCGGAATATCTTTATGACGGCAAGCAGATCATCCGCGCCGGGCTGGAGGACCACATGTGTGCCAAGCTCCTGGGTCTGCCGATGGGGGTTGATGTTTGCTACACCAATCACGCCGAAGCCGATCAGGATGACATGGACGGACTGCTCACGCTGCTGGGGGTCGCCGGCGTTAATTTCGTGATGGGTGTGCCGGGGGCCGATGACGTGATGCTGTCCTATCAGAGCACCTCTTTTCACGACTCGCTCTATCTGCGGGCAGCCCTGGGACTGCGACCCGCGCCAGAATTCTGTGCCTGGCTCGATCGGATGGGGCTGGCCGACGCCACGCCAAGCGTGCTGCCCGCGGGCCTGACGCCGGCACTGATCGGCCTTGCATGACCGCGCCCGCTCAATGGCGCGATCTACGCCGGCACACCACGGCGCGCGTGGCCCTTGGGCGGGCCGGCAACGCGGTCCCGACGGAGGCGCATCTGGCGTTTCAGGCCGATCACGCCGCTGCTCGAGACGCAGTGCACACACCGCTTGTGATCGCGGACCTGTTGGCCACGCTCGGTCGCACGGCACAGGTCGTCCAGAGTGCGGCTCCCGATCGGGTGACCTTTCTGCGCCGCCCCGATCTTGGCCGTCGGCTGGCACCGGACACGATGATCCCGCCGATGCCGGGCTGCCTCGCCATTGTGATCGCCGACGGTCTGTCAGCCATCGCCGCCCAGTGCCACGCGTGTGACCTGATCGCAGCGCTTGGCCATAGCGGCCCAGTGCTGATCGCAACCCAGGCCAGGGTGGCCCTGGGCGACGACATCGGCGCCCGGCTGCAGGCGCGCGCCGTGCTGATGCTGATCGGCGAGCGTCCCGGGCTGTCGTCGGCTGACAGTCTGGGCGCCTATCTCACCTGGCTGCCGCGGATCGGGCGCACCGATGCGGAGCGCAACTGCGTCTCCAACATTCGCCCGGGCGGGCTGGAGATTGCGGAGGCTGCGTTCCGGCTCCGATGGCTGATGGAGCGGATGGAGCGCGTTGGATTGACCGGGGTTGGGCTGAAGGATGAAAGCAAAACGCTGTACCCCGCGTTTGACCCGCAACATGGCGATGGGCGTTTCGTTCGTTGATCTGAAAGCATCGTCCAACCGGACGAGATCAACCGGTGGATAACGATGGATACCGCAACAGCGCCTAGACCCGCTCGATATCCGTGGAGAGCATGTAGCCGGTCATTCCACCGATCTCCACTTCCATCCATTGCACCATCGCGCGCCACACCACCTGACGCACTTGAACCCGAGAGCCACCTGGCAGCTGAACGAGTATCTGCGCGGTAACCTCCGGATCCTTGAACAGGCTGGCGCCGGCCCTGCGAACAACGCCGCCCTGCAGGAACGGCGAGGCGTCCGGCCGTTCGGCCTGGCCACGCCCTTTTTCGGGCACGGCGCGCAGATCCGGCCCGGCATAAACCACGATCCCGGCCACGACCGCCGCCGCCAGCGCTGCGATTCCGATATACTGGCGCACCTGGCCGGTTGTCCGCGCGCGGTCCAGCGCGTCGAGCAACACGCCGTTCTCCGTCCGCAACGCATCGCGTTCGCGCACCGCATTGCGGGCCTGCACCTCCGTGAGTTTGAGGCCGTGGCGCATCGCGGAGAGTTCGCGCTCAAGTTGGTCCACTTGGGTCTGCGTGGACTCCGTTGGCATGCGTGTCCGGCGCAGCCGCTGGCCGTCCTGCAGGGCGCCGGTGATGACGAAATCCTTCAGCTGCCCGCCCGTTAGCCCCATGCGGCGCGCCAGGGCCGCAACCGCCCGGCCGGCATTGTCCGCCTCGCCGGGCTCAGAGACCAGCAACGCGATCCTGCTGCCGAGCCGTTCCATATCCTCGTCACTGAGCTCCGCCACGCACCCTCCTGGAAGCTGGACCGCATACCGCATGGACCGGAAACAGTATGCCGTCGCGAAGATGCGCGCGAAAGCACCTTGGCGCCGTCAGCGATTTTGACGGTCAGCGCACCCCGTGCTTGCGGTTGAACGCCAGTTCGTCCGGCGTCAGCCGAAAGCCGATCAACACCCGCTTACGGCTGGCCGGGTTGGCGCGCGTGTTGGGCACGACCAGCATGATCTCGTCCGTGGTGAGCGTGACACGATCGAGGTTGGCCGGAAACGCGCCAGACATCACATAATCCTGCTGATCGAGCAGGGTGGTGCCGTCCACCACGCTCACGATCGCGTCGACCTCCGCCGCACGCCCGGTCGCAGCCGGCCCGCGCTCCAGAATCGCGGCCACCCTCAGCGTCGTTTTGACCGCGCCGTCCGGTCCTTTGCTGCACAGCGCCGGGACCGCAACGATCCGGGCGCTGAGCTCGAGATCCGTCAGATCCCGCCCGGTGCTTCGATAGCGCCCAAGGTCGGCGGCATCTGGCAGCAGGCCCACGGACGGACAATTGGTTGGGAGATCGTCCCTGCTGCTGCAACCGGCCAGCAGCACGGGCACGAGCAAAATGGATATCAGCAAAAGGCCGGCACGGAGCGGTGATGACATGAGACGAAACTCCGAAGACCTGGCAGCGACGGCCCCAATTTGCGCGAAGCGCGAGATCGGCGCAAATCGGGACAGCTTCCCCCCATGGATGTCACGCGCGCATGGCTGTCTACACCGAGGTTTCCGACGAGGCGCTGGCGGCCTTTCTCAGCCAATACGACATCGGCACGATGGTGGCGTTTCGCGGCATCGCCGAGGGAGTGGAGAACAGCAACTACGCGCTCCGCACCTCTGGCGGCGATTTCATCCTGACATTGTACGAAAAGCGCGTGGAAGTGGCGGACCTGCCTTGGTTTCTGGGGCTTATGGAGCATCTTGCCAGCCAGGGGCTGACCTGCCCGGTTCCTGTGAAGGCGAAGGACGGCGAGGCGCTGCGCACCTTGTGCGGGCGGGCGGCGGCGATCACGACGTTTCTGCCGGGGGTGTGGCCGCGCCGGGTGCGGGTTGAGCATTGCGCGCCCCTTGGGCAGGCGCTGGCGTCGCTCCATCTGGCCGGCGCCGGCTTTGCGGCCACGCGGGTCAACGCGCTCGGCCCGCATGGCTGGGCGCCGTTGCTGGCGCGGGCGGCGCCGGACGCGGATTTGGTGGCGCCTGGGCTCGGGGACGAACTGCGCGAAGCACTTAACGCCATACTGACCAGCTGGCCCACCGATCTGCCGCGCGGCCATATCCATGCCGACCTGTTTCCAGACAACGTGTTCTTTCTGGACGGCAAGGTGTCTGGCTTGATCGACTTCTTCTTCGCAGCCACCGATCTGTTCGCCTATGATGTCGCGGTGTGTTTGAATGCCTGGTGCTTCGAGCCGGATTTCGCGTTCAACATCACCAAGGGCCAGGCGCTGCTGGGCGCCTATGACGCGATCCGGCCGCTGTCAGTCGCCGAACGCCACGCATTGCCGGTGCTGTGCCAGGGGGCCGCGCTACGATTTGCGCTGACGCGGCTGTATGACTGGATCAACACGCCCGCGGGTGCGCTGGTGACCCGCAAGGACCCGATGGATTACGTGCGCCGGCTGCGTTTTCACCTCCAGGCCCGTAGCGAGCATGCCTATGGACTCTGATCAACCTGGTTCGGAGTCAGCACCGCGTGCTTCGGATTTGGTGGAAATTTGGACCGATGGCGGCTGCAAGCCAAATCCTGGCCCGGGGGGCTGGGCCGCGATCCTGCGCTATCGCGGCGTGGAACGTGAGCTGTCGGGCCACGAACCGGTAACGACCAACAACCGCATGGAGTTGACCGCGGCAGCGGAGGCGCTGGAAAGCCTCAAGCGCCCCTGCCGCGTGGTTGTGAACACCGACAGCGAATATCTGCGCAACGGCATCACCCGCTGGCAGACCGGTTGGGTGCGCAAAGGATGGAAGAACGCCAAGGGCGATCCGGTGGCGAACATGGATCTGTGGCGGCGGCTGCTGGAACTTGTGAAGGTACACCAGATCGAATGGCGCTGGGTCCGCGGGCATGCCGGCGACGAGATGAACGAGCGGGCGGATGTGCTGGCGACGAAGGCGCGAGACAATCTGTAGGAGAGTTTTTGTGTCGGTTAAGGCATAAACTGTCATTATAAGCCATAAAATGTTACTTTAACGAAAAATTCCAGCCAATAGTTCGCATTCAAATCCTGAATAGCTGGCTACTTCTATTTCGTAACGCCGCATATTTCCGCTCAAAATATGTATTTCCGTTCTGTTTCGGACTATACATTTCATAGGAACCTCAGACGTTACGCTAGGAGTGTTCGAACGCCTGCTTACTGCTTGCCTTCGCGGCCATTAGCTTGGGGTGGACTGATAAAAACATAGTAAAGAGTAACTTCAGTCGAGAAGGCGAATCGGCCATGGCTTCAGCCGGAGAATCGAACTTAATGGCCAGAAAAATACGAAATTACCCGAATTTTCGGTCGCAACAGGCCAATTAAGACAGCCAAAATCGCCAAAACGGGGCTAATTTTCACCCGTTTCGACGTTCGCACCGGGTGTTTCAGCTCGGAACTGACCGCAAATCTGGCACCTTTTTCCGGTCTCTGGTGAGTCAGATAGATACAACGGAACTGGCAGCCGGACCTGCCAGCCACAACCGCGAATCGGTCAGCCACCTTCTGCTGGTGAGCACCAAAGAAAGCCGACCTGGAGCTTGAACTCGTCCTCAGCCGAAAGTCCGAGGAATCCCTCGGGACCCTCGCGCACTGACGTGAGCCCCTGAACTTCCGCCATTTTTGAGTAGAGTCCGCCCGAGCAGGAGGCGGACGAATGAAGCGTTCGAGGTTCACGGAGGAGCAGATCATCGGCGTGCTGCGGGAGCAGGAGGCCGGGTCGGCGACGGCGGATGTTTGCCGCAAGCACGGGATCAGCCGGGCGACGTTTTACCAGTGGAAGGCGAAGTTCGGTGGTCTCGAGGTCTCCGAGGCGCGTCGGCTTCGGACGCTGGAGGCGGAGAACGCACGGCTGAAGAAGCTGCTGGCGGAGGCGATGCTGGACAACGCGATGCTGAAAGACGTGGCTGCAAAAATGGTTACGCCCGCCGCGCGGCGAGAGGCCGTGGCGCACCTGCGTGAGCATCACGCGGTGAGCGAGCGGCGGGCGTGCAGAGTGCTGG
>CAIQQQ010000472.1 GCA_903873995.1 uncultured Rhodospirillales bacterium
CTTTGGGTCTCCATAGCGATATGTATTCGCTGGGCGTGGTTCTGTATTTACTTTTCACAGGACAGAGGCCATTCTCATCAAATAATCTGAATGAACTTCTGAAAGAAATACTTAACTCAGAGCCGAAGGCACCGAGCTCACATCGTCCAGATCTTAGCAGCGACATTGATCACATCATTAATAAAATGATGGCCAAATCTCCGGAAGACCGCTATCCATCCTGGGCTGAACTTGCGTTAGAGCTTGCAAAGATCGGGCGACTTACGATCTCTCAAAGTCAGATTTCAGATAGCGAAAAATTTGTTGCGCTTAAAAAAGTACGTCTTCTCGGGCAACTCGACGACGCAGAAGTGTGGGAATTGGTTCAAATCTGCAATTGGTCACGCATACCCGCACGTACAGTGATCGTTCGCGAAGGGGATGCAGGAGCCAGCTTGTTCTTTCTGGGCAGCGGGCAGGTGAAGGTAACCAAGCAAGAGCGCCTGCTTAACCTGCTTGATGCTGGAGAATGTATTGGTGAAATGTCCTATATCAAAGAGGGCACAATCCCACGACAAGCAACAGTAGAGTCAATGAGCGGTGTAATTCTGGCAGAATTTGAGAAAGATGCACTCGACAAACTTAGTATGAAATGTCGCTACCAGCTTTCACAGGCGTTGTTGAACTCACTTGTTGATCGTCTAGTACTTGCGGATGACAGGATAATTAAATCGGGTTAGCAAACCGTAAGTTGTACAAATCCAATGTTCCAATACGTTAGCATTGCCATAAATAAACCATTTCCCACAGGGGCAGGTTCTTCCGAAGCTTCTTCGTAGAATTATTCTTTCTTCCCGCCGCAACCTCCCCCACAACCGGCGGAACCCGCAAAACCGACCGCTCCACCCCCAACATCCGGCACAACGGCCCAAGCACACCCCGCGCCCGAGGGCTCGCCTCCAGCAGCGCCACCATCTCCGGCTCCGCCAGCACGGCCCGCAACTGCGACGCAAACCCCGCCGCCTCGAACGGCACCAGACCCAGCAACCACCCAAACCGACTAGGCACCCGCCGCATCACACCCGGCACCCCAGCCCCGCCGCGCTGAGCCTGCACCCCCACCACAACCCGAAGCCGCCCAGCCAGAAACAACGCCAGCAACCGCTGAATCTGCCCATCCACACGCCGAATCCGCGCACAAACCAGCAAAATCAGCGCAGCCGCCATCGCCCCACCCGGCCCCCGGCCCGAAATCCGCGCCGCCACGGCCCGCCCCAACCCCGCCAGGATCAGGCCAAACCGCTCGGCAACAGTGAGTGTGAGAGGCAAATTCATGAACGAAACAGGAACACAACCCGTCGCCGTCCGCAACTAAGGAAAACCCCGTAGCGAAACCCAGCGCCCCCGGGCGCCAGCCACATCAAACAATCAGCGAAACCCCAGACACCAGCACCGTCGCATTCAGCGCATGCCCAAACTGCCGGTCCGTCATCCGATGAAAGATCGCCAGCCCCGCACAGGTCCCCAGCAGCGAAACCGGCACAAACGCCAGATTGTCCAGCCCCAGCAACGCCACCCCGCCGCTCGGCCGCATCACCGCCACCCACAGCAGCGCCGAAAGCTGCAAAACCATGATCATCGGCTGCAGCACCGCCCGCCGCGCCACCTTGTCCCAGGGCTTCATCGTGGACCGAACCGCCACCACAACCCCCGGAGACGCCGCAAACCCCGCAAGCACCCCCGCCAGCACCCCGCACCCAACATCCACGCCCCGATGCGTCCGCGCAGGCACAGGCAGCCTGGCCACATATTGCTGAACCGCCAGCCCCACCATCAACCCGCCCATCAGCTCCAGCATCACCTCGGATCGCAGGTTCAGCAGCATCGCCACCCCCAGCGGCACGCCAACCGCCCCACCCACCAGGAACGGCAGCAACCGCCCCATCCGAATCCCGCGCCGCACGCTCCACGTCGCCATCGTCTGGTTCGAAAGGCTGCACAGCAGCATGATCTCCACCACCCGATGCGGATCATCCACCAGATGGAACAACGCCGCGCCACAGATGGCCGAAAACGCAAACCCCGCGAGGCTCGCCAGAAACCCCGCAACCAGCACCGCCACCAGCGCCGACACCGGCCCGCCCTGCGCCCAGACATGCGCAGTCACCCCAACCGCCACCAGCCCGAGCAAAACAACCGGCCCCAGATCGCGCGCCCGGCGCAGAACAAGCGGCCATAACGGCCCAGCCAGCCTCCCAACAGAACCAGGGACCGGCGCAGTCGCAGCGTTAGACGGCAAGGGCGTGGTCATGGGATGCAATCTCCAGGCGCGTGAAACGGCAGGAACCGCTCGGCGTCACACCCCAAGCCCCCTGCTCGCCCCCAACCTGCCGGCCCTTCCCGTCACGCGCTGTGATGCGCGTCACGCCTCGCTGAAATGTCAGAACCAAAAAGCGCGCCAAAAGACGCGCAACTCACTTCCGCAGCGGAATATCCCGCAGCCCCCAACACACCAGAAACGCCAGCGCCATAACGCCCGCACACCCGCCAAAAGACCAATGCATCGCAACCGTCAGCGCCGCCTGCGCCTGCCCGAACACCGCATCCCCCAGCTCCCGCGCACTCGAAGCCCCATGCATCGCCCCAAGATCGAGCGGCCGCACGCCGCGCGCCACCAGCCCCGCGGCAAACACCCCGGAAAGGATCGCCCCCACCATCGTGCTCCCCACCGCCCCGCCCATGGACCGCAGAAACAGCAAAGCCCCCGTGGCCGACCCCACGTCCCGCCGCTCCACCGCGTTCTGCACAGCCACCAGCGTCGAAGGCAGCGTCACCCCAATCGAAACCCCCACAATCATCATCGCCAAAGACGAAAACAGAACGGAGCTGTCCGGCCCGATCGTGGCCAGCATCCCAAACCCCAGCACCGCCCCCGCCAACCCCATCTGAATGATGATCTTGGATCGCCCCAGCTTCCGCGCGATCTGCCCCGCCGTGAACGCACCCACGCAGTTGGAGCCCAGAAACGGCACGATCAACGTTCCAGCCGAGGCCGCATCCGCCCCCCGCGCCAGCTGAAAGAACAGCGGCAGCAAAAACGTGCCGCCAAACATCCCCGCCGCCGTCAACGAAGCCACCGCCACCCCGCGCGAAAACACCCCGTCCGCAAACAGCCGCGGCGGCAGCAACGGATCGGCGATCGCCCGCGCCTGCACCACCAACGCCACCAGAAACGCCAAACTCAGCCCGCCCAGCGCCAAAATCTCAACCGAGCCCCAGGAATATTCCGTCCCCCCCCAGCTCAGCAGCAGCAGAGAGGACACGATGCAGCCAGACAGCAAAGCCGCCCCCACATAATCGATCTTCGCCGCCCGGCTCTGCACCACCAGCAGCCGCAACGCCGAGCTGGACAGAAAATACGCCGCAATCCCAACCGGAAGGTTAATCCAGAAGATCCACCGCCACGAAAGATTGTCCGTCATCCACCCGCCCAGGATCGGCCCCGCCACGCTCGCCACCCCCCAGGTCCCGGCCATGTATCCCTGATACCGCCCCCGTTCGCGCGGGCTCACCACATCGGCAATCGCCGCCTGAGACATCGCCATCAACCCGCCGCCGCCCAGCCCCTGCAGCGCCCGCGCCAAAATCAGCTGCACCAGGCTCTGAGACATCGCGCACAACGCCGAAGCGACCACAAACACCACAATCGCCGGCAGAAGCACCGCCCGCCGCCCATAGATGTCCGAAAGCTTGCCATAAATCGGCGTCGAAGCCGTGGAGGTCACCAGATACGCCGAAATGATCCACGAAAGATGGCCAAACCCATTGAGATCCGCCGCAATCGAAGGCACCGCCGGCACCACAACCGTCTGATCGATGGCGGCGAGCAAAATGCAAAGCAAAATCCCAAACACCACCTGCAAAACCTGGCGATGCGTGAAAACCGGCGCCTCGCCCGTATCAAGAGCAAGGTCGGCGTTGGTCTCGGCGGAAATTGGTGCGTCCATACCGTCTGATACCCCATAACGCAGGCCGGGCAACGCCCGCGATCAGGCATTAACCTGCAAACCGCTCATCCCAGCCCGCGCCTTCACGTTTGCTTTACCAACCGCATGCCAAATTGAATGCCCACACAGGCGTGATGCGATGTCGATCCCAAACGGCGTGCCCCTCCAGCGCAGCACAGCAAGCCCAACCCTTCAACGGCTGCGCTCTGCCCTGCCGGATGCCGTGGCCAACGGCGAGATCACAGCCGCATTCCAGCCGAAGGTCTTGCTCGCAACCGGCGCGCTCATCGGGGTGGAGGCGCTGGCCCGGTGGTCAAGCCCCCTCCTCGGCCATATCCCACCGGAACAGTTCATCCCCTTGGCCGAAGCCATGGGCCTCATCGGCACCCTCACCCGCAGCATCCTGCATGACGCGCTGGCTGCCTGCGCCCGGCTGCGGCGCCTCCAACCAAGGCTCACCATGGCCGTGAACATCTCGCCTTTGCTCCTCGCGGACCGGGATCTCCCCCACCAGATCGCCCGCGCCCTTCACCACGCCAACCTCACGCCGGACGCGCTGGTGGCCGAAATCACCGAAAGCCGCATCATCGCCAACCCGATGCAGGCCGGCATCGCCCTCGGCGTCCTGCGCGAACTGGGCGTCGCCTGCGCGATAGACGATTTCGGCACCGGCCACTCCTCCCTGCTCTCCCTGCTGCGCCTGCCCTTCAGCGAACTGAAGATCGACCGCGCCTTCGTCGCAAGCTGTGCGGATGACCGGGAGGCCGAAAAGATCGTTCGCGCCACCATCGGCCTCGCCCGCGAAATGCGCCTGAACGTCGTGGCCGAAGGCATCGAGACGCACCGCACCGAAACCATGCTGCAAGACCTCGGCTGCACCACCGGCCAAGGCTTCCGCTACGGCCGCCCCACGACGGAGCAACACCTACTGGCGGACTGCACGGCCCTTCATCACCAAAGTCACACCCACGCCCCCCAGAATGCATAGCCCCGCCACCACCAGCCGCACCGTCAACACCTCGGACAGCAGCAGCACCGCCCCCATCGCCGCGATCACCGGCACCGTCAACTGCACGCTCGCCGCCTGAATCGGCCGCAGCCCCGCAACCGCCCGATACCAGATCGAATAGCCCAGCCCAGAGGCCACAACCCCCGAAGCCACCGCCATCCCAACACCGCCCAGGCTGGCATGCCCCAGCCAAACCCCGATCCCCACCAACGGCACACAGAACACAGCCGCCCGCGCGAAATTCCCGGCCGTATCCCCCAGCGCCGAGGCCACATGCCGCCCCCGCAGCGAATAAGCCCCCCAAGCCACCCCGGCAGCGATCATCAGCACCGCCCCCACCGGATCAGGCGCCTGCAACCCCGGCAGCAACAGCCAGACAAACGCCGAAAACGCCACCGCCAACCCTGCCAGCTCGCCCACGGATGGATGCTGCCGCCGCACCACGCCCCACCCGATCATGCTCGCCTGCACCGAGGCAAACAGCACCAGCGCCCCGGTCGCCGCCCCCAACCGCAGATACGCCAACGAAAACGCGATCGCATACAAAAACAAACACAGCGCCGAACCCCAACTCCCCGCCGGCCGCCGCCCACCTTGCGCAGCCATGATCACCGCCAGCGCCAAAGCGCCCGACATCAACCGAATGGCGGTAAAACTCGCCGCATCGATCGCACCATCACCCAGCGCCGAACCGCCAAGCGCAGCACGGGCCAGCAGGGAGTTCGCAGCAAACGCCACCATCGCCACAACCGTCAGCAGCAAGATCATCCCGCAACGCTGCCCAGCAACCCCGGCACCGCGCCCGCCAACGCCACCCCGGCAAACCCCAAAAACAACGCCCCAGACCCCCGCACGATCCACAGCTCATGCCGCCGATACACCGCCCGCACCGAGCCGGAGCCCACAATCCCCACCAAAATCACATCCGCCACCAAGAACCCGCAACACGCCGCCCCCATCAGCCAAGGCAGCGCATCCCACCCCAAACGCTCCGCCTGCCCCGCCAGCAACGCCGTGAACGTCGCCACCGCCACCGGATAGCCTTTGGGATTGGTCAACCCGAACACCAGCCCCCGCCGCAGCGGATGCCGCACAGCCACAACCGGCGCTCCATCCGCCCGCGGCCGCGCCAGCAGCGAAGCAAGCCCCAACCGCGCCAGATAAACCCCGCAGATCAGCCCCAGCACATCGAACACCACAACGCCGATCTGCCGCGCCCCCAGGATCGCCACCAAGGCGAGGCCAGACCACACCACATCGCCGGCAAAATGCCCGCCAATGAACGCCGCCCCAGCCCTGCGCCCCTGCGCCGCCCCAATCCCCAGCATCGCCAGAAACCCAGGCCCCGGCGTCAGCGAATACGCTGCCCCCGCCAAGGCCGAGGCCAGCAACAGCGCCGGATCGATCATGCTGTCTTGGGTTCGTCCGGAACGAACGCCAGCGCCGCCCCGTTCATGCAATATCGCTCCCCGGTCGGCCGCGGCCCGTCCGGAAACACATGCCCCAGATGCCCCTGGCACGCAGCGCAATGCACCTCCGTCCGCGTCATCATGAAGCTGCGATCGGTCGTCGTCCCCACGCCCCCATCGATCGGCGCCCAAAAGCTCGGCCACCCGCTGCCGCTCTCATACTTGGTATCCGACAGAAACAGCGCCTGCCCGCACCCCGCGCACAGATACCGCCCGCTGCGCTTCTCGTTGTTGAGCGGAGACGTCCCGGCCCGCTCGGTGCCATGCTTGCGCAGCACCCGAAACGCATCCGGTGACAGCTTCTCCTTCCATTCCTCGTCGGTGGCGGGAATCGAATCGGTCTGCTCAGAACTATTGCTCATGACGGCGCTATGCCTCCTTGTCTCACACAGATCGCGTGCGGCCCGGCGTTGCGCAAGACGCTACCCACCGCCCCCAAAACGGACAAGCCCCAGCCCCCGCCATGACATCGCCCAGACCTGACGCGCCGAATTGACGCCCGCACCCGCACAGCGTGTGATCCCCAAACCAACCGCAGGACCCCACCATGACCATCTTCAAGGGCACCATCCCCGCTCTGATGACACCGTGCACGCAAGATCGCCGTCCAGATTTCAACGCCCTGGTGCGCAAAGGCCAGCAGCTCATCGCAGCCGGCATGTCAGCCGTCGTCTATTGCGGCTCCATGGGCGACTGGCCGCTGCTGTCGGACGAAGACCGCATGGCAGGCGTGGCGAGACTGACAGAAGCCGGCGTCCCGGTCATCGTCGGCACCGGCGCCCAGAACACCAAGCGCGCCTCCGTCCTCGCGGCCCACGCCCGCACCGCCGGCGCCAGCGGCCTCATGGTCATCCCCCGCGTCCTCTCCCGCGGAACATCCCCCGCCGCCCAGCGCGCCCATTTCGCCCAGGTCCTCACCGCGGCAGACGGCCTGCCCGCGGTCATCTACAACAGCCCCTATTACGGATTCGAAACCCGCGCCGACCTCTTCTTCGATCTCCGCCGCGACCACCCCAACCTGGTCGGCTTCAAGGAATTCGGCGGCGCCAACTCCCTCACCTACGCAGCCGAGCACATCGCCGGCGCGGAACCCGGCATCGCCCTGCTGGTGGGAGTGGACACGCAGGTCGTCCACGGCATCGTCCGCTGCGGCGCCTGCGGCGTCATCACCGGCATCGGCAACGTCCTGCCGCGAGAGGTGCTCGAACTCGTCTCACTCAGCGAACAGGCCGCCGCCGGAAACGCCACCGCCCTCCGCCGCGCCACCGAGCTCGACCATGCGCTCGCCGTGCTCTCCAGCTTCGACGAAGGCACCGACCTTGTGCTCTACTACAAGCACCTGATGGTCCTGGAAGGTGACGCCGAATACAGCCTGCACTTCAACGAGACAGACGCACTCAGCCCGAGCCAGAAGCACTACGCCGAAACCCATCTCCGCCAATTCAAAGCCTGGCATGCCAACTGGAGCATTGCCCCGGTCTGATGCCCGTCAGGGCTGCCGCGCCAGCCAGGCCTTCATGAACGCGATCTCTTTCTCCTGCGAGGAGATCACATCCTGCGCCAGCCGCCGCATCTCCGGGTCAGTGCCGTGCTCCAGCTCCACGCGCGCCATGTCGATCGCGCCCTGATGATGCGGCACCATGCCGGCCGCGAAATCGTGGTCGGCATGCCCGGTCAACCTGATGTCCATGTCCTGGTGCATCTTCGCCATCGCGGCCGTGTATCCGGCATCCGAGCCCCCCATCGGCATGGCGCCGCCATGCATATGGTCCATTGGAGCCTGAGCCGATGCAGGCCAAGCTGAGAGACACATCAAAGCCAGCAGACTGTGGCGGCGGATCATATCGCGCTCCTGATAACCGCCCAGACATGGGCAGCCTGGCATCCCATTCCAGAGGTTAATGAAACTCGCCCCCGTGGCCCCCATGTGATGCGCCATGGAACACGACCAGACCATCGCCATCGGCGGGATGACCTGCGCCGCCTGCGTCACCCGCGTCGAGCGTGTCCTGAGAAAGGTCGCCGGCGTCACGGCGGCGCAGGTGAACCTGATGAACGGCACCGCGCATATCCATTCAGATGCGCCCATCGCCTTCCCCGCCATCGCAACGGCCGTCGAAAAAGCCGGCTACGAGGCCAGTCAGATCGCCGACACACCGATGCACGACCATCACGACGATCAGGACGCGCTGCGCCCCGTGCTGCTCTCGGCCCTGTTCACGGCACCGCTGGTGCTGTCGATGCTGTTAAGCCCCCTGAGGATACCCACGCTCCCCGGCTGGGCACAGGCGCTGCTGGCCGCCCCCGTGCAGATCTGGTTCGGCCGCGGGTTCACCATCTCCGCCTGGAAGGCCGCAAAAGGCGGCGCCGCGGGCATGGACCTGCTGGTGGCGCTGGGCACCTGGGCCGCATTCCTGCTGAGTGTCGCGGGGCTCGCAGGCTTGGTCCCCGGCGCCGGGCATCTTTACTTCGAATCCTCCGCCCTCGTGATCACCCTCGTCCTCCTCGGCCGCCACCTCGAATCCCGCGCCCGCTTCGAAACCGGTGCCGCGATCCGCGCCCTCGCCAACCTGCGCCCCGAAACCGCGCGCGTCCGAAAAGACGGTCACGACACCGACATGCCGGTCGCCTCCGTCAGGATCGGCGACCTCGTCATCGTCCTCCCCGGCGCCCGCGCCCCGGTGGACGGCGTGATCACCGACGGCACCGGCGACATGGACGAATCCCTGCTCACCGGCGAAAGCCTGCCCGTCGCCAAGATCCAAGGCGACCGCGTGATGACCGGCGCCGTCAACGGCAACGCCCTCCTCGTGGTGCGCGCCACGGCCATCGGCGGCGAGACCGTCCTCGCCCGCATGGTCCGCCTGGTCGAAGATGCCCAATCCGCCAAGCCCGCCGTCCAGAAACTGGCCGACCGCATCAGCGCCATCTTCATCCCCGTCGTGCTCGGCATTGCCGTGCTGACCTTCGCAGGCTGGATGCTGGCGGGCGCGGGTGTCGCCACCTCGATCATCAACGCCGTCTCCGTCCTCGTCATCGCCTGCCCCTGCGCCCTCGGCCTCGCCACCCCGGCCGCCATCATGGCCGGCACCGGTGTCGCCGCACGCCACGGCATCCTGATCCGAGACCCCACGGTGCTCGACCGCGTCTCCAAGATCAGAACCATCGTGTTCGACAAAACCGGCACCCTCACCGAAGGCCACCCAATCCTGGTGGACCATCTCGCCACCGCAGGCGGAGACGCCGATGCCATGCTGCGCCTCGCCGCAAGCCTGCAGGCCGGTAGCGCCCACCCCCTCGCCCACGCGCTCCAGAACGCCGTCACCACCGGAACCCGGCCCGCCACCAACATCGCCGATCTCCCCGGCCGCGGCGTCTCCGGCGAGGTCGAAGGCCGGCATCTGCGCCTCGGCAGCCAGGCCCTGCTCACCGAGGCCGGCCTCGAACCAGGCGACCTCGCAGCTGCGGCCACAACCTGGGCCGAACAGGGCCACACCGTCTCCTGGCTGATCGAGTCGGCGCCGAATCCCGCCACTCTCGGCGTGATGGGCTTCGCCGACCGCCTCAAACCCAACGCCAAGGCCGCCATCGCAGCCCTTACCAAATCCGGCAAACGCGTCGTCCTGCTCAGCGGCGACAACCCAGGCAGCGTCACCCGCGCCGCCGCCGAGGCCGGCATCACCGAGACCGCAAGCCAGATGACCCCCGAAGGCAAGCTCCACCGCATCGCCGATCTCCAGAAAACTGGCCTCGTCGCCATGGTCGGAGACGGCATCAACGACGCCCCGGCCCTCGCCTCGGCCGATCTCGGCATCGCGATGGCGACGGGAACCGACGTCGCCATGCAGGCCGCCGGCATCACCCTCATGCGCGGAGACCTCTCCTTGGTCGCCGCAGCGCTGGACATCGGCGCCCATATCCACGCCCGCATCTGGCAGGGCCTCGGCTGGGCCTTCGTGTTCAACACCATCGGCATCCCGCTCGCGGCAGCCGGCCTGCTGAGCCCCATGGTCTCCGGCGCCGCGATGGCCTTCTCATCCCTCGCCGTCGTCGTGAACGCCCTGCTGCTGCGCACCTGGCGGCCAAAAACGACGTAACGGCTACCGATACAGAATATAATTTAAATCGATCGTGATATCCGCGCTGTCCTCCGGCGTGTTGGTCGGAAACGGCGACAGCCGCGCCCCCCGCCACGTCCCCAAGGCCGCCGCATCGATCATCTGTGACCCCGAGCCGGACACGATGTTCACCGCCGTCACATGCCCCGTCCGGTCCACCTTCAGATGCAGCCGCACCAGCCCGCTCTCCCCCCTATCCGCGGCCGCCGGCGGATAGAACCGGTGCGCGACCCAGTAGGCCATGAGATCCCGCTCCCAGTCCGACCCCAGCTGCGCCCCAGAAATCTGAATGTCAGACATCCGATCCCGCGCATTGCGCCGCGGCGGCTCCGCCTTGAATTGATCCACCGGCCCCAAGGACAGGTTGATCGGCCCCTTCCCCGGCCCCCCCGGCCCGGCCGCACGCGGCGGAATAAAGAAATCGCTGCTCTGCCGAGACGGTGACGGCTGCACCGGACGCGGTCTTGGTGCCGGCTGCGGCGCAGGCCGCGGCGCAGGTTGCGGACGCACCGGCGGCAGCGGCGGCGGCGGCGGTGGGGGGGTGGTCGGCGGGACCGGAGGCGGCGCAGGTGGAGGTGGCACTGGCGGCGGCGGCACTGGCGTTAATACCGGCGGCGGCGGAGCCGGCTCCTGCACAACCGGCGCCGGCGGTGGCGGTGGCGGCGGCTGAACCGGAACCGGACTGGGCTGAGGCACAGGCACAGGCACAGGCACAGGCGGCGCCGTATCCGACGGCGGCGGCGGCGGCGGGCTCGGCGGCCGCAACTCGTCGGGCGCCGGCGCCTCCGCCTTCGGCGCCGCCTGGCTCGGTTCAGACGAAGGCGGCGTCACCGTCGGCAGCTCCGATAACTCGAATGTCATCGGCGACTCAGCCACCGGGAGCGGCCGCAAAGGCACCCGCACAGCATCGGACCGCACCAAAAACAGCGCCAACACCCCATGCAGCAGCAGCGACACCACCAAGAACAGCACCAGCCACCGCCGCCGATGCAGCACCCGCATCACCGGCCCACGCTCAACGCGCACCTGCGTCAAACGGGCCGAAACACGCAAGGGATCAGGAGCCGGCTCTGGCCTGGAACGGCGATCAGTCATCGTGTGGTAAAGCGGCCCCTCAGACGGTGATGGCTTGTGCGCCCGATCGGGGACCCGGTTCAAGCACCACAGACGACCCGCGCCACCCGCCGGCCGTTTCACCAACCCGTCGCAAAATCGTCACGCACCGCAGCCTTCCCCCGCCGCCACAGCCATGGCACGCGTCCCCAACCGCGGAGATCGAAACGATGACCAACCCCACCCAAAGCACTCCAGCACGAATCGGCATCTCCGCTCACGCCCCCAAGCCGGACCTGTCAGACCTCCAGGCCAACATCGCCCAATGCGCGGCCCTCGGCGTGGACACCGTCGAGCTCGGAACCTACGATTTCGACATCGTCGTCGGCGGCCGCATCCGAAAGGACCAGCTCGCCACGGCCAACGCAGCCTGCGCCCAGGCCCGCGCCGGCACCAACCTCGCCTACTCCGCCCACGGCCCGCTGGCCATCAACCTCATGGACGAGCCCTGGCGCCTCCCCCGCCACATGGAGGTCCTGCTCGCCTCAATGGACGTCGCAGCCGAACTCGGCTGCACAAACTACGTCATGCACGCCGGCATCACCCCCAACACCCAGGCCGCAGGCGTGGAAGACGCCTACGCCCGCCAGCGCGACCACCTCTCCCGCGCCGGAGACGAAGCCCAAAGGCGCGGCCTCATCATCTGCGTCGAAACCCTCTTCGCCGGCTACCACGGCACATCCCTCACCCCCACCCCCGCCCGCCTCGCCCGCGAGCTCCAAACCATCAACCACCCAGCCATCCGCGCCACGATCGACTTCAGCCACGGCGCCATCAACCTCGACTATCACGGCGGCGACCTCGCAACCGACTGCACCCAACTCGCCCCCTACGCCCACCACCTCCACATCCACGACAGCTTCGGCCGCCAGGACGACATCTGGATGTTCACCACCGGCGAACGCCTCGCCTACGGCCACGGCGACCTCCATTTGCCCGTCGGCTGGGGCAACACCCCGTGGGACACCATCCTCGACACCTGCATCTTCCCCGCCGGCGTGATCTTCAACATCGAGCTAAGCCAACGCTACTGGCATCTCGCCCAGGACTGCGTTGACGCGACACGGGCGATGGCGAATAGGGCGAAGACCAAGTAAGAAGTTCTTTCTTTGAAAAGAAAGAACCAAAGAAACTTCTCAGCTTTCGGTATACGCATACGAAGCGAGCGTAGGATGGGTGAGCGCAGCGCTACCCATCGATACAAGCATCCGACTTTTACTGGATGAGAAATCGGCTGCCACTGTGCTGTTCTGATGGGTTACGCTGCGCTCACCCATCCTACGCTTGCTCAGGTCTGCATGTTGTCGTTGTTCATCCGCATCGTGACGATCAGGCCCTCCTTGGCCCAGTCGAACACGATCGAACCGCCAAGTTGGCGGGACATCGTCCGGTTGGCCATCTGGCTCCCAAAGCCCGAAGGCGGTGTCGGAACGACAACAGCCGGCCCGCCCCGCTCGGTCCAGACAACAACCACATCCCCGGCAGACCCGTTGCAAGAGACGTCAAGCGTCCCGGTCTCCACCGAAAGCGCCCCATACTTGAGCGAATTTGTCGCCAATTCGTGAATAACCAAAGCCAAACCTGTGGTCGTCTCCGGCCCAACGGCGATCTTCGGCACAGATACCCGGATGCGCCCGGCGAACGCACCCGTTTCTTCGTACGGCTCAAGTAAAATCGCGATCAGATCGCCGAGCAATACAGCATTCTTCTCTTCGGCAACGCCAGGTTTGACCAGGCTATGGGCACGTCCCAAGGCCATCAGACGACCAGTCAGGTCCTGCGCCATCTCCTTGGCGGTCTTCGCCGAGCGCAAGGTGATCGATGTCAGGGCCGTTGCGATCTGCAACAGGTTTTTAACGCGATGGCTCATCTCACCAGACAGCAACTCATGGGCTTCTTCGGCCTGCTTTCGGCCAGTCACGTCGATGAAGATGCCGAACATCGTCCGTCCGCGCATCCCGACATCATCGCCGTGGCCCCGAGCGGAAACCCATCGGACCTCACCGCCGAAATTGATGCGAAAATCGATTTCGAACGTTCCCAGGAGAGCGCGCGTCGCAGCGAAAGCCGCCCTGACCTTATCCAGGTCCTGGGGATGGATATGCGCAGACAAGTCCTCAAAGGTGACCAGGGGCTTCCAGGACACCCCCCAGAGGTCAAAGCCGCGCTGATCCATGGTGAACTTGTCGCTATCGACGTTCCACGACCACAGCGCGACACCAGCCGCAACGATGGCAATGCCCATCTGCTTTAAGTCCCACACAGGCGGACTAGATTATTTCGATGGCACTGTGCGACTCCAATCCCAGACCGACATTGCATGACAAGTTTAATATTTTTTGGGCGCATCATTTCAACTTTTGGATTTTTTCTATTTCTCTATAAGTCAAAACTGCATATTGCTAAATGAGACGCACGAAATCAACTTGATCAAATGTCGCTTAGGCGTCGAAATTCATCTATGACATGAGTTAATAATTTTGCACCATTTGCCATTCCGCCTGCGTAGGGTGGGGTGCCCTTCCGCACCCCACCATCACCACCAGAGCGAACAGGATCATTCCGGCTCACCCCCAACCTCGGCACGGACCAGCAGACGAGACGCCACTGCACCATCAGGATCGACCAAGCGAGCGTAGGATGGGTGAGCGCAGCGTTACCCATCGATACAAGCGTCCGACTTTCACTGGGTGATAAATCGGCTGCCGCTGTTCTGTTCTGATGGGTTACGCTGCGCTCACCCATCCTACGCTTGCTGAACCCGTCACGGTCAGCCTCCAAAATCGCCAGATAATAGCGCGCCATCTTCACCTCCTGAGTTGAACGCCAGATTGCTTCTCGATGCTGCGCAAGGTCCCGGCCGCGATATCCTTCTTCGGATGCGCGACAGTGACGGTTCCCTTGAGAGTTGGATGCCGGAACGGTTGATGCGATCCGGTCACTCGCACCTGCCACCCCGCCACCAAACATCCGATGTAACGTCGGATAAAGCAGACCTTGCAAAAGTCTTTCACAATAACCAAAGATTGAAAGACAAACGCGAGATCGGCCCTATGACCCCATCAAACCGCGACGACCCACGCCCAGAAAATTCGATGTCGCCGCGCCTTCCCGGCACTCGGCGGCAATCGAAAGACATGCCGATCCTCCAAGGCAAACAACCATGAGCGCCGCAGTCGCACGCCTGGTCGAAGACCTCCGCACACGCGGCGGCCTCAAAGGCTCGGATCTCGCCAACATCACCCATGTCTCACAGGCCACCGTTTCGCGCTGGTCCTCGGGAAAGGCAGCACCGCAACCCAAAACACAGCTGGTCATCTCGGACCTGCGCTACGTCGTGGACAGATTGACGGAGTTCTACACGCCCGAGGAAACCCGCCTATGGCTCTACGGGCGGCACCCCCTGCTGGACGGCGCACGGGCGATCGACCTGATCCATGCCGGTGACGCAGATCGTGTCCTGGCTGTGATCGACAGCCTGGCCGACGCCAATTTCACCTGACCATGGGCGAATACGCGCGCCAACATGACCGAGAATTGCTGGACGCCCTGGAATCCCATCCGTCCGAAGCATTCGCCGGTGAGGCCTGGCGGATCACGGTCAAAGGCCGAGATGCGCTGCGAGGGTCCACGACAGGCGGTCGCTGGAGCCCGCCCAATGAGTTCGAGGTCCTTTATACCAGTCTTGCGCGAGCCGGCGCCCTCGCCGAAATCGGCTACCGACTGTCACTGGAACCGGTTTGGCCCAGCCGCATCGAACACGAAATTCATCGCATCAAAGCGGAAACCAGCAGAACACTCCGCTTCGCCGACGTAAGCAGCCTCGCGGCACTCGGCGTTGACGCAAAACGTTACACCAGCTTCGACTACGCCATCACCCAGGCGATCGCAGCCGCCGCATCGTTTCTCGATTTTGACGGCCTGATTGTCCCGAGTGCGCGCTGCACGGCCCTCAATCTGGTGATCTTCACGGAAAAGCTCGACTCCGGCGACAGACTGAAGATCGAGGCTTCGGAACCCGTGGATTGGCCGGCATGGAGATCGCAACAACGCAACGAGAACCCCAGATAGACCTGCGGGATCATTGCTTCCCCCAACACGCGGCCCAACACAGCGCCCGAACCCATCCCACCCCCGTCTGGCGCCCGCCTTGCGTTACTGCTTTCCTACGAACAATCGACGCAGCAGGAGCCCGCCCCATGACCTACACCCCCCTCCGCCCCGCCCCAGGCGCCCCCCCGGTCCGCGTCAACCTCTATTCCGACACCCAAACCCGCCCAACCCCGGCCATGAAGGCCGCCATGATGGAAGCGGAAATGGGCGACGAACAATCCGGCCTGGACCCAACGGTCAACGCGCTGTGTGACCGCATGGCCGCCCTCATGGGCACCGAGGCCGCGGTGTTCCTCCCCAGCGGCACCATGTGCAACCAGATCGCCATCCGCGTGCACTGCACCCAAGGCGACGCCATCCTCGCCCACCGCACCGCCCACATCCTCACCAGCGAAGGCGGCGGCGTCGGCGCCCTCACCGGCGCCCAGATCATGGGGCTGGACGGCGAAGGCGGCCAGTTCGCCCCGGAAACCCTGGAGGCCGCCATCTGGCAGCCCTCCCGCAACGCCCCGCCTCTCACCCTCGTCTCCGTCGAACAAACCGCCAATCTCGGCGGCGGCACCATCTGGAACACCAACACGCTCCACCGCGTGGCCGACATCGCCCACGCCCACGGCATGAAGACCCATATGGACGGCGCCCGCCTCCTCAACGCCACCGTCGCCACCGGCATCGCCCCCCACGAAATGACAGCCGGCTACGACAGCGTCTGGCTCGATTTCACCAAAGGCCTCGGCGCCCCCCTCGGCGCCGTGCTCTGCGGCACAACCGACTTCATCGACCGCGCCTGGCGCTGGAAGCAACGCCTCGGCGGAGCCCTCCGCCAGGCCGGCATGAACGCCGCCTCGTGCCTTCACGCGCTCGATCACCACGTCGAACGCCTCGCCGACGATCACGCCAACGCCTCAGCCCTCGCCCGCGGCCTGCAGCAGATCGAAGGCATCACGCTCGACGCCCCCGAAACGAACCTCGTCTTCTTCAGCGTCGAAGGCCTCCACACCACAGCCCCAGCCTTCGCCAAGGCGCTCCGCGACCGCGGCATCCTCGTCTCCGTCATGGGCCCCCATCGCGTCCGCGCCTGCACCCATCTGGACGTCGACGCCTCCGGCATAGACCTCGCGCTCACCGAAATCCGCGCCGCCGCCGCCCATTTCGCAGACCGGAAAATCCATGCCACCGTCGCCTGACAAGAACGGGAGCCGATAATGCGCATCGCAGACATGGACTGGCGGATGGTCGAAGACTGGACGCGCGCAGACGATCGCGGCGTCCTCCCGCTGGGCAGCACGGAACAGCATTCCGGCCTCTCTTTGATGGTGGACACGATCCTGGCCGAAAAAGTCGCGGTCGAGGCCGCCGAACCCCTGGGCATCCCCGTCTACCCCGCCATCCCCTTCGGCATCGCCCCGTATTTCCAGGCGTACCCCGGCAGCGTCACCCTCCGCGTCGCCACCTACGTCGAACTGGTGCGAGACGTGCTGGACAGCATGAAGCGCTCCGGCTTCCGCCGCATCCTCATCGTCAACGGCCACGGCGGCAACCAGCCCGCCGCCTCCCTCGCCCAGGAATGGCTGATGGACAACCCGGACTGCCAAATCCGCTTCCACGACTGGTGGCGCGCCAAACAAACCTGGGCCGCCGTCCAGGCCACAGACCCCCAGGGCAGCCACGCCAACTGGATGGAAAACTTCCCCTGGACCCGCCTTGCCACCACACCATCCGAGGATGAAAAACCGATGGTGGACACCGACCGCCTCAAAACCCTCCCCCCCTTCGAGGCCCGCAACCTGCTGGAAGACGGCAGCTTCGGCGGCCGCTACCAGCGCTCGGACAACGAAATGCTGGCCATCTGGAACATCGCCGTCACCGAAACACGGAGCATGCTCGAAACATGGTAAAGGTTCTGATCTGGGGCGCCGGCGCCATCGGCGGCACCGTGGGCGCCCACCTCGTCCGCGCCGGCCATGACGTAACATTCGTGGACGTCGCAGCCGACCACGTCGCCGCCATGAACCAAACCGGCCTGCGCATCACCGGCCCGGTGGACGCATTCACCGTCCCCGCCCGCGCCTTCCTGCCGCAGGACGTGACAGGCGTGTGGGACAAAATCTTCCTCTGCACCAAGGCCCACCACACAAGGGCCGCCGCCACCGCCCTCCTCCCGCATCTCGCCGAACACGGCTACGTCCTTTCCCTGCAAAACGGCTTCAACGAGCTCGAAATCGCCGAGATCGTGGGTGCCCCCCGCACCATCGGCGCCTTTGTCAATTTCGGCGCAGACTGGATGGGCCCGGGCGAAATCCTATGGGGCAACCGCGCCGCCGTCGTCCTCGGCGAGATCGATGGCAAGATGACCCAGCGCCTCGAAGACCTCCACCAGATGCTCCTGGTCTTCGAGCCGAACGCGATCACCACGCCAGACATCTGGTCCTATCTCTGGGGCAAGATGGGCTACGGCGCGATGCTGTTCGCCCAGGCCGTGGGCCAGGCCTCCATCGCCGACTGCCTCGCCAACCCAGCCCTCCTCCCCCTGTGGCGCGCCCTCGGCTCTGAGGCCATGGCCGTGGCGCTGGCCGAAGGCGTCACCCCCCGCGGCTTCAACGGCTTCGACCCGGAAGCCTTCACCCAAGGTGCGACCGAAGACGCTGCCCGCGCCAGCATCGCCGCCATGGTCGCGTTCAACGCCGGCTCCGCCAAAACCCATTCCGGCGTCTGGCGCGATCTCGCCGTGCGCAAACGCCAGACCGAGGTGGACAGCCAGATCGTCCCCATCTCCACCATCGGCGCCAAACACGGCCTCGCCTGCCCCAGGATCGACGCCATGGTCGAAATGATCCACGAGATCGAACAGGGCACGCGCCCCATGACCGACGACAATCTGCTGGAGCTCGCCAGATGAACCTCCATTTCGAAGGCCGCGTGGTCGCCGTCACCGGCGCCGGCCACGGCTTCGGCCGCGCCATCGCCCACAGCTTCGCCGACCTCGGCGCCGAGGTGCACGCAACCGACCTCCACGAGGCCGAGCTCGCCGAAACTGCCGCCGGCCGCACCATCCACACCACCGTCGTGGACCTCACCTCCCGCCACGCCGCCGCCGCCTGGATCGCCGCCATCGGCAAGCCCGTCTTCTGCCTCGTCAACAACGCCGGCGGCGTCGCCGGCCAAAGCAAGCAGCCCATCGAAGACGTCAACGACGAATCCTGGGACCGTATCTTCGACATCAACGTCAACGCCGCCATGGCCCTGTCCCGCGCCGTCGTCCCCGGCATGAAACAGTCAGGCGGCGGCCGCATCGTCAACATCACCTCCGGCGCCGGCCTCTCAGCCTCCCTCACCGGCATCCAGGCCTATTGCAGCGCCAAACACGCCTTGGTCGGCCTCACCCGCCAGCTCGCCCAGGAGCTCGGCCGCTTCAACATCACAGTCAACTCCATCGCCCCCGGCTTCGTGCGCAGCAACGACGCCACCGAACGCCAATGGGACGGTTACGGACCGGACGGCCAAAAAGCCCTGATCGAACGCATCGCGCTCCGCCGCCTCGGCACGGTGCAAGACATCGCCAACGGCGTGCTGTTCTTCGCATCGGATCTGGCTGGCTTCGTCAACGGGCAGATCCTGCCGGTGGATGGCGGCAAGTAAGAACTTCTTTTCTGAAGAAAAGAAGCAAAAGACTTTTTAAAATTTACGCGCTGCGGTTCGAAGGAGCCCCCCAAACGAATGAAAGTTTTTTGGTTCTTTTTTCAAAAAAGAACGCCTTGCCTTATCGCCGGCCTACACTGACACCCGATGCTTCACCAGCCGCCATAGCCATGACCACCCACGATCGCGCTCAAACCGCAGCGTCTCGCGCAGCGCCCGCGTCTCCGCAGCGGCGAACCCGAACGCATACAGCGCATCGAGCCCGCGCATCAGCTGACGCACAGCCCGCCCGGCCGGGCCAGGCAACGTCGCGCCGGTCAGGTTCGCCAAGGCCAGCCGGTCCGGCCCCGCCAGCGCCACATAAGGCAGCGCCAGCCGGCCGGCGATCTCACGCAGCCACGCAAAGGCCGCACCGTCCGGACCAAGCTCCGCGATCACCTCCGGAACAGGCCCCGTGCCGCCAAACGCCTCAACCAACTCGGCCGGCGCGATCAGCCGGAAGCCAGCGAGCAGATCGCCCTCGCCCGCAAGTCCAAGCCGTTCCGCCTCCGTCACAACCAGCGTGCGGGTCTGGCGGCCCCAGCGGTTGCGAAACCCCGTACTGCGAAGGATCGTCCGGATACGCGCCGGCGACGCCCCGGCCACCAGCAGGAACACCCCGCGCCGCTCGCGTGCGGCCATCTGGCGCTGCATCGCAAGGAACACCGTACTCTCCGTCCCGTCCCGCAGCAGCGCCATCGAGACATGACGCAACGTGACGCCAAGCTGCCGCAAGCGACATTCCGCCTGCACCGACCCCACCAGACATGTCGTTTCAAGATCCACACCAGCATCGCGGCTGGCACGCAGGCTCAATGCGCTGCGCTCAAGCTCAAAGTCGCCCCGCACGTCCCGTTCGGCGCACCATTCCTCCAGTCGCAAAACGCAGTCTTCGGCCGGATCAGGGCCAGACAGCCAAGACGCAACCGCCGCATCGTGCCGGATGGCATACAGCACCTGGCAACCGCCCGCCCGAAACGCGGCCGGCGCCACAAACGACACACCCTCGTATTTCGGGTCCTCGCGCAGCGCCATATCCGCCAACGGCGCGGCGAACACCCGCGCATGCCGCCCCAGCCGCGCCCACACCACGGCCGGCACGGCCGTCGCATCGCCAATGACATAACACAGCGGCCGTTCGATATAACCGATCAGCGAGCACGCCTCGCACAGATGATCCACCACCTGCGGCAGGAACAAAAGATCGGCCGGCGCCAGCACCACAAAGCGTCGCTTCCCCTCCGGCGCGGCCCCCGCCGCCACACACAGCTCGGCCCGAAGCTCTGCCTCGTCACGCGTGCGAAGGGCCGCGCGCTCCAGTTCGAACACCCCCTCCGGCCGGTCGATGATCGCAACGATCGCCTGGCACAGCGCGCCGAACCCGTCCAAGGCATGAAACGGATGCGCCGGGTGATACCCCTCAAACGCGTGAGCATGCGCGATCACCGCCTTGCCATAGCCGATCGCCTCGCCGACCTTGATCTTGAGCCCGGTCGAGAACGCCATCGGCACCACCACGACGTCGCAGGCACGATAGAAGCTCTCCACCGCATCAACCCGGCCCAACCGCTCGAGGAACGGATACTCCTCCGGCCCGAACAGGTCGCACAGCGATCCGGCCAGCAGAAACCGCGCCGGCAACAGATGGCGCCGCACCAACGGACCCAGCATGTCGAAGAAATTGCGGTAGTTCTGATGGTTGATCGAGTTGCAGGCACCCATGAAGCCAAATCGCGGCAGCCTTTCTGCAACCACGCGGCAGGAATACGCCAGCTCCGGCTGCTCGACATGCGGCAGCACCCGGGCCGGCCGCCCCGAAAGCTGCGTGAAATACCGTGCCTCCGCCTCCTTGATCGCCCAGACCAGATCGCAGCGCAGCATCGCGCGGCGCTCCTCGTCCTCGGTCAGATAGAAATACTCCGGTGCCACCCCGTTCTGTGCCAGCAGTTCCTTGCGCCCGGCGAAACGGTCGATCGCCACCAGGATCTTGCGCACATGCGGCGGGCAGATCTCGAACGCCTTGGACAGCCAGGCATAGTTGACCAGGCAGACATCGATGCGATGCACCGAAAAGATCCAGCGCAGCAGATCGCCCAGCGCCTCGTCCCACCATTCATCCAGATGATGATGCGTGCCGGCGGGATCGGTGTGCAGCGGGCGCGACACCGGCGAGACATAGGTCGCCTCCCATTGCCCCTGCATCTCGCGCAGCCGATCGAGCGGGGCTGCGCGCCGCCAGTCATCCTCCGCCGGGTAATGCACGAAGATGACGCGCGCGCCGTGCGACTGCAGCCGCCTGAGACTGTTGAGAATGTAGCGCCGATTGCCGTAATCCAGCGGGGCCGTGGGCGTCGGCGAGACCACGAGCACGGTCTGGCCGAACCAGGCCGACATTAAGGCTGACCCAGCCGGGACGGCGGCAAGCTGTCTTGTTCAGACAAGGCGGCGCCGGACAGCAGGCAGGCCATGGCGTTGTATACCGCGCCAAGCTGCTGCTCGAACAGCTCGGCCGTCGGCATATCCGCCAGCAGCCCGCGATAGCTGCGCTGGCTGGCCGGCAGACCCGCCAAAAACCCGGTCAGCCAGTCCCAGTTCCTGTCCGCCGAGACCTGCCCCGCGCCCTCGCCCTCCAGATAGTCAGACACCGCCTGCCAGGCGAGACGGCGGCGAAACCATCCCTGGCTCAGGCGCGACGGATCGATCAGATGGCCCGCCGCGGCCCGCGGCGCATAGCCGATCAGGCCGCCGACCGCGCGGATATCGCGCATCAGCGCCGTCTCGTCATTGGACAGCAGGGTGGCGCCACCGCCCTTGCGGCCGAGATGCACCGGGAACAGGCCGGCCCGGTCAAACACGCTGCGCCGCATCGCCATGTTGGCGCCGACGATCCATTCGGACTCGCGCAGCACCCGCAGCTCCTCGCCAAGATCGGTGATGGACAGATATTGCAGCATCTCATCGGCCAGCCATGCCGGCCGCGGCCCGAGCCAAACCGGCGTCACCCGCCCGCCGATGACGCAGGCATCCGGCCCAAGCCGGGCAAACGCCGCCAGCATCTCGGCAAGCCAGCCCTCGCCGGGCATCGCATCGTCATCCAGAAACGCGATGATCGGCGCCCGTGCCTCGGCGATTGCCCGGTTGCGCGCATGGGACAGGCCCTTCTGCGGCTCGTGGATCCAGCGCAGGAACGGCGTTGCCCGATGCCTGCGATATTCCACGAACGACCGGTCAGGATCGGGCGTGTTGTCGATCAGAAGGATCTCGAACGGCTGCGCGCAGGCGCCGGGGCCAGTCGCCTGCGCGGCCGTGGCCCGCAGCACACCCTCAAGGAGATCGTAGCGCTGGAAGGTGCAAATCGCCACGCTGGCGGCCGGCGTCTCCTCACGGATCGCGAGGCCCGAGGAGCCGGTCGTAACCAAAGCCGTTCCGGGGACAGTGTCAGAGACCGTGTCGGGGCCGGAGGAAGCCGTCTTGCGGCCCTTCCGCGGGGCCTTAGTCATAAGACGCCGCACGGTCCTGGATCGCCACCTCGAACATCGCGAACGGCACACCGAGCTCACGCGTCTCCGCCCGGTCCTCAACCGGTTGAGGAGACGCGCTCTCGAATTCGAACACGCTCAGATCGCGCAACGGCTCCGGCGCGACATCGGTTGCAATGAACGCCTCGCGCGACGCATCGAAGCGCACCGGATTCGGCCGACCATCCACGAACAGCCGCATACCCGTCGCGTTGGCCGCATGCCCCCGAAACAGCACATGCAACGTCACATCCACCGGGCGCGTGCGATCGATCCACACGCTGAACCGAAACCGCCGCTGCGGGCCGGTCCAGCGAAACGCCCGCCCCTGCGGGGTGTGTTCGAGATCGTAGAACCCGTCCAGCAGATGCAGGCCCTGGCTCGCATCGATCCGCACCATCCCAGGCAATGGCGGCGCTGCAAGCTCGCCCCGCTCGGCATCGAACCGCGCGCCCAGCTCGCAGAACGAGGCCAATGCCGACACAGACTGCGCCATGTTCTGCATCTGCAGCCGAAGCTCCGCGATCTCGCGCACCAGAATGACCGACTGATCATGACGGTCCGCGAGCCGCAGCCGCGCCGTCATCTTTTCGACGTAACTGGAAAGCGACTCAAACCGCGCCATGTCGGACCATCGCGATCTGGAATATTCTGGATAACAGGAACATTTGCCCGGCCCAACGCTATTCGGAAGCGAGCGTTATCTCACTTCGACAGCAGGCGCAATGAACGAAACTGTTATCCTCCAGCATCGTCAAAGCGATCCTGGATGGACCCGGCCCGGCGTCACCAGGCCCGGACGGAGGCCTCGCGCAGCGCGCGCCACACACTCTCAGGCGTTGCCGGCATGTCGATCAGCCGCACCCCAAGCGGCCAGAGCGCGTCGGTCAACGCATTCATCACCGCGGGGCACGCGCCCGCCGCCCCCGCCTCGCCACAGCCTTTCACCCCCAGCGGATTGGCCGGCGACGGCGTGGCCCGCGTGTGCAGCACCATCGCCGGCAACTCATCGGCGCGGGGGATCTGATAATCCATGAACGAGCCGGTCAGCACCTGGCCATCCGCGTCATGCACCACGCGCTCGCACGCAGCCTGGCCGATGCCCTGCGCAACGCCGCCATGCAGCTGCCCCTCCAGCAGCATCGGGTTCAACACGCGGCCGAAATCATGGACCATGACGTAGCGCTCCACGGTCCAGATCCCGGTCTCCGGGTCCACCTCGATTTCGGCCACCCCCAGCGGCTGGTTTGCCCCCACCAGCTTTCGCTTGTGCGA
>CAIQQQ010000473.1 GCA_903873995.1 uncultured Rhodospirillales bacterium
ATGTCTCTCGTCCGGCAAGATCGACCGCAGTGGCCCACGCGTCGTCGTTGGTGAACAGGGCCGGCAGATCAGGCCCCAGTGCGACGCGGGCAGCGCCGGTGAGGGTGGCGCAATCGACCAGCAGGGCTGGTGACTCGTCGCTCGCCTCCGCCAGCAGGTCGCACAGAACCAGCCGCCCCTCGGCGTCGGTGTTGCCGATCTCCACCGTAAGGCCACGGCGCGTTCGGATCACATCTCGCGGGCGCATGGCGTCGCCGGACACTGAGTTCTCCACGCATCCAAGCCTGACCGACAGGCGCAATGGAAGATCGGCTGCCATGATGATATGGGCGAGGGCGAGAACGGATGCGGCTCCACCCATGTCTTTTTTCATGTGCAACATGCCGGCGGCGGGTTTCAGGTCGTAGCCGCCGGTATCGAACACGACGCCCTTGCCACACAGGCTGACCAAGGGGGCGTCCGCGCCGGCACCGCTGCCGGCCCAGGTCAGAATGGCCACGACCGGCGTGCGATCCGATCCGCGGCCGACAGCCGAAATGGTTGGGTAGGCGGCATCGAGAGCCGGCCCTTCGATGCGGGTGAACCGGGCGGAGAATGAAGTGGCGAGGTGTTCGGCGGCGTCGGCCAGTTCGGACGGGCCCAGCACATTGGCGGGCGCGTTGATCAGGTCTCGGCCCATCATGATCGCGCGCGCCTCGTCCAGGCTGGATTGGCTTGCGCTGCCGGTAACGAGACGCGCTGGCGACCGCTTTGGGGCCTTGAACCGGTTGTAGCTGTAGGCGCCCAGGCAAAAGCCAAGCACGGCGGCGTCATGGTCGAAATCGCCGCTTTCGAGGCGCCAGGCGCCGTCCGGCAGGCGATAGGGAAGAACGCCAAAGCAACAATGCGACCGATCGGCGCCAAGTCCAAGGACAGCAGCGGCGATGCCATCCGAAGCCGGCAAAAGGCAGAGCTCGCCGGCGGCCGCTGTGAAGCCGCAGCCCGTGAGATAGGCAGTCTGCCCAGATGAGAGGCGTGCGGCCAGCGCATCGAGATCGCCGGGCCGCACGCCATAAATCGGGCGCGCGGTGGCATCTTCGCTCACGCAGGGTAGGTCCGGCTCGGTCATATCGATGGGCACTCCATGAACACGCCTAAAATTTAAGCATTCGTCATATGCCGATCTGTATGACATTTCCGATACAGCGACACAAGCCGTTACGGCCCCGGCAAAGACATCTCCACATAATTTGATACTTGCCACACTGACGAATGTTAACAAAAAACGAGATGTCAGGCTGTTTGTTACAAAAAATCTAGCGTTCTGACAGAATTCGAACGACGACCGCATATTATATATATTGTCAAGGAACGATCGAGGTTACTGCGGCGGTGCCGGCATCCGCATGGCCACAGCGTGCAGCCATGCGGACGCGCAACGCGCATCAACCGGTTAAGGTGGTGTCAGGCGATCAGAGCCTTCTCGACGCGGCGGGCAAACGCGGCCGGATCCTGCGGCATGTCCCCGTCCTGCAGGCGGGCGAGATCGAACAGCAGCAACGCCTCCTCGGTCACAGGCTCGCCCGAGGCCACGCGCGCGGCCAGTGACGCCACAAGCCGGTGGCGCGGATTGATCTCAAGGATCGGCGGCAGGCCGAAACTCGTCCGCCCGGCCCGCTTCAAAAGGCGCTGCATCTGCAGATCGGGGCCGGAGCCGGCGCCCAGTACCACGGCGCTGTCCACCAGACGATCGGTGGTGCGCACCTCCGACACCGCCTCGCCCAACGCCGCCTTGAGGGCGGTCACCAGTGCCTCGGTGTCCACCGCCTCGCCGGCCGCCTCGGCATCGCCCAGCTTTGCCAGGTCCTCGGCTGCCTGCGTCACGCTGCGCAGCTTCTTGTCCTCGAAGCTGTCCAGCCGCTCCGGCCAGAACGCGTCGATCGGATCGGACAGCAGCAGCACCTCCACGCCGCGCGCCCGGAACCCTTCGAGCTGCGCCGAACCCGCCAGCGTGTCGGCGTTGTCACCGGTCAGGAAATAGATCGCCTCCTGGCCGTCCTTCATGCGCGACACATACTCGGCGAGCGTCACGAGCCCGTCCTGCGTGGTTGAACGAAAACGCAGCAGCGGCGCGATCTCGGCGCGGTGGTCATTGTCCTCCCACACGCCTTCCTTCAGCACGGCGCCGAAATTCTTCCAGAACTCGGCGTAGCTCTCGGCATCCTTGGCGCGGGTCTTGAGCTCGGTCAGCACCCGGTTGGTGACCGCCTTACGGATGCGCGCCAGCACGGGTGTTGCCTGCAGCATCTCGCGCGAGACGTTGAGCGGCAGGTCCTCGGTGTCCACCACGCCCTGGACGAAGCGCAGCCAGGAGGGCAGCAACTCGGCGCGATCGGTGATGAACATGCGCCGCACATGCAGCCGCAGCCGCGACTCGCGCTCGCCCTCCACCGCCTCGAACGGCTTCATCCCGGGGATGAACAGCAGGGCCGAGAACTCCATCGCCCCTTCCGCACGCCAGTGGATCGTGGCCCACGGCTTGTCCCAGGCATGCGCCACATGGCGGTAGAACTCGGTGTACTGCTCCTCCGTCACGTCGGCCTTGGACTTGCGCCACAGCGCCGTGCCTTCGTTCGCCTGACTGTCCGCGCCCTCGCCGGCCACCATCACCGGGATGGTGATGTGATCGGCCCATTTCCGCACGACCGTCTCGATTCGGATCGGTTCGAGATATTCGGTGGCGTCTTCCTTCAGATGCAGAACAATGGTCGTGCCCGGCGCGTCGCGCACCGCAGGCGCCATGGTGAACTGGCCGCGGCCCTCGCTGGCCCAGCTCCAGGCTTCGTCGGTCCCGGCCTTGCGCGATGTCACCTCGACGCGATCGGCCACCATGAAGGCTGAGTAGAATCCGACGCCGAACTGACCGATCAGGCTGGGCTTCTCCTCGCCTTTTGCACTCGCCAGCGCCTGCTCGAACGCCTTGGTGCCGGAGCGCGCGATGGTGCCCAGGTTGGACATCAGCTCCTCGCGCGTCATGCCGATGCCGTCATCGGTGATGGTCAGGCTGCGCGCGTCCTTGTCGGCCGCGATGCGCACCTGCGCGTTGTCCGGCAGCGCCAGCTCGGCGCGGGTCAGCGCCTCGAAGCGGCGCCGGTCGGTGGCGTCGGCCGCGTTCGCGACCAGCTCGCGCAGAAAGATCTCGCGCTCGGAATAGAGCGCGTGCACGACGAGATCGAGCAGCCTGCCGACCTCGGCGCCAAAATCATGGGTTTCTGGTGTCGATTCGCTCATTGAATGGCCCTCCGTTGCGGCGCGCATATGAGCCGCAAGCTGCTGCTTTTCAACGCCGTCATCGCACTGCCACACCAATCCGCTTGCATTCCGCGCCGCAACAACCAAGCTTGGGTGCATGTCGGACTTCGCTCACCGCGTGAAGGCTGTCCTGGGTCCCACCAATACGGGCAAGACCCATTTGGCGATGGAACGAATGCTCGCGCATTCCTCCGGCATCATCGGCTTTCCCCTTCGCCTGCTCGCGCGTGAGAACTACGACCGCATGGTGGCCAAGAAGGGCGCCGGCAATGTCGCGTTGATCACCGGCGAGGAAAAGATCGTCCCGCCCGGCGCACGCTGGTTCTCCTGCACAGTGGAGGCGATGCCGCTCGATCGCCACGCCGAGTTTGTCGCGGTCGATGAGATCCAGCTTTGCGCCGATCCCGATCGCGGCCACGTCTTCACCGAACGCCTTTTGCACGCGCGCGGGCTGGTAGAGACGATGTTCATGGGCGCCGAGACGATCCGCCCGCTGATGCAGCGTTTGGTCCCCGGCGTGCAGATCGAGACGCGTCCGCGTCTGTCCCAACTCAGCCATGCCGGTGCGACCAAGCTTACCCGCCTGCCGCCGCGCTCGGCCGTGGTCGCGTTCAGTGCCGCCGAGGTCTACGCCATCGCCGAGATGATCCGCAGGCGCCGAGGCGGCTGTGCCGTGGTGATGGGCCGGCTCAGCCCGCGCACCCGCAACGCCCAGGTGGCCCTGTATCAGGCCAAGGAGGTCGATTTCCTGGTCGCGACGGACGCCATCGGCATGGGCCTCAACATGGATGTGGACCACGTCGCCTTCGCCCGCATGTCCAAGTTCGATGGTCATCGGCCGCGCCTGCTGACCTCGGCCGAGGCCGCCCAGATCGCCGGCCGCGCCGGCCGCGGCATGCGCGACGGCACGTTCGGCTCCACCGCCGACTGCCCGCCGCTCGATGACGAGCTGGTCCGTGCCATCGAGGGCCACAGCTTCCAGCCGCTGGAGCAGCTGTTCTGGCGCAATGCGCAGCTCGATTTCAGCCATATCGACGGTCTGCTGGCCACGCTTCAGAAACCCGCCGACATCACCGGCCTCACCCGAGGCAATGATGCGACCGATCTGGACACCCTCATCCAGCTTGCGCGCGAGAGCGAGATCCGCGGCCTCGCCCGTGGCCGCACCCGGCTGCGTCTGCTGTGGGAGGCCTGCCAGATCCCGGATTTCCGCAAGATCTCTGATGACAGCCACACCCGCCTGTGTGCCCGCGTGTTCACCCACCTGGTGAAGGACGCAACGCTTCCCACCGACTGGATTGCCGGCCAGATCGCCGCCCTCAGCCGGGCGGACGGCGATATCGACACGCTGATGCAGCGTCTCTCCGGCGTGCGCGTCTGGACCTACATCGCCGCTCGCGCCGACTGGGTGCATGACGCAGCCCATTGGCAGGGCCGCGCCCGCGCGGTGGAGGACCTGCTGTCAGACGCGCTGCACGAGCGCCTCACCGCCCGCTTCGTCGATCGCCGCGCCGCCCATCTGATGCGACGGCTCGAGGAAGGCGAGGCCGCCGATCTCGTCTCCGCCGTCACCCGCCGGGGCGAGGTGGTGGTGGAGGGCCATCCCGTCGGCCATGTCGAGGGCTTCACCTTCGTGCCCGACCCCGATTCGGTGGGGGACGCCCGCAAGCTCGTGCTGCGCGCCGCCCGCCGCGCCATGATCACCGAGATGCCCCGCCGCGTGGCCCGACTTGATGCCGCCGAGGACAGCGCCTTCCTCTGGCTGCCCAGCCAGCGCATCGCCTGGGAGGGTGCGACCGTGGCCAGGCTCCGTCCCGGCAGCTCCATCATCCGCCCCACCGTGGAGGTCTGCGCCAGCGAGTTCCTGGACGGTCCGCAGCGCGAGCGGGTGCGCGCCCGCCTGCAGCGCTTCCTCGACCAGCACATCCATGACGCGTTGACCCCACTCTTCGCCGCCGCCGCCATGGCCGAGCGGGAAGGCTGCCTGCGCGGCCCGCTGCACCGGCTGATCGAAGGCCTCGGCGTGGTGCCCGGCGCCACCGAGGACGACATCCCGCCCGCCTTGCGCGGCAAGCTCAAATCGCTCGACGTCCGCGCCGGCCGCTTCGCGCTGTTCCTGCCGCTGCTCCTCAAGCCCCGCGCCCGCGGCGTGCGCGCCGCCCTCTGGGCGCTGGACCGCGGACTGCCGGTGCCCGATCTCCCGCCGCCCAGCGCGATCACGGTGCCGCTGCCAGCCTGGCCGGAGGGTTTCGCCGAGGCCATCGGCTGGGTGTCGGCCGGCCCTTCGTTGCTGCGCCTGGACATCGCCGAACGCGTCGCCGCCGAGCTGGCCTTCACCACCCGCGCCCGTCCTGTGCCCGTGCCGGCCGACCTGGCCAAGCGCCTGTCGCTGAAACCCGACGCGCTGCCGGCCGTGCTCCATGCGCTGGGCTTTCGCGTCAATCCCGCGGTGGCCCTGGCCGAAGACCAGTATGGCCCGCCGGCCCCGCCCACCCTGTCCCCCGTGCGCAAGCGCGCGGTCAAGGCGACCCCAGCTCCCCTGCCGGCCAGGGAAGGACCCTTCGCGGCCCTGGCCGCCTTGCGTCGCTGATCCCGCGTGCCCGGTGAAGATCAGGACTGGCAGCGCCTGGACAAATGGCTGTGGTGCGCCCGCTTCATGAAGGCGCGCTCGGATTGCGCCAGCCTGGTCGCCGAGGGCTCAGTCCGCATCAACCGCCAGCCGACCGACAAGCCGCACGCCAAGCTCCGCGTCGGCGATGTCATCACCCTCCCGCTGCGCAACGACGTCCGCGTGATCGAGGTGCTGAGCCTTGCCGATCGCCGCGGCCCCGCGCCCGAGGCGCGTCTGCTCTACCGTGAGATCATGCTGGCCACGTCTGACGGCTCCGTCCCTTGCGCCTCCCCAGATATGGCGGCATATCGCGGGGACTGAAGATTTCTTTTCGCCATAGGAGCGCGTGATGACCTACGTGGTCACCGAGAACTGTATCAAGTGCAAGTATATGGACTGCGTCGAGGTGTGCCCGGTCGATTGCTTCTATGTCGGCGAGAACATGCTGGTGATCCATCCGGACGAGTGCATCGATTGCGGCGTGTGCGAGCCAGAATGCCCCGCCGAGGCGATCGTTCCGGACAGCGACGACCGTGCGTCCGCCTGGGCAGAGCAGAACCGCACCTATTCCACGACCTGGCCCAACATCACCCGCAAGGGCGAGCCGCCGGCTGATGCCGATGCCTGGAAGGACAAGCCGAACAAGGCCGAGCTGTTTTCGCCGGAGCCCGGCAAGGCCTGATATCTCTCTTGGAGAACGTGGCAAGGAAGCAGGGCCTTCTTTTCTGAAGAAAAGAAGCAAAAAACTTTTGAATGCTTGGCCTGACCTTTCCGGGCACGCCCGCGCCAGTATTTAAAAGTTTTTTGGTTCTTTTTTTCAAAAAAGAACCTCTTACTTCGATGATCGGCCAGGCTCTACCGCGTGCCGTAAAGTCGGTCCCCGGCGTCGCCGAGACCTGGGCGGATATAGCTGTGCTCATCCAGCTCCCGGTCGATCGCGGCGGTGAACACGGCCACGTCGGGGTGTTCTGACGTCAGTGCATCGATCCCCTCGGGCGCGGCCAGCAGGCACACGAAGCGCAGCTGTGCCACGCCCGCCTGCTTCAGCCGCGCGATTGCGGCACACGCCGAGTGCCCCGTGG
>CAIQQQ010000474.1 GCA_903873995.1 uncultured Rhodospirillales bacterium
GCCGTGCTCAGCGCCCCGAGCTGCGACGTGGCCAGGGTCTGGATCAGTGCGGGCGTCAGCGCCGCGATGCCGGCCGAGGTCAGTGCGCCGGCACGGGTGCCCAGGGCTGCGAGCTGAGCACTGCCCAGCGCCTGCACCCGGTCTGTCGCAAGCGCCTGGACCTGGGTCGAGCTGAGGGCCGCGATCGCCGCCGTCGAGAGGCCGGGAATCTGCGCAGGTTTGAAGTCGGCGATCTGCGCCGTCACCTGCGCCGCGGTCAGACCCGCAACACCTGCCGAGGACAGGGCCGCCACCTGCGCCGAGCCAAGCTGGGCCTCCGCCGCAGAGGACAGAGCCGCCACCTGCGCCGAGCCCAGCGCTGACAGTGCTGCGGTGGCAAGGCCCAGCACGTTGGCGGCGGTGAGGGCGTGAAGCTGCCCTGCACCGAGCCCTGCGACGGATGCGGCTGACATGCCGGATAGCTGCGCCGAGGTGAGGGACGTCAGCACCGAGGTACTCAGGCCCACGATGTTGTCGGTGGTCAAGGCGCTGAGCTGGGCCGTGGTAAACGCGTTGAGCTGCACGGATGACAGCACACCGACTTCCAGCGACGTCAGGCTGGCAACCTTGGCACCGATGGCCTGGATCTGGGCGCTGCCCAGCGCCTGGATTTGACCGGTTCCCAATGTCGGCAGCTGCACAGAGCTGAGGGCCGCGATTCCCGCCGTCGAAATGCCGGGGATCTGACTTGCCTTCAGCATGGCGATCTGGCCCGTCACCTGTGAAGCGGAGAGGCCCGCAACGCCTGCGGAACTGAACGCCTGCACCTGGGAGGACGTCATCACCGCCTCGGTCGCACTCGACAGGGCGGCAACCTGCGCAGAGCCGAGCCCAGAGAGGATTGCGGTGCCAAGGCCGCCGATATTCGTGGTCGTCAGCGCATGCAGCTGCGCCGAGCTGATCTGCGAGACAGCCGCCGTGGACAGGGCGGCCACCTGGCCCGTCCCGAACTGCCCCAGCGCCGCCGTGCCAAGGCCCGCGATGTTGGCGGATGTCAGGGCATGGATCTGGGCGGTGGTGAACTGAGACTGCGCAGACGTGCTCAATGCCGCGATGCTGGCCGAGCCGAGCAGCCCGATCTCCGTCGAGCTAAGGCCGCCGACATTGGCGGTGGTCAGCGCGTTGAACTGTGCGGTGCCAAGCTGTGCCACCGCGGCCGAGGCCAGAGCCCCCACCTGGGCCGCGCTCAGCTGTGACAGCACAGAGGTGCCAAGCCCGCCGATATTGATCGACGTCAGCGCGTTAAGCTGGCCGCTGCCGAGGGCTGTGACCTGCATGGACGAGATGGCGGCGACGCCCGCGGAGGTCAGGGCGCCGATCTTGCTCCCAAGGGCGGACAGCTGTCCGGCCCCCAGCGCCTGCACCTGGCCGGTCCCGAGGGCTGCCACCTGCGCGTTGCCCAGCGCCGCGATCCCGGCGGTGGACAGGCCGGCGATCTGGCTCGCCTTGAAGTTTGCGATCTGCGCCGTCACCTGCGCCGCACTGAGGCCGGCAAGTGACGACGAGCCGATCGCCTGCAACTGGGCGCTGCCAAGAACCGCTTCGGACGCGGAGGACAGGGCGGCGATCTGGGCCGAGCTGAACTGCGACAGCGCAGCCGTGCCAAGGCCTGTGATGTTTGACGCCGTCAGCGCATGGAGCTGCGCCGTGCCAAGATGGCCGGCAGAAGCCGTTGAAAAGGCAGAGATCTGGGCCGAGGTCAGCGGCGAGATGGCAGCCGTGCTCAGGCCCAGGATGTTGTCCGTGGTCAGCGCGCCAAGCTGTGCCGTGCTCATCGAGGCAACCGAGCCCGGCGTCAGCGCCGAGACCTCGAGCGAGGTGAACGCCGAGACCTTCGTGCCGATCGCCGCGATCTG
Source organism: uncultured Rhodospirillales bacterium (assembly GCA_903873995.1). Taxonomy (GTDB): domain Bacteria; phylum Pseudomonadota; class Alphaproteobacteria; order Acetobacterales; family Acetobacteraceae; genus CAIQQQ01. The sequence goes on from CAIQQQ010000474.1 coordinate 1,896, forward strand.
CCCTGTGCTCAGGTTCGAAATCCGGTCGGTCGTCAACGCTGCAAGCTGCGTCGAGCTGAGGGCCGCGATCCCGGCCGTTGAAATGCTCGAGATCTGGCTGGTCTTGAAGGCCGCGATCTGCGCCGTAACCTCACCGGCGGTGAGCCCGGACACGCCCGCGCTGCTGAGCGCCTGCACCTGCGCGGTGCTCATCAGCACCTCGGCGCTTGTGGACAGCGCCTGAACCTGCGCCGAGCCAAGCTGGGCCAGTGCCGCGGTGCCGAGGCCCTGAATATTTGCGGTGGTGAAGGCGTGCAGCTGGCCGGTGCCGAACTGGCCCACCGTCGCGGCGCTGAGCGAGGCAACCTGGCCGGACCCGAGCGAGGCGATGCCAGCTGTGGACAGGCCCGCAACGTTCGCCGTCGAAAGCCCGGTCAGCTGCGCCGAGCCGAGTGCACCGAGCTGGCCGGAGGTCAACCCCGCCACGCCGGACGATGTCAGAGCCTGCACCTGCGCGGAGGTCAGATGCGACAAGGCAGCCGTGCCGAGGCCGCTGCTGGCGGCCGATGTGAGGGCCGCGAACTGCGCCGTGCCCATCCCCAAGATCTGGGCGGAGCCAAGGGCTGCGACGCCAACGGAGGAGAGCGAGCCGACACGCGTGCCAAGGGCCGCCGCTTCGCCGGTGGTGAAAGCCTGCAGCTGGGCGGTGCCGAGGGCGTTCACCTGGCCGGTGCTGAGGCCGGCGATCCCGGCGGTGGTGAGGTTGGCGATCTGGCTCGCCTTGAACTCCGCGATCTGCGCAGTCACCTGGCCGGCCGTGAGCCCCGCCACCGCCATATCACCAAGCGCCTGAACCTGCTGCGAGCTCATCATGATCTCGGCGCCGGTGGACAGTGTCGCGACCTGGGCCGAGGTGAGGGCTGCCAGACCCTGAAGGTTCAGCCCCTGGATGTTGGCCGTGGTGAAGGCATGCAGCTGCCCAGACGACAGCGCCGGAATCTGGCCGCTGGTCAGCGCAGCCACCTGGGCGGTCGTGAAGGCCTGCAGCACATCGGTTGTGAGGACGGAGATGCTGCTGGTCGGAATGCCAGCGATTTGGCTGGTGGTGAGCGACGAAGTCGTCATGACGGTGATCCAGATAACGGATGGAGCGCGTGACGACGTTTTGTCGGCATCTCAAATTTGACGGGGCGGGGAAAAGAAACTGTTAACGGGGGCCGGAGATTCGCCTGCCCTCCGGGTGATCAAACGCCATGGCCCGGATCAGTCGTCCTGGCCCTGCCGCCGCGCCAGAACCTCGCGCTTGCCGACATGGTTGGCGGGCCCGATAATCCCCTCGCGCTCCATCTGCTCGATCAGCTTGGCGGCCTTGTTGTACCCGATATTGAGATGCCGCTGGACGAACGAGGTGGAGGCCTTGCCCTCGCGCGTCACCACGTCCACCGCCTGGTCGAACAGGTTCTGCTCGCCCTGGCCCGCCCCTGCGATGCCGGACATCGCGGACTGCTCCGCCTCATCCGGCGCCTCGGTGATTTCATCCTTATAGTCCGGCTCACCCTGCTCCCGCAGGAACGCCACCACATCCTCCACCTCGCGATCGCTCACGAACGGGCCATGCACGCGGGTGGTGCGGCCGTCCTTCTGCCAAAGCATGTCGCCCTGGCCCAGCAGCTGCTCGGCGCCCTGCTCCTGCAGAATGGTGCGGCTGTCGAACTTGCTGACCACGCGAAAGCTGATCCGGGTTGGGAAGTTCGCCTTGATCGTGCCGGTGATGACATCGACGGAAGGACGCTGCGTCGCCATGATCACATGGATCCCCGCCGCCCGCGCCATCTGGGCCAACCGCATCACCGTCGTCTCGATGTCCTTGCCCGCCACCATCATCAGATCGGCCATCTCGTCGATCACCACCACGATCAACGGCATGGCCTCCAGCGCCAGCTTCTGCTCGTCATACACGGGCTTGCCGGTCTCGCTGTCAAAGCCGGTCTGCACCCGCCGGGTCACAACCTCGCCCTTCGACAGCGCGTCCATCACACGGTCGTTGTAGCCGCCGATGTTGCGCACGCCGAGCTGGCTCATCGCGCGGTACCGCCGCTCCATCTCCCGCACCGTCCATTTCAACGCCGTCACCGCCTTGGCAGGGTCCGTCACCACTGGCGCCATCAGATGCGGGATGCCCTCATAGACCGACAGCTCCAGCATCTTGGGATCGATCATGATCAGGCGGCATTGCTGGGGCGACAGCTTGTAAAGCAGCGACAGCACCATCGCGTTGATGCCGACGGACTTGCCCGAGCCGGTGGTGCCAGCCACCAGCAGATGCGGCATGGTCGCCAGATCCGCCAGCACCGGCGCGCCGCTGATGTCCTTGCCCAGGGTCAGCACCAGGCGACCCTTGGCCCGCTCCCATGTCTCAGACGCGATGATCTCGGACAGATAAACGGTCTCACGCTTGGCGTTGGGCACCTCGATGCCGAGCACCGACCGCCCGGGCACCACCGCGACACGCACCGCGATCACTGAAAGCGAGCGCGCCACGTCATCGGCCAGCCCGATCACGCGGGCGGCGCGGGTGCCGGGGGCTGGCTCCAGCTCATACAACGTCACCACCGGGCCGGGATGGATGCCGGTGATCTGGCCCTGCACGCCGTAATCGGACAGCACCGTCACCAGCAGTTCGGCGTTGGCCTGAAGCTGTTCCTCGGTCGGCGCGCCCAGGCTCGCCCGCGGCGGGGCAGGGGTCAGCAGATCCAACGTCGGCAGGCGCCAGCTGCTCTCCACGCGCGGCGCGTCCGGCATCACCTCAGGTGCTGAAATCTTCGGCTGGGTGCGGGCGGCCAGCTTCTGAATGAAGCTCTCGGCGGGCCTCACGGGCAGGATCGCCGCCTCCTTCGCCGCTGGCAGCTCGGCACGACGCGGCGACACAATCGGCTCGGTCCTAGGCAGCTCACCCCGCAGCGGCTCCGGCGCCAGCGGTTCCGGCCGGAACGGCGAGGACGGTTCCATCCGCTGGCGGATCTGCGACGTCTGGCCCACCACGCGGGGCGGCTCAGGCACAGCCGTGCCGTTCACCGTCCGCAGCAGCCACGCACCGGCCCGCCCGATCCGCCGCGCGCCCTGCCCGGCGGCCCTTGTGCCGCGCGACACCGACGTAGCACTCCCCTGCGCAACCTCGGCCGCCGCACGCCACTCCCGCCGCCCCAGTCCCAACACCCAAACCAACAGCAGCAACGCAATCGCCGTCCCGGCGGCCCAGACCAGACCGATGCCCAACGGTCCCAGCACCTCCTGGCCCAGCGAAGCGCCCATCCTAGACACCAGGCGTCCCACAGCACCGCCAAGCCCAGACGCCGCAGGCCAAGGCACCAGGCTGCCATCGGCCCCCGGAAATCCCGACACCACGCCGCCCAGCGCCGGCATCGCCAGCAGCAGCGCACACACGCGCGCAACAGGCATCGACAGGCCCCGATGCGCGCCCAGGCGCCATGCCCAGCACAGCATCGCAACACCTGGCAACGCCCCCGCCACGCCAAACACCTGCAACATCAGATCCGCCACCACCGCCCCCGGCAGCCCCAGCGCATTCCGCGCCGCCACAGACGTCGCCGTGTCAAAAGACGGATCATCGCCGGCATACGTGAACAGCGCCGCCATTAGCCCCAACGCCCCAGCCGCCAGCCCCAACGCCACAAGCTCCGCCCCACGCCGCCGCAAACGGCCACGCAGATCCATCGGAGCCGGGGAATTCAAAGTGGCGGACATCAACGTCTCCAGATCACGCGCCGTGGTAATATCACGGGGTAAGCGTCTGGCGGAACGGAAAAAGGCCAGGGGCTTTGCCCCTGGACCCCGCCAAGGGGCCGAGCCCCTTGGAACCTCATAAGTTTAAGTCATTCGGTCCTATGAGAGAGGGCCATACACGACGGGTCGATGAAGCCGTCGTGCATGGCCCTCTCTCATAGGACCGAACCTTTTAGGCTTATGCGGGGCGGGGCAGAGCCCTGGCCTTCCTTTCCGTTACCCCAGACGCTCACCGTGGAGCACCACGTCGAGGCCTTCGCGCTCTTCCTCATTCGTGACTTTGAGGCCGACCACGACGTCGACGACCTTGAGGATGATGAACGTGACGACGCCGGACCAGATCAGGGTGGTGCAGACGGCCACGACCTGGGATTCGAACTGGGCGAGGCCGCCGATGTAAGTGCCATCCTTGGCAGTGTCGCTGGCGCTGAACGGGCCGTAGGCGAACACGCCGGTCAGCAAGGCGCCGATGATGCCGCCCACGCCGTGCACGCCGAAGGCATCCAGGCTGTCGTCATAGCCAAGCATGTGCTTGAGGCTGGTGGCCGAGAAGAAGCACACCACGCCAGCGACCAGGCCGATCACCAGGGCCGGCCCAGGGGTGACGAAACCAGACGCGGGTGTGATGGCCACGAGGCCGGCAACGGCGCCGGAGATTGCACCCAGGACAGAGGGTTTGCCCTTGGCGGCCCATTCCGCGAACGTCCAGGCCAGTGCGGCGCCGGCGGTGGCGATCTGCGTCACGACCATGGCCATCGAGGCATGCTCGTCGGCTGCCACGGCCGATCCGGCGTTGAAGCCGAACCAGCCCACCCACAACAGGGCGGCGCCGATGAAGGCGAGGCCGAGGTTGTAGGGCGCCATGTTCTCGGTGCCGTAGCCGACGCGCTTGCCCAGCACCAGGGCGCAAACGAGGCCCGCGATGCCCGCGTTGATATGCACCACCGTGCCACCGGCATAGTCCGCAGCGCCCGGCAGGCCGAACACGCCCGCGCCAAGGAACCCGTTGGGCTGCCACACCCAATGCGCGATCGGCGAATAGACGAGCAGCGACCAAAGCACCATGAACACGCACATCGCCGAGAACTTCATGCGATCTGCGAACGCGCCGGCGATCAGGGCGGGCGTGATGATCGCAAACGTCATCTGATACATCATGTAGAGGCTCTCGGGGATGGTCTTGGCCTGCGCAGCGTCCCCCGTGCCCAGCGTGAACGGCTTGTCCCAGTTCTCGGCGATGCCGGAGAGGAAGAAGCGGCTGAGATCGCCGATATAGGCAGAGCCGTCGGTGAAGGCGAGCGAGTAGCCGGCGATCATCCAGGTGACGGTGATGAGGCAGCAGATCATGAAGGACTGCATCATGGTGGCGAGGATGTTCTTCTTGCGCACCATGCCGGCGTAGAACAGCGCCAGGCCCGGAATGGTCATCATCAGCACAAGGGCGGACGAGGTGAGCATCCAGGCGGTGTCGCCATGGTCGATCTTGGCCACCACGGCAGCAGCGGCGGCAGCGACTGGCGCCGCGGCCGGGGCGGCGGTCGTTGCAGCCGTTTGCGCCAGCGCCGGGAGCGACAGCAGCATGGGGAGCAGTGCGAGGCTCGCACCCTTCGTCAGTCGAGTCATCAAATGGGTTCCTTTGGGGGTTGGTTGGGCCATGTCGCTGGGGGCGGCCTGCGTCACAGCGCGTCCAGGTCGGTCTCGCCGGTGCGGATGCGCACGGCGCGGTCGATATCCATGACGAAGATCTTGCCATCGCCGATCTTGCCGGTGTGGGCGGCCTTGGTGATCGCCTCCACCACGTCGTCGGCTAGCGCACTGTCCACGACGAGTTCAATCTTGACCTTAGGCAGGAAGTTCACGTGATATTCCGCGCCACGGTATATTTCGGTCTGGCCCTTCTGGCGGCCGAACCCTTTCACTTCCGACACGGTGAGGCCCTGCACGCCGAGCGGAGTAAGCGCCTCGCGCACGTCGTCGAGCTTGAAGGGCTTGATGATGGCCATGATGAGTTTCATGAGGGGACCTGTTGGTTTCGGGCTCTTTCGGCTCGCCCGGCAAGGACCATGTAAAGTCCCTGGGGGCGTGACAGGGATAGGGCCTTCCAAGAACCGTGCCGGACAGGCGATCCGGTGCGGCAAATGGGCGCAACCAAAATATGCCTGAAATTTAGGCAGTCACCAGAGCGCAAGGATGGCGCGGCGTCATCAATCTGCTGCCTCGATTGAAGGCAGTTTTCGGGAGTAGGGCATGGCGATGGAAGTTGATGTGTGCGTGGTCGGCGCGGGTCCGGTGGGGGGTGCGCTGGCCTGCCTGCTCGCGGTGCGGGGCGCGCGCACGGCCATCGTCGATCGCGCGGCCCTGCCGCCGATGGAGCATCCGGATTTTGACGGCCGCGCCTACGCCATCGCCGCCGGCTCGCGCGCCGTGCTCGAGGAGGCCGGCCTGTGGGACCGTCTGCCCTACCCCCCCGGCCCGATCCGCGACATCCGCGTGTCGGATGGCAAGGTAGGCCGCCCGGCGTCAAAGTTGTTCCTGCATTTCGACAGCGCCGAGGTGGGGGCAGAGGCGTTCGGCTGGATGGTTGAGGCCCGCGCGCTGCGCATGGCCATCAACGCCAGGCTGGCGGAGCTGCCGGAGGTCTCGGTATTTGCCCCCGCGGAGGCAAAAGTGACGCGGAGGCCAGACGGCGCGACGGTCGCGATCGCCGGCGGCCCGGCGCTCGAGGCACGCCTGGTGGTGGCCGCCGAGGGCCGCAACTCCGCGCTGCGCAACGAGGCCGGCATCGCGGTGTCACGCCTGCCTTACGGCCAGACCGGCATCGTCTGCGCGGTCGCGCATGAGAAGCCTCACAACGGCACCGCGCTCGAACATTTCCTCCCCGCCGGCCCGTTCGCCCAGCTTCCGATGGCCGGCACCGAAGGCGCGCCCTATCTCTCCGCGTTGGTTTGGACGGAGCGGGACGCAGTGGCGCGCCGCCTCATCGAACTGGACGACGCCTCCTTCACCCGCGAGGCCCAGCGCCGCCTCGGCTGCCATCTCGGCACGATCCGCCTCCTCGGCAAACGCTGGAGCTACCCGCTCTCCGGCCTGCACGTGCAGCGCTGGACCGACACGCGCCTCGCCCTGGTGGGTGACGCCGCCCACGGCATCCACCCGATCGCAGGCCAGGGGCTGAATCTGGGCTTCGCCGATATCGGCGCGCTCGGGCGGCTGATCGGCGAGGCCGTGATCGCCCGCGAGGATGTCGGCAGTCCCGCACTCATGGCGCGCTACCAGGCCGCGCGCCGCCCCGACTCCCTGCTGATGCTGGCGGCCACGGACTCGCTCGACCGCCTGTTCAGCTCGGACAATCCGGCGTTGCGTCTCGCCCGGGATATGGGCATCGCAGCGGTGCACCGCATGCCGCGGCTGAAGCGCATGTTCATGAGGCGCGCGATGGGTCTCGCCTGATTCAGGCCGCCTCTCGCACGCTGGCGGTCGCGATCGATCGCCGCACCGCCTCCAGCGCGCAGCCCTGGCTCACGATCGGTGCGCAGGGATCGCCACCGGCCGAGCCTTGGAACATCGGGTGCAGCGACAGGTCGAGTTCACCCTCGAAATCATGGCGGTTGTCGTTCTCAAGATAGCTCTCCACCGCGAGGCCGTCGGCGAGGATCACGTCGTGCCTGTCCAATTCGACATGCCAGTAGGTGAAGCTGTCACGCCACAGCTGCGTGATGCTGGTGCCGTTCACAAGGTGACGCACCGCAATCAGAACGCCGCCTGCGAACACCGCATGCTCCGGTGACAGCAAAAGGTCGCGGATCGGCAGGCCCGCGCCGAATGCGCCGGCAGCAACGCGCACCGGCTGGATGTCGCGGGCGAAGGGGTGGCGCATCGCGTCCACCGTGCGCCGCCCGATCCAGCGGATCGGCGCCATCCCGCCGCCGATCAAGGTCGCCACCAGGTCGCCCACCTGAAGCTCTTCCACCGCGATCTCGCCGTGCGCTGTCATGATGCGCGTGCCGGTCACGAAGCACGCGGTCACGCTGGTGTCGCTGAACGTCAGCGTCTGCACGTTGGTCAGTGTGTCCACAGCACCGCCGGACAGTGCCGTGACAGTCACCGTGCCGGCATTGTTGGCGATCGCGTAGTTGGCCAGCGCCGAAGCAAACACCGCCGTGTTCGCGCCGCCGCCACCGTCGATCCGGTCGCTGTCCGCATTGACGATGAACACGTCGTTGCCCGACCCGCCGATCGCCGTGTCGATCGTCGTGCCATAGGCGATCGCGAGATTGGAGGTCAGGCCATTAACGTTGCTGAACCCGCCGGCGTTGAGGTTGATCGTCTCGACCGAGCTGTAGCCCGACAGATCAAGCGTGTTGTTGGTGCCGCCGTCCCAGATCGTCTCGATCGGCAGCGTGTCCTTGGTGAAGTCATACACAGCATCCAGCGCAGCACTGTTGGTGATGCTACTGCTCGCGTGAAAGCCGAACGTGTCGTTGCCGGAGAGCGTCGTCTTGTTGACACCATAGATCTGCTGGGCGGCGGCGATGTCGAACAGCATCGGCGTGTTGGCCTGATAGGCCGTGCCGCTATTGGACCAGTTCGCGCCGGACTGCGACGCATCGAAATACGACATCACCGAATATTGGTGCGTGTCCGTGTAATAGGTCTGCTGGGTGGCGAGATCGGCGGTCTCGTTGTAGTTGCCGGGGTGGTTAAGGCCCAGCACATGGCCTTCCTCATGCAGGATGGTGGACCACCCATAGCCGCCATAGCCTGTGGTATCGAGCGTGCCGATACCCGACAGGTTCTGCCAGGAGCCGACCCGCGTGTCGATCGAGACCGTGTCGGACTGGATGACGCTTCCAAGCGTGGTGTTGGCAGAATAGGCCTGAAAGTCGGTGCCGCGCGTGAACACCAGCTGCCCGGCGCCGCTGCTGGCCTGGGTAAAGGTAATGTTCGCCACGGCCGACCACAGGCCGAGCCCGTTGACGAACGCGGCCTTCTCCGCGGTCGTCCAGTTGGAGCCGCTGTCAAACGAGTAGGTGACAATCGTGCCGCCCGCCCCCCAGGCGCGCGCGGACGTCCCATTGGCGCCGTTGACCTCGGTGTTCACCACCGACGCCTCCGCGCCCGGATCCTTCAAGGTCAGGATCGTGCCGCCATTGCCGTCGGACACGCTGTTGAGCGGGCCGGTCAACCCTGTCGCGGCGAAGGTCGCAACAACGCTCCCGCCGGCGCTGATCGTGACGTTGCCGGCTGACACCGTGGCCGTGGCGTTGGCCACCCCCGTGAGGTCGATGATGTCATGACCGGAAAGGCCCGTGACGGTGCCGGCGAAGCTTGCCGCCGACCCAAGATCCAGCGTGCCCACGCCGGTGGCGAAGCTGATCGTCTGGCCCGCCTGGACGCCGCCAGACAGCGTCAGGGTCTGGCTGTCGGCGATGACGATCGTGCCGGTGCCGCTGACGATGCCCGCGACGCTCAATGTGCCGCTCGTGTCCTGCACCACGCCGAAATTAACCAGACCGTTGCCGATGGTGAGCAGGCCGCCAGCATCGGTGATGGTGCCCCCGGCCGAATTGGTCACCACGCCGTTGAGCGACAGCGTGCCGAAGGTGGTGGCGAAAATGGTGCCGGTGTTGGTCAGAGCGGACGAGATGGTGATCGACCCGCCCTCGAATGCCCCCCCGCCGAGCGAAATGCCGGCCTCGATCGTCCCTGCGCTGACCAGGCGTGCCCCCGTGGCGCCGGTGACCGAGACAACGCCGCCATTGCGCGCCAGGATGGTGCCTGTCGATGCGAGGCTGACCGTGCCGGCCGTCTGGATGGCAACGGTCAGCGCGCCGGTGCTGGCGGCACCCTTGAGCAGGCCGGCGACGCTGTCGTTCCCGCTGAAGCTCACCGAGCCGGGTGTGTTCGAGAACCGGGTCTCGATCGTGGAGCCGGCATTGATCGTCCCGCCGGTCACGGCGAAATTCGGCGTTCCCTCAAACACGATGTCCAGTCCGGCGATCGGCCCGAAGCTGGTGGCGTCCGCGGCGGAGAAGGTCACATTGCCCTGCTGGAGGATCAGCGTGTCGCCCGAAACCGGGCCCGTGCTCGCGGTCAGCACA